>NZ_JBFNQN010000005.1 GCF_040796495.1 Kineococcus endophyticus | reverse complement strand
GTGTCGGGGTCGGTGTGGCGGGCGGCGGCGACGTCCTTGCGGGCGTGGGTGCGGGACAGGTTGACCGGGTGGGTGGCGAGCAGGTCGGTGACGGTGCCGTCGGTGGTGTGGTCCAGGGCGGCGCGCACGAGGCGGAGTTTGGCGGCGTCGAGGCGGTTGCCGAGGGCGTACGCGGACCTCACGGCGTGGTCGACGTCGTCGCGGTCGAGGGTTCCGGTCGGCAGGGTGAGCAGGTCGTCCAGGGCAGCGGACAGGCGCGTGAGGGCGTCCTGGGCTGCGTGCTGGGCGGTGGGGGTCACGTGTTCCAGGGTAGTCGAACAAGCCCAGTACAGCTAGGGTCGAAGCGTCGTAACTTCATGTGCGGCAACGGTTCACGCGTCGTTGATGGTGGACATCGGTGTGTCGGAACCATGGGGGAGCCTGATCCGCCATCACAGTGCGAAGGCTTGGCGCCCACCGACCCCGGTGGCCGCGGAGGATGAGCGTTGCTAGCTTCCGCGCATGCGTTACCGCATCACACCGAGCCGCCCCGCAGCTGTCCTGGGCGCGTTCGTCGGCGCAGGGATGCTCGTCTTCGGCATCACGAGCTTCCGGGACGGGGGTTCGCGTCCGTTCCTCGTCTTCTGGTGCCTCCTCGTCGTCGCGATCGTCGTCTTCAACCTGTGGAGCGCCTTCAGCTCCAAGGGCTCCTCGGCGTCCCTGGAACGCACTGAGGACGATGACGTCCCTCGTCGCCGCTGACGGCTAGGACTCGTCGCCAGCTGCGGGTGTGTCAGCCGGAGCAGTCGACGATCCTTCGAGGAGCCGGGCGCCAGCGGCGTCCTCAGCTCACCAGCACCGTCACGGTGTGGATGAACAACCCCACGAGCCCGCCGACGACGGTCCCGTTGATCCGGATGAACTGCAGGTCCCGGCCCACGTGGAGTTCGATGCGGCGGGCGGCGTCGTCGCCGTCCCAGCGCGCGACGGTGTCGGAGATGACGGTCGCGAGCTCCGGGGCGAACCGGCGCACGACGTGCCCGGCCGCGTCGGTGAGGTGGCCCTCGACGCGGGCGGCGAAGGCGGCGTCCTCGACGAGGCGGTGGCCCACGTCGACGAGCGCCTCCTCGCTGCGGGTCCGCAACGAACTGTCCGGGTCGCTCAAGGCGTCGAGCAGGAAGCCTCGCACGCTGGACCAGAGGCCGGCCACGGTGTCCGCGAGGCCGGGGGAGCTGAGCAGCCGCTGCTGGAACTCGTCGGCCTTGGCGCGGGTGTCGGGGTCGTTCTGCAGGGCGTCGGCGTACCGGGCCAGCAGGTCGTCGATGGCCTTGCGGCCGGCGTGGCCGCGGTCGTCGACCATCTCGTCGACCCAGCGCTGGGCCTCGGCGTGGACACGCTTGCCGAGCCGGTCGTTGAGCCAGTCCGGGACCCACAGCGGGGCCCGGTCGGTGACCATCCGGCGCACGAGGGTCTCGTTGCGCCGCAACCAGGTCTGCACCTCGATGAGCGTGAGGTCCACGACGGGGTGGTGCGTTCCGTCGCGCACGACCTCCTCGAGCAGGCGCCCCAGGGTCGGGCTCCACGGCTGCGCGGCCAGTCGCCGGACGAGCACCTGGTCGATGACGGTGGTGACCTCCTCGTCGCGCAGGATCCCGAGCGCGCCGGTGAGGATCGTCGACGCCTCCTCCACCACGCGGCGCGAGCCGCCGCGGTCGCACAGCCAGGACCCGACGCGCTTGGGGATCCCGGCCCGCTGCACCTTGTCGCGCACGACGTCCTCGGCGAGGAAGTTCTCCGCGACGAACTGCTCCAGGCTCTTGCCCAGGGCCTCCTTGCGGCGCGGGATGAGCGCGGTGTGCGGGATCGGGAGGCGCAGCGGGTGGCGGAAGATCGCCGTCACGGCGAACCAGTCCGCGACCGCCCCGACCATGGCGGCCTCGGCGGCCGCGTTCACGAAGCCCCACCCGCCCGCCCGTCCGACCGTCAGCGCGTAGACGACGGCGGCGACGACGAGCAGTCCGGTGGCCAGCAGTCGCATGCGGCGCAGCGCGGACCGGCGCTCCTCGTCGGTCACACCGTCCCCGAGGGCCGGGGCGGGCAGGCGGGTGGTGCTCACGGGATCGACCTCACCGGGTCATCCTCACCCATCACCGGACCCGGGGCTCACGCCGTCACGACGCCGTTCCCGAGCGCGCCGCCCGCAGGACCTTCGCGACGACACCCTCGCCCTGGGAACCGGCCACGGGCGGCAGGCCCACGCCCTCGCAGGTGACATCGCCGTCGGGCGCGGTGCCCTCGGTGAGGAACCGGCCGACGACGTCGTCGACGCACGGGTTGCCCATGCCGTAGAGGCCGTGGTCACCCTCGTCCTCGACCGTCACGAGCACGGAGGACCCCATCGCCTCGTGCGTCTTCACCGCGCCCTCGTAGGCGGTCGCCGGGTCGCGGCGGGACTGGACGATGAGCAGCGGCGGCAGGTCGGCCCCGTCCACCGTCGGGAGCACGAGACCGTCGCGCTGCCAGTAGGCGCACACCTGGCTGGACTTCGTGTAGCCGACGAGCGGGTACCGCTCGCCCTGCTCGTTCCCGTAGGCGTCCCAGAACGCCTGGTCGGTGGTCCAGGGGCTGTCGTTGCAGGTGGTCGCCGCGAAGGTCGCGGCCATCGACTCCGTCGCCGACGGCCGGTCGGCGGCGGGGGCGAGCTGGCGGACCAGGTCGGCGAGGCGACCCGTCAGGGCGGCCGGCGCGGCGGCGGACCCCGCGGGGCCGGCGCGGAAGGCCTCGACGACCTGCAGCCCGCTGAGGATCCACGCGAGCTGCGGGAACGACGCCTTCCCGTACATCGACTGCATCGCGAGCGCGTCCAGCAGGTTGCCGTCCACGGCCAGCCCGGGCAGCAGCTGCAGCGGCCGGGCGGCCAGCTCGGCGCGCAGTCGCTCGTACGTCGCGCCGACGTCCTCCCCCGTCGCCCCGAGCCCGAACGTGGCGTTCCCCGCGGCGGCCCACGGCGCGAAGTCGACGTCGAAGCGGCGCTGGAAGGCCATGGGCTGGTAGGAGAAGACCTCCTGGTAGCCCGCGGTCGCGTCGACGCTGGAGTCGAGGACGAAGCGGCCCACGCGGCCGGGCAGGTGGGTGGCGAACTGCGCCCCCAGCCACGTGCCGCCGGAGTACCCGACCCAGTCGATCGTCTCGCGGTCGAGCGCGTCGCGGACGAGGTCGATGTCGAAGACGGTCTGCTGGGTGTTCACGACGGGGGCCAGCGGGTCCTGCGCGCACGCCTGCGCGGCGCCCTGGACGATCTTGGCGGCGAGGGCGAGCGCCTCGGGCGAGCGGTCCCGGTAGTCCGGCGGGGTCTCGCCCACGAAGGCCGACCCGCACGTCAGGGCCGAGCTGGCCCCCGTGCCCCGCACGTCCAGCCCGACGACCTCGGTGTCCGCCAGGCCCGGCACGGCGGACCCCAGCGTCGCCAGCGACAACCCCGCACCGCCGGGCCCGCCCGGGTTGGTGATCACCGTGCGCTCCGGTCGAGGGCCCTGGCGCGGTTCGCGGCTGATGGTGACCTGCAGCGGCTCGCCCGCCTCGGGCTCGTTCCAGTCGCGTGGGACGGCCACCTGCGCGCACTCCAACCCGCCGGTCAGGCTGGCGAGCAGGCCGACCTGCTCGCGCGAGCAGGGGGCCCAGGCGAGCTGCTGGTCGCGGAAGCGCTCGGGGGTCCGCGCCAGGAACTCGGCGTCCGCAGCGGCGACGGTCGCGGGCCGGGTGGTCCCGAGAGGAGAGGGGGCGGGGGCGCCGCTCGCGGGGCTCGCGACGAGCAGGGGTCCGGTCAGGGCGAGCACCCCCACGGTGGCGGCCCCGGCGCGACGGACGACTCGACGGCGGTGGTGCATGGCGTGTGCCTTCCCAGGAGTCTGCTGTGAGGACCCATCCACCCGCACGGGGCGGGTCCCCGCCAACGGACGACGGTCGGGACCCGGGTCCGACCTTCGGGGGATGCCCGCCGGTGACCGCACCCCCCGACGGGTAGCGTTCCGGCGTGCCAGGATCCGCCGCCGCCGTCGGCGCGCTGCCGGGGGAGGACCCCCGCGAAGCCGCCCGCACCGTCTTCGGGGAGCTCGGCGACCCGCCGCACGTCCCCCACCTCGCCCAGCTCCCGGCCCGAGGGCCAGGGGCGGACCCGTTGGGGCGCACGGCCTCGCTGCTCGTGGACCTGCCGGTCGACCGGCAACCGGCGGGCTGGCGGTTCGTCGACGCCCCCGGCCGGGACGCCGCCCGCGCGGACGCCTTCCTGCGCGCCGACCTCGACGAGCTCGCCGAGGCCGCCGACGGGTGGACGGGCCCGCTGGCGGTCTCGGTCGTCGGACCCTGGTCGCTGCTCGCGAGCGTCGAGCTCAACCGGGGCGAGCGCAGCGTCTCCGACCCCGGGGCGCGACGCGACGTCGTCGCCTCCCTCGCCGAAGGGCTGTCGCGGCACGTCGCGGACGTGCAGCGCCTCGTCCCCGGGGCGCAGGTCGTCGTGCACGTGGAGGAGCCGTCGCTGGCCGCCGTCCTGGCCGGACGGCTGCCCACCCAGTCCGGGTACGGGACGCTGCGGGCCGTCGACCGCGCGGAGGTCCGCGACGGCCTGCGGGACGTCCTGGCCGCCGTGCGCTCGGCCGGGGCCGAGCCCGTGCTCCGGCTCGACTCCGCGCAGGCGCCCTGGTCGCTCGTGCGCGAGGTGGGGGCGGCGGGCGTGGCGCTCGACGTCCGTGACCTCGGGCCGGCCGGCTGGGAGTCCGTCGCCGCGTGCGTCGAGGACGGTCTGCTCCTGTGGGCCGGGGCGATGCCCGTGCCGGCGAGGACGGGTCTGCCCGTGCCGTCGAACGCCGCCGTCGTCGACGCCGTCCGCCAGCCGTGGCGTCGCATCGGGTTGCCCGCGACCGCCCTGGCCGACGTCGTCCTCATGCCCGCGACGGGGCTCGCGGACGCGCCGCCGTCGCTCGTGCGCGACCTGCTGACCCGGCTGCGTGCAGCGGCCGCCGCTCTCGAGGAGGCCTCCGGTGACTGACCTGACGTTCCGCGACGCGACCGCCGACGACGTGCCGGCCGTCGTCGACCTCGTCGAGTCGGCCTACCGCGGTGAGAGCAGCCGCGCGGGCTGGACCACCGAGGCGGACCTGCTGCAGGGCAGGCGGACGGACGCCGAGGGCATCGCCGCGGTGGTCGCGGCCCCGGGGTCGGCGCTCCTGCTGGCCGAGCGCGACGGGATCCTCGTCGGCTGCTGCGAACTCCGTCGCACCGGTTCGGTGGCCTACTTCGGGACGTTCGCCGTCAGCCCTCTCGCGCAGGGCGGCGGGATCGGACGCACGCTGCTGACCCGCGCCGACGCGGAGGCGGTGGCGCGCTGGGGGTCGGACGCGCTGGAGATGACGGTCATCGCCCAGCGCGCCGACCTCATCGCCTGGTACGAACGCCTCGGTTTCCGGGTGACGGGTGAACGCCGACCGTTCCCCTACGGCGACGAGCGCTTCGGGATCCCGCAGCGGGACGACCTGGAGTTCGTCGTCCTGCGCCGTCCCACCGCGGGAGACCGCTGATCAGTCGGCGCTGGACAGGTCGGCCTGCACCTCGATCGTGAGGAACTCGTCGTCGTCCGGGACGCCGGGCGTGCGGCCGGCCGAGGACGGGAAGTTGTTGTCGTTGCCGACGACGATGCGGTGGTCCCCGACGACGTCGACGCTCTCGATGGTGGTGAACGGGAACGTCAGGAACCCCGAGTCCTTCGACAGGTCCCCGGCGACCCCGTCCGGGTCCGGCACCGCCATGAGGTTCACGAGCTGGGTCTTGAGCGGGTGCCCGGTCGCGTCCGTCACGCTCGTGTCGACGAGGAACACCGCCTTGAAGACGGCGGTGGGACCCTGGCCGTTGTCTCGCTCGAGGACGAGGAACCGGTGGTCGTCGACCCGGGTCATGTCGCCGATCGCGTTGCGGGGGGATTCGAGGCGGTAGGTGAACGCCTCGCCGCGGTAGCGCCCCTCGACGGTGTCGTAGCGGTGGGCGCGCAGGTCCTGGGGGTCGTCGCCGGCGACGGGGCCCTCCAGCAGCGGGAACAGGTAGCGGCCGTCGGCCGACTGCGCCATGCCCTCGAACCCCTTGCTGGACGCCAGGTCCGGCGTGGCCGTGCCGAGTTCCGAATCGTCCGGGGAGTGGACGCCGGGCAGGGGGACCGGCGCCTCGAGCAGTCGGCCCGCCGCGTCGGTGTGCAGCAGGTACGGGCCGAACTCCTCACCGAACCAGAACGTCCCGTCGGGGGCCTGCCGGAAGCTCTCGGGGTCGAAGTCGGCACCGGTGAGTCGGCGGTCGGACCGGGTCAGGTCCCAGGTGACCTTGCCGTACGGGTCGGACAACGTGAAACCCCCCGGCGCGACCTGCAGGGTCCCGGTGCCGGGGTCGGTCAGCCGGTGGACGGCGAGGAGGAAGTCCGCGCTGTTGGCCTTCGTCCCGTAGCCGTTGTCCGACAGGACGAGGTACGAGCCGTCCGGCTGGACGAGGTTCGCGGAGAACCCCTGGACGGGCTGTGCGGCGAACGGGACTGCGACGCCGTTCGCGGTCTCGATGCCCGCGCCGCTCGGCACGGGCTCGCCGAAGGACGCGGCGGGCAGGACCTGACGGTCGACGAGGCGCGCGGTCTGGGCGGGGAGGGCGGTGGTGGGGGCGTGGTCGTCGGCCCGGGCGTCCGAACCGGAGGCGGTCAGGCCGAGCGTGCCGGCGACGACGGCGGTGAGGGCGAGCGGCGCCGCGAGGGCGCGGCGGGAGGGGCGGGTGATCATGGCGGTGACCGTAGGGACCCTGAGCAACCGCTGTGCGACGCCACGGTGAACGCTCGTGGGCGTGTGTCGGACCCTCGCGGCAGGATGGGGACCGTGAGCGCACAGAGCACGAGCCCCTCCGGTGGCCCTTCCGACGACACGGTCCCGTCCTCGGCCCGGCACCGCTGGGAGGAGCTGGTGGCCGAGGTCCAGGCCGCCCGCTTCGCGTACTACGTGCGGAACTCCTCGCCGCTGAGCGACGGGCAGTACGACGAGCTGGAGAAGGAGTTGCGGGCGCTGGAGGAGCAGCACCCCGAGCTGCGCACGCCCGACTCCCCGACGCAGACGGTCGGCGGCACGTTCTCGACGGAGTTCACGGCCGTCGACCACCCCGAGCGCATGCTCAGCCTCGACAACGCGTTCTCGCTCGACGAGTTGTCGGCCTGGGCCGGCCGCGTGGAGAAGGAGGTCGGGGAGGGCGCCCGGTACCTGTGCGAGCCGAAGATCGACGGCCTCGCCATCGACCTCGTCTACGAGCAGGGGCGCCTCGTCCGCGGTGTGACGCGCGGCGACGGGCGGACGGGCGAGGACGTGACGTTCAACGTCCGCACCATCGCCGACGTCCCGCACCGCCTCACGGGCGAGGACGTGCCGGAGTTCCTCGAGGTCCGCGGCGAGGTGTTCTTCCTCCTCGAGGGGTTCGCCGCGATCAACGCCGGGCTGGTCGAGGCCGGCAAACCGCCGTTCGCGAACCCGCGCAACGCGGCGGCGGGATCCTTGCGGCAGAAGGACCCCCGCGTCACCGCCACCCGGCCGCTGCGGATGCTCGTGCACGGCATCGGGTCCCGCCGCGGCATGGAGAACGGCTCGCAGTTCGAGGCGTACGAGAAGCTCGCGGCGTGGGGCCTGCCGACGTCCTCGCGCGTGAAGGTGCTCGACACCCTGCCCGAGGTGGCCGAGTACATCTCCTACTACGGCGAGCACCGGCACGACGTCGAGCACGAGATCGACGGCGTCGTCGTCAAGGTGGACCAGGTCCCGCTGCAGCGCCGGCTGGGGTCGACGTCGCGCGCCCCGCGCTGGGCCATCGCGTTCAAGTACCCGCCGGAGGAGGTCACGACGACGCTCCTCGACGTCCAGGTGAACGTCGGCCGCACCGGCCGGGTCACGCCCTTCGCGGTGCTCCGACCGGTGCTCGTCGCCGGCTCGACGGTGAAGATGGCCACCCTGCACAACGCCGACGAGGTCAAGCGCAAGGGCGTTCTCATCGGCGACACCGTCGTCGTCCGCAAGGCCGGCGACGTGATCCCCGAGGTGCTCGGGCCGGTCGCCGACGCGCGGACGGGCGACGAGCGGGAGTTCGTCATGCCGACGCAGTGCCCGGAGTGCGGGACGACGCTCGCGCACCAGCGCGCCGACGACGTCGACATCCGCTGCCCGAACTCCCGCTCCTGCCCGGCCCAGCTGCGCGAGCGGGTGTTCCACGTCGCGGGCCGGGGGGCGTTCGACATCGAGGCCCTCGGGTACGAGGCCTCCACGGCTCTCCTGCAGGCCGGCGTCATCGAGGACGAGGGCGACCTGTTCACGCTGACCGAGGAGGACCTGGCGACGGTCCCGCTCTTCACGACGAAGGCGGGGGCCGTCTCGGCGAACGGCCGGCGGTTGCTGCAGAACCTCGCCGACCGCAGGTCCCAGCCGTTGTGGCGCGTCCTCGTCGGGTTGTCGATCCGCCACGTCGGCCCGACCGCGGCCCGCGCCCTGGCCGACCGGTTCGGGTCGATGGAGGCGATCGAGGCCGCGAGCGCTGAGGAGATCGCCTCCTCCGAGGGCGTCGGCCCCACGATCGCCGACGCGGTCGTGGAGTGGCTCGCCGTCGACTGGCACCGCGAGGTGGTGCGCAAGTGGCGCGAGGCCGGCGTGCGCATGGAGGACGAGCGGGACGAGTCGACGCCGCGGACCCTGGAGGGGCTGACCGTGGTCGTCACCGGATCGCTGGCCGGGTACTCCCGCGACGAGGCGAAGGAGTCGATCCTCGCCCGCGGCGGGAAGGCGTCGAGCTCGGTCTCGAAGAAGACCGACTTCGTCGTCGTGGGGGAGGCCGCCGGATCGAAGGCCGACAAGGCCGAGCAGCTGGGCCTGCGCATCCTCGACGAGGCGGGGTTCACCGCGCTGCTCGAGGGGGGCCCGGACGCGGTGGCGCTCCCGGCCGAGGGGGAGGGGAGCGCGGACCCGGCGGCGGGCGAGGCGGGGTGAGCCGGCCTAGAGCGAGCCGCCCCGGGCGTCGCGGCGCTCGCCCGGCAGCCGCGGGCTGCGCTTGCCGGAGTTGACGAGCTCGACGAGCCCGGGGGTGAAGGGGACGCCGTGGTCGGCCGCGGCCTGCGCCAGAGCGCGGGCGGCGCGGCGCGTGTCGCGCCGGCCGAAGAGGGCGAGCTGGGCGACCTGCGCCGGGACGTTGGGGCCGGGGTCGTCGTACGGCCCGCCCTTGACCCGCAGCACCGGCCCGCTGCCCAGGTTCGGCCACGTCCCGGAAGTCCAGGACACCTCCAGGACGTCCTCCCACGCGAAGCGGCGCTCACCGTCGGGTCCGCACGCGCAGCGCGTCGGGCGCCAGCTCGACGACGTCCGCGCGGTGCCGGACGGCGGTCCACACCACCGAGGCGACGAGGACGGCGCCCCAGGACACGGCGTACAGCGCGAAGGACGTGTCCTGCCGGCGCCACCACGCGACCGCCCCCAGCACGAGGAGGACGGCCGCGGCGCGCAGCAGCCCCCAGCGCGTCCCACCGGCTCCCAACGTCACCACGCCAGCACTGTGGCACCGTGGCGTCGTCGCGCCACGGGAACGGGAGGTCCGGTGCGGGAGCTGGACGACATCGACCGCGGCATCATCGCGGCCCTCGAAGCCGACGGGCGCGCCACGTTCGCGCAGGTCGGTCACCGCGTCGGGCTGTCCGCCCCGGCGACGAAGCGCCGCGTCGACCGGCTCGTCGCCGACGGCGTCATCGCGGGCTTCACGGCCGTCGTCGACCCGGCCGCGCTCGGGTGGGGGACCGAGGCCTTCGTCGAGGTCCGCTGCCACGGCACCGTCTCGCCCGCCGAGCTGCGCCGGCTCTGGCAGGGCGTCCCCGAGATCGTCGGCGCCTACACCGTGACCGGCCCCGCGGACGCGCTCCTGCACCTGCGGGCCCGGGACGTGAGCCACCTGGAGGAGGCCGTCGAGCGGGTGCGGGACGAGGCGTCCATCGCCGCCACGGACTCCGTCATCGTCCTGTCCCGGCTGGTGGACCGTGGGCACCCCGGACCGGCGCAATAGACTCACCGATCGTGTCCGCCATCTCCCGATCCGAGGTCGAGCACCTCGCGCGCCTGGCGCGCATCGACATGTCCGACGAGGAGCTGGACCGCATGGCGGGTCAGCTCGACGCGGTCCTCGATGCCGTCGCGGCCGTCGCGAAGGTCGCCACCGACGACGTACCCGCCACCTCGCACCCCGTGCCGCTGACGAACGTCACCCGACCGGACGTCGTCCGGCCGGGCCTGACCGCGGAGGAGGCGCTCGCGGGCGCTCCCGCGGCCGAGGACGGTCGCTTCCGCGTCCCGATGATCCTGGGGGAGGAGGCGTGAGCGTCAACGAACTGGTCCAGTGGGACGCCACCCGCCTCGCCGACGGCCTGCGCAGCAAGGTCGTCTCCGCCGAGGAGGTCACCCGCGCCCACCTCGACCGCATCGACGCGGTCGACGGCCCGACGTCCGGCCCCAACGACTCCGGCGTCCACGCCTTCCTGCACGTCGACCACGAGGGCGCCCTCGCCCGCGCCCGGCAGATCGACGCCGACCGCGCGGCCGGGGCCGACCTCGGGCCGCTCGCCGGTGTCCCCATCGGCGTCAAGGACGTGCTGACGACGAAGGGCCTGCCGACCACTGCCGGGTCCCGGATGCTGCAGGGCTGGGTCCCGCCGTACGACGCCACCGTCGTGCGCGAGCTGCACGCCGCGGGCCTCGTCGTGCTCGGCAAGACGAACATGGACGAGTTCGCGATGGGCTCGACGACCGAGCACTCCGCGTACGGCGTCACGCGCAACCCGTGGGACCCCACCCGCATCCCGGGCGGTTCCGGCGGCGGTTCCGCGGCGGCGCTCGCGGCCTTCGAGGCCCCCCTGACGATCGGGTCGGACACGGGTGGTTCGATCCGCCAGCCCGCGGCCGTCACCGGCACGGTCGGCGTCAAGCCCACCTACGGCGCGGTCTCCCGCTACGGCCTCATCGCCCTCGCCAGCTCCCTGGACCAGGCCGGGCCCTGCGCCCGGACGGTCATGGACACGGCGCTGCTGCACGCGGTCATCGCAGGCCACGACCCGTACGACTCGACGTCGCTGCCGGGTGCGGTGCCGGACGTCGTCGGCGCCGCCCGCCAGGGCGCGACCGGCGACCTCACCGGCGTCCGCATCGGGGTCGTCGCCGAACTGTCGGGCGAGGGGTACGAACCCGGTGTCGTCGCGCGGTTCGAGGAGGCGCTCGCGGAGTTCCGCGCCGCCGGGGCCGAGGTCGTCGAGCTGAGCCTGCCGAACATCGTGCACGCGCTCGCCGCGTACTACCTGATCCTGCCGAGCGAGGCGTCGAGCAACCTCGCCAAGTTCGACGGGATGCGCTACGGCCTGCGGGTCGTGCCGGAGGGCGAGAACGTGACGGCCGAGACCGTCATGCGCGCCACCCGCGCCGCCGGGTTCGGGGACGAGGCCAAGCGCCGCATCATCCTCGGCACCTACGCGTTGTCGGCCGGCTACTACGACGCCTACTACGGCAGCGCCCAGAAGGTGCGCACGCTCGTCCAGCGCGACTTCGACGCGGCCTTCGGCTCCGTCGACGTGCTGGTCTCGCCGACCGCGCCGACGGTCGCGTACCCCCTGGGCGCCAAGCTCGACGACCCCCTGGCGATGTACGCCGGGGACGTCGCGACGATCCCGGCGAACCTGGCGGGCATCCCCGGGATGTCCCTGCCGGCGGGCCTGTCCGACGGGCTGCCCGTGGGGTTGCAGATCCTCGCGCCGCAGCAGGCCGACGACCGGCTGTACCGGGTCGGCGCGGCGCTGGAGACGCGGTTGGTGGACAAGTGGGGCGGGCCGTTGCTCGCGGAGGTTCCGGCGTGGCAGGGGGTGTCGGCATGACCGTCGAACTGGTGGAGTACGACGAGGCGGTGGCGGAGTTCGACCCCGTCCTCGGCCTCGAGGTGCACGTCGAGCTCAACACCCAGACGAAGATGTTCTCCGGTGCGCCGACGGAGTTCGGCGCCGAGCCGAACACGCAGGTGGACCCGACGTCCCTCGGTCTGCCCGGCGCGATGCCGGTCCTGAACGCCAAGGCGCTGGAGTCGGCGATCCGCATCGGGCTGGCGTTGAACTGTTCCATCGCCGAGCGCTGCCGGTTCGCCCGGAAGAACTACTTCTACCCGGACATGCCGAAGAACTTCCAGACGTCGCAGTACGACGAGCCGATCGCGTACGAGGGGTACCTCGACGTCGACGTCCCGGCGTCGGAGGACGGGTCGAAGCCGGCGTTCACCTACCGGGTGCTCATCGAGCGCGCCCACATGGAGGAGGACACCGGGAAGTCCCTGCACGTCGGGGGTTCCACGGGCCGCATCCACGGCGCCGAGTTCTCCCTCGTGGACTACAACCGCGCGGGCATCCCGCTCATCGAGATCGTCACCAAGCCCCTGGAGGGCACCGGGGACCGGGCCCCCGACGTGGCCCGCGCCTACGTCGCGGCCCTGCGCGACCTGCTCCGCGCGCTCGACGTCTCCGACGTCAAGATGGAGCAGGGGTCGCTGCGCTGCGACGTCAACCTCTCGCTGCGCCCGTCGCCGGAGGCGAAGCTCGGCACGCGGTCGGAGACGAAGAACGTCAACTCGCTGCGCTCGGTCGAACGGGCCGTGCGCTACGAGGTCTCCCGGCACGCGGCCGTCCTGCGGGCGGGTGAGAAGGTCGTGCAGGAGACGCGCCACTGGCACGAGGACACCGGGCTCACGACGTCGGGCCGGGAGAAGTCCGACGCCGAGGACTACCGGTACTTCCCCGAACCCGACCTCGTCCCGATCGTCCCGGACCGGGCGTGGGTCGAGGAGCTGCGCGCCTCGCTGCCCGAGCCGCCCTCGCAACGCCGCAAGCGCTTGCACGCCGAGTGGGGTTTCTCCGACCTGGAGTTCCGCGATCTCGTCAACGCCGGGGCGCTGGACGTCGTCGAGGCGACGGTGGCCGCGGGCGCCTCGCCCGCGGCGGCCCGCAAGTGGTGGTCCGGGGAACTGGCCCGCCGCGCCAACGCCGACGGGGTCGAGCTCACCGACCTGCGCGTCACCCCCGCCGACGTGGCCGAACTGGCCCAGCTCGTCGACGACGGCAAGCTCACCGACCGCCTCGCGCGCGAGGCCCTCGAGGGCGTGCTGGCCGGGGAGGGGGACGTCGCGACGGTGGTCCAGGCCCGCGGTCTCGTCGTCGTCCAGGACGACGGCGCCCTGAACGCCGCGGTCGACAAGGTCATCGCCGCCAATCCCGACGTCGTGGAGAAGATCCGCGGCGGCAAGGCGCAGGCGGCCGGTGCCCTCATCGGTCAGGTCATGAAGGAGATGCAGGGCAAGGCGGACGCCGCGCGCATCCGCGAGCTCATCACCGCACGGGTCAGCTGAGCGCGTCGACGACGAGTCCGGTCGCCCGCGCCACGAGCGCGGGGTCGGACTCGTCGTCGAGGCCCGGCTTGTCGGAGAACACCACGACGACCCACGGGGCCCGGCCCCCCGACGGCCACACGACACCGACGTCGTTCTGGTTGCCGTAGCGGCCCGCGTGGCCGGTCTTGTCGCCCACGACCCAGCCCGCAGGAACCCCCGCACGGATCTGCTCCGCCCCGGTCGTGTTCCCCCTGAGCCACCCGGTGAAGACGTCCCGGTCGGCGGCGTCCAGGGCGTCGCCCACGGCGTAGGCCTGCAGGTCGGTGGCGAACGCGCGCGGCGAACTCGTGTCGTCGACCTCGCCGGGGTTCCACCCGTTCAACCCGGGTTCGGTGCGCGCGGACTCCGTCACGGTGTCGCCCAGGGCCCGCAGGTCGGCCTCGAAACCGGCGGGTCCACCGAGCTGGTCGAAGAGCAGGTTGCCCGCGGTGTTGTCGCTCACGGTCACCGCCGCCTCGGCGACCTCGCCGAGCGACAGGGTCCCGCCGACGTGCTCCTGCGTGACGGGGGAGTAGTCGACCAGGTCGGTCACCGGGACCTGCGTCGCGAGGTCGGCGCCGGAGTCCAAGACCGCCGCGGCCGCGAGCGCCTTGTACGTGGAGGCGAAGGCGAACCGCTCGTCGGCCCGGTGCGCGACGGTGCGGCCGCTGCCGGTGTCGACCGCGAACACGCCCAGGCGGGCACCGGACTGCTGCTCCAGGGCGGCGAAGTCGGGCGCCGGTGCGGAGGAGGAGCTCGCCGGAGCCGGGGCGGACGAGGTGGGCGGGGCCGGTTCGGAGCAGCCGGCCAGGATCACCAGCGCGGACAGCGGGGCGGACAGGAGGGCGGCGGTTCGTCTCACGGTCCCCACCCCACCGCAGTCCGGCCATGCTGTCCAAGCAGGCGGCGGTCCGATCCATGCCGAACGAGCATGGCCGAGCGGTACGGTCGGGCCGTGGACGTCGTCGCCGGGTGCCGCGCCTTCCTGGCCGTCGCGACCCAGGGCAGCTTCACGGCGGGGGCTGCCTCCGTGCGCATCCCGCAGTCCGTCGCGAGCCGCCGGGTGGCCGCGCTGGAGGCCCACCTCGGGGCGCGACTGCTGGAGCGGTCGTCGCGCACCGTCGCCGTGACGAGCGTGGGACGGGACCTGCTGCCCACGGCCCGCCGTCTCGTGGACCTGGCCGACGCCCTCGTCGAGGGCGCCGAACGGGCCCGCCGGCGGCCCCTGCGGTGCGGGGTGCCGGACACGCTGGCGGTGCCGGACCTGGCCCGGTTCGCGGCGCGCACCGGACACGTCGTGGACCCCGTGCCGCTCCCGCGGGCAGGCCGGGTCGAGGCGGTCCGCCAGCGCGACCTGCCCGTCGCCCTCGTCCCGGTGCCGCCGGACGAGGCCGAGTGGACGAGCGTGCTCGGGGTGGCCGCGGTTCCGGGCCTCCTGCGCGCCCCCTCCTTCCGGTGGTCCTCGCTGCGGCGGGGTCGCGCGTCGGGACGGTCGGCGCGGCAGGAGGGGTTGCGCCGCTGCTGGTTGCTGCCGGAGGACGACGTCCCGCACGTGCGGGACGTCGTCGTGCGGGCGGCCGCGGCGGCGGGTCTGCAACCCGTGCAGGTGGGCGTCGCCGACTCCCCGGTCGCCGCGTTGGCCGACGCCCTCGGCGGCGGCGACGTCGTCCTGGTCACCCGGCCCGAGGCGCGCACCTGGGGCTTGGACTGGTGCCCGGTGTCGGGGTGCGTCCTCGTCCGCGGCCTGGCGGTGCTGGCCGGCCGGGACGAGGACGCCCACCGCCTGCGCGGGGAGTTCGCGGACGCGGTGGCCGGCCTGTGGGAGGAGGTGTGAGGGCGCTCGAGCGGGTGCGGGACGTCCTCGCGGACGCGGGCCTGGAGGCCGGCATCGTCGTGCGCGACCTCGACGCCGGGCGCGCCGTCGGCCTCGATCCCGCCCGGCCGTTCCCGTGCGCATCCCTGGTGAAGGTCCCGCTGGCCCTGGCGACCCTCCTGCGCATCCACCGCGGGGAACTCGCGGCGGACGAGGTGGTCGCGGTGCAACCGCCGACGACGCCGGCCGACACCGGTCTCGGGCGGTTCCGCCACCCCGCGCACGTCGCGGTCGAGGACCTCCTCGAACTCGCCGTCACCATCAGCGACAACGTCGCCGCCGACGCGTTGTTCGACCTCACACCACCGGCGGCCGTGGACGCGGAACTGCGCGCCCTCGGCGTCCGGGGCGTCGCGGTGCGGCACCGGTTGGCCGACCTGACCGCCACTCCGGCACTGCGGGTGGAACGCCCGCTCGGCCACCTGCTGGCGAGCCGCTCCGGAACCGCCGGCGACGGCCACGCCCTCGAGCAGTTCGACGTCGGACGCGCGAACTCCGGCTCGGCCGAGGGTTTCACGGAGCTGCTGACCCAGCTGTGGCGACCCACCACCGTCCCCGAGGTGGTCGCCGCGCGGATGCGCGACCTGCTGGGCGGCAACGTCTTCGGTCACCGGCTGGCCCCGGACCTGCGGACCGACGCCTCCCGCTGGTCGTCCAAGACGGGAACCCTGCTGACGCTGCGGCACGAGGCGGGGGTCGTCGAGCACGCCTACGGCCCGACCGTCGCGGTCGTCGTCCTCAGTGCCTCGACCGTGGCGGCGACGCACCAACCGGAGGCCGAGGCGGCCCTCGGCCTCTCCGCCCGGATCCTCCTCGACGCCCTCCTCGACGACGACCTCAGCTGACCCGGCGGCGGACGACGCGGTTGAGCACGAGGTCCACGAGGAAACCCAGCGCCAGGGCGATGACGATGCCGAGGGCGGCGCCGGCCAACGGTGTCGACTCGATCCAGTGCCCGGCGAGCGAACCGATCGCCACCGAGTACGCCGCCCACGTCAGCGCCGCCAGCGCGCTCAACCCGACGAAGCGCGCCCGCGGGAACTGCACCGCCCCGGCCGTCAGGTTCACGGCGATGCGGCCGATCGGGACGTACCGGGCGGCCAGGATCGCGAACGCCCCCCGCTTCTGCAGTTCCACGGCGGCGCGGCTGAACGCCTTCTCCAGCCGCGGGTGCCCGGCGATCCAGCGCCGCAACGGGGAGTGCCGGCCCATCGTGTAGGTGAGGTTGTCGCCGAGGAAGGCGCCGACCACCGCGCAGGCGAACAGCGCCCACCGGTTCGGGTGCCCGGTGTCGGCCGCGATGGCCGACAGGCCGATGACGACCGACTCGCTCGGCAGCGGCGGGACGAAGGCGTCGAGGGCGGCGAGGGTGAGCACCGCGGCCAGCACCCACGGCGATCCCGCGTGCTCGGTGACGAGCGCGTTGAGCTGGTCGAACACCCGCTCACCCTGCCACGGCCGACTCCCGCCGGGCAGGACGGTCCATGTCCTTCCACGACCGGCCGACGAAGGGGGCGAGCGTGACGACGAGGTACAGGGCCCCCACGGTCCACAGCACCGGCACGACGCCGACCCGGTCCGCACCCCACCCCGCGAGCAGCGACCCGGCCGGCATCCCCGCCCACGCGCCCGCCGCCACGAGACCGGCGACGCGGGCGCGCATCCGCGGGGCCACCCGCTCGAGCTGCACGGCGCCCAGCACCGGGTTGATGGCCCCCGCGGCGAGGCCGCAGGCGAGGACGACGACGAGGGTGAGCTCCAGGGAGGGGCCCGTGGCCAGCAGCAGGAAGCGCGGCGACCCGGCGAGCAGGAAGGACAGGGCGAAGACCCGACGGCGCGACCAGCGCCGGGTGAGGCGGTGCGCCTGCAGGGCTCCCACCGCCGCGCCCACGCCGAAGACGGCACTGACCCAGCCGAACGCTGCGGGGTGGTGCCAGGTGTCGCGCGCCACGAGCGGCAGCAGGACGGTCAGCCCCGTGTCGAAGGCGTTGGTCGCCAGCACGAGGAGGACGACGGCGCGCAGCAACCCGTCGCGGCGCACCACGTCGAACCCCTCCCGCAGGCGACGCAGGTAGGACCCCGCGGGAGTGGCGGCGGTGGACGTGTGGGGCACGGCGATCAGCACGAGCGTCGCGCTGGCGGCGAACGTCGCCGCGTCCAGCCACAGGACGGGCAGGGCGCCGAGCCACCCGACGAGGGCGGCCGTCGCGGCGACCCCCAGCAGCTGGGCGAGGCGTTCGGCCCCGTTGAGGGCGCCCGTGGCCTTGAGCAGCGGCACGTCGTCGACCGCGCAGACCTCGGGCAGCATCGCGTGCCGCGCGGCCTGGCCCGGGGCGTCCAGCAGGCCCGTCGCCACGAGCAGCAGGACGAGCCCCCAGAACGGCAGGCCGACGGTGCCGGCCAGCAGCGGGACCGCGGCGATCGTGACGGCCCCGACGACGTCGCTGGTGATGCTCGTGCGGCGGTAGCCGATGCGGTCGACGACCGTCCCGCCGAACACACCGCCGACGATGACCGGCACGACCGCTGCGGCGGAGGCGATCCCGAGCTGCAGGCCGCTGCCGCCCGTGGCCAGGACGTGCAGCGGGACGGCCACCTGGGTCGCCGCGTTCCCCGCGGCGCTCGCGGTGTGCGCGACGACCAGCGCGCGGAGCGGTCTCACGGCCGCGGGAACAGCGCGTGGAGGGCGAGCACGGGGCGGGTCCCGGCGCGGTCCCGGTTCGAGCGCTCCAGCCACCGGCCGAAGACCTGTCGGACCTCGGCGGCCATCTCGGCGAGCTCGTCGGCCGTGAGGTCGAGGTACAGGTCCCCGGTGGAGGCGGCCTCGGCCCACTCCGGTGGCAGGTCGTGCTCGGCGTCGAGGTAGGCCTCGTGCGCGGTGGCGAGGCCCCGCACGAAGCTCTTGCGCAGCGCGGTGGAGGCCGCCGAGCGCTCGGGGTCGCTCGTGTCGGTGGGGGAGGGCGTGCGGGTGAAGGCGTGGACCGAGCGCCACCAGCGTTGCCGGCGGTCCGGTGCGTGGTCGGGCGCCTCGGCCACCAGGCCGACCTCGGCGAGGCGCGACAGGTGGTAGCTGACCGAGCCCGGGGCCTCGTCGACGGCGCGGCTGAGCATCCCGACGCTGCACGGCCCGTGGACCCGCAGCTCGCCGAGGAGGCGCAGCCGGGTGGGGTGCGCCAGCACGCGCATCGTGGCCGGGTCGGTGAGCTCGACGCTGGGCAGGTCGGGAGGAGGGAAGTCGTCCACGACGTCGACGGTAGAACCACAAGACATCTTCCACAAGACCTCTTGTGGAAGTCGGACGGCCCCGTGGGGCGGGGGCGCGTATCGTCCGGCGCGTGAAGGTGCTCTCCATCCAGTCCGCCGTCGCGCACGGCCACGTCGGCAACTCCGCGGCCGTCTTCCCACTGCAGCGCATCGGGGTCGAGGTCGTGCCCGTCTACACCGTGAACTTCTCCAACCACACGGGGTACGGGGCCTGGCGCGGTCCGCTCATCGCGCCGTCGGACGTCGCCGACGTCCTCACCGGGGTCGAGGAGCGCGGTGTCTTCCCCCAGGTGGACGTGGTCCTGTCGGGGTACCAGGGCGGGGTCGGGATCGGCGACGTCATCGTCGACGCGGTCCGCCGGGTGAAGGCGGCGAACCCCTCCGCGGTGTACGCGTGCGACCCGGTGATGGGGAACGCCAAGTCCGGTTGCTTCGTCGCGCCCGAGATCCCGGAGCTGCTGCGCGACCGGGTCGTCCCCGTCGCCGACATCATCACGCCGAACCAGTTCGAGCTCGGCTACCTCACCGGCACCGAACCCGACACGCTGGAGTCGACGCTCGCCTCGGTCGACGCCGCGCGGGCCATGGGCCCCTCGACCGTCCTGGTGACGAGCGTCGAACGCCCCGACCGCGAGGAGGGGACCGTCGAGGTGCTCGTCGCCGACGACGCCGGCGCCTGGATCGTCCGCACCCCGATGCTGCCGTTCAAGGCGAACGGGTCCGGGGACGTCACCGCCGCCCTCTTCACGGCCCACTACCGCAGCACCGGCGAGGCGCGGGTGGCGCTGGAGCGCACGGTGTCCAGCGTGTTCGACCTCATCGAGAACACCTACCGCTCCGGGGAGCGCGAACTGCGGCTCGTGGAGTCGCAGGAGGTCTACGCGAACCCCCGGATGCAGTTCACCGCCGAACGCGTGCGCTGAACCCGCCGCCGGCGCCGCCCCGCGCGGGCGCGGCGCCGGCCCTCAGGAGAACAGCGGGGAGAGGTTCTCGACCCACACGTCGTGGCCCACCTTGACGATGAGGGCGGCCACGACGACGAGGAACACCGTGCGGATGAACCGCGTCCCTTGCGAGATCGCCATCCGGGACCCCAGGTAGCTCCCGCTCGTGTTCGCGATCCCGAGCAGCAGCCCGAGCCCCCACAGGACCGCCCCGTGCGGCGCGAAGTACAGCAGCGCGCCGAGGTTCGTGGAGAAGTTCACGATCTTCGCCTTGGCACTGGCCTGGACGAAGTCGTACCCGAGCAGGCTCACCATGGCGATGACGAGGAACGTCCCGGTGCCCGGACCGAGCACCCCGTCGTAGACGCCGATCGCGAGGCCGACGGCGATCGCCGCGCGGTAGTGGGCGTGGCCGGAGAACCGCAGGGACGTCGAGGCTCCCAGCGCCGGCCGGAGCACGGTGATGGTGGCGACGGTGATGAGCGCCACGACGATGACGGGTTTGAACACGGCGACGGGCAGCGCCGCCGCGATGGAGGCTCCGCCGAAACTCCCGACGAGGGCGACCGCCGCCATCGGCAGCGCGGTCCGCAGGTCGGGTCTGGCGCGCCGGTAGTACGTCAGGGCGCTCGTGCTGGTGCCGAAGATGGACCCGAGCTTGTTCGTCGCGAGCGCCTGCACGGGGCTCAGGCCCGGCACGAGCAGGAGGGCCGGCAGTTGCAACAACCCGCCGCCACCCACCACGGCGTCGATCCAGCCCGCGGCGAACGCGGCGAGCAGCAGGAGCAGGAGGACCGGAACCGTCAGGTCGGGAGGCACGGGCCCATCCTGCCGTCCGGGAACCTCAGGACGACAACGGCACCGACACCAGGCGGTCGTCCCCGGAACGGGGTTCCCCGCGGAACGTGTTGGACGTGAGGACCCACAGCGACCCGTCCGGCCCGACCTCGACCGTCCGCAGCCGGCCGAGGGCTCCCTGCAGGTACGCGTCGGGGGTCCCGGTCGGTCCGTCGGGGTTCAGCGGCACCCGCCACAGGCGTTCTCCGCGCAGCGCCGCGACGTACACGGCGTCGGGGGTGACCGTGATCCCCGAGGGCGAGGCGTCGTCGGTGGCCCACGTCTGCACGGGGGCGACGAACCTCCCGCCGCCGTCCCCGGGCCCCTCGACCTCGGGCCAGCCGTAGTTCCCGCCGGGCCGGATGACGTTGAGCTCGTCCCACTCGTCCTGGCCGAACTCCGCGGCGATGAGGCGACCCGTGGAGTCCCAGCCCAGACCCTGCGGGTTGCGGTGGCCCAGGGACCACAGGGGTGAACCGGCCGTCGGGTTGTCCGGAGGGACGGTCCCGTCGGGGTTCAGCCGCAGGATCTTGCCGCCGAGCGACGTCGGGTCCTGGGCCGCGGGACGGTTCTGGGCGTCCCCCGTGCCGACGTAGAGCTTGCCGTCCGGGCCGAAGGCGATCCGCCCGCCGTTGTGGGTCGAGTTCTTCGGGATGCCCGTCAGGACGGGCGTCGCCTCGCCGAGGCGGTTCTGCGCCAGCGTGTACCGCACGACGCGGTTGTCGTCGCGGGCCGTCTGGTAGAGGAACACGTGCTGGTCGCTCGAGAACTCCGGCGACAGCGCGATCCCCAGCAGCCCGCCCTCGCCGCCGGGCACGACGTCCGGGACCCGCCCGTCCGGACCGTCCGCGCCCAGGACCGTCGAGACCCCGGGACCGACCTGCACAACGCGGGCCTCGTCCCGCAGCGTGACCAACGCTGTCCCGTCGGGCAGCACCGCCATCCCCCAGGGCACGTCGAGCCCCGTGGCGACGTCCACGGGGTCGCCGGGCAGCCCGACGGCGGCCGCGACGATCTCCGAGGGGTCCACCGGCGTGGAGGCCGACGTCGAGGGAGCGGGCTGCGCCGCGGTGGGGGTCGGGGTGCCGGGGGACTGCGCCGAGTCCGAGCAGCCGAGCAGGAGGGTCCCGACGAGGGCCGCCGGGGCGAGGGCCGTGCGTCTGCGGGTCACCGGTCCATCCTCACCCGGATGCGGCTAGCGTGCCCGCGTGAGCGAGCACGTCGTGGTGAGCGTCCCCTCCGAGTCCTGGGCCCGTGCGCTCGGGACCCTCGACGGCGCCGAGGTCGTCGTCTGGGACGGCACGGGCCCGGCCCCCGATCCCGCGCCGGCCCTCGTTGTCCCGCCCTACGTCGCGACCCCCGACGTCTCGGCGCTGCCCGACGGCGTGCGCGCGGTCCAGCTCCTGACCATCGGCTACGACGGAGTGCCCGAGCAGCTGCCCCCGGACGTGCTGCTGTGCAACGCCTCCGGCGTCCACGAGACGTCGACGGCCGAGCTCGCCGTGGGACTGGCGGTCCTGTCCCTGCGCGGCCTGGACGACGACGTCCGCTCGATGGCGTCGGGGGAGTGGAAGCCGTCCCGGCGCACGTCCCTGGCCGACCGGTCCGTCCTCGTCGTCGGCTGGGGCGGGGTCGGCCGCGCCGTCGCCGCCCGCCTCGCCCCGTTCGAGTGCTCCGTCACGGCGGTCGGGACCCGCGCGCGCGTCCAGGACGGCGTCCAGGTCCACGCGGTCGAGGAACTCCCCGACCTGCTGCCGCAGCACGACGTCGTCGTCCTGGCCTGCCCGCTGACCGACCGCACGCGCGGCCTGGTGGGCGCGGGGTTCCTCGCCGCGATGCCCGACGGAGCGCTGCTCGTCAACGTGGCCCGCGGCCCCGTCGTGGACACCGCAGCGCTCGTGGAGGCGGTGCGGGACGGGCGGATCCGCGCCGCGCTCGACGTCACCGATCCCGAACCCCTCCCGGCCGACCACCCGTTGTGGTCCTCGCCCGGCGTCGTCGTCACGCCGCACGTCGGCGGGAACTCCACGGCGTTCCGGCCGCGGATGGTGGCGCTGCTGCGTGCTCAGGTCGCGCGGCTGGTGGCGGGGGAGGACCTCGCGAACGTGGTGTCCCGCACCGTCGCGTCGTAGCGCGCCAGCACGAGGTCGACGAGGCCGGGGTGCACCCCGAGGGGGTCGGTGACGACGTCGGCCCCGACGGACGCGAGTCGCGCCGAGAACACCCCGGGCGCCAGCAGGTAGCTCACGACGGCCACGGGTCGCGGGCCGGCCGCGGCGACGGCGTCCGCGACGGTGGGTTCCTGCGCGGACAGGAACCCCGACGTGACGGGCCGCCCCAGCCGCTCGGCGAGCAGCCCGACGGCCGCCTCGACGTCGGCCTGGGCCCGCGCGTCCGAGGACCCGGCCGCCGCGAGGACGACCGGCCCGTCGTGGGAGCCCAGCCGTTCGAGCAGGATGTCGACGACCTCCGGGCCCGGGCCCAGCGCGGGCGCCGCCACCGCGCGGCCACCGCCCCGCTCGAGGGCCTGCGCGATGTCCACCCGCACGTGGTAGCCGCTCGACAGCAGCAGCGGCACGACGACGGCGTCCCGGTCCCGGCAGACGCGGTCCACCACGTCGGCCAGGTACGGGCCGTGGACGTCGACCTGCGCGCCTTCCACCACCAGCCCCGGCCGCGCGGCCCGGACGGCGTCGCGCAGCGCGTCGACGACCTGCTGCCCTGCGGCGGAACGGGTCCCGTGCGAGCAGGCGATCAAGACGGGTTCCATCAGGTGGTGGTCTCCAGTCGGTAGCCGCGCTTGACGACGGTGCGGACGAGCGAGGCGTCCGGGAGGGCGGCGCGCAGCCTGCCGATCGTCACCTCGACGGCGTGGACGTCGGCCGCCCCGGGCAGGGCCGGCAGCAGGTCCTCCCGGCTCAGCACGGCGCCCCCGGCCTCCGCGAGCCGGCGCAGCAGGGCCCGGGGCCCGGGGGCCAGTTCCAGCAGGACACCGTCGAGGACGGCGGTCTGCGCCCGCACGACCAGGCGTCCCTGCACGGTGGCCACGTCGGCGACGGGGTTCTCGGCCAGGTGCGCCGTCAGCGTCCGCAGCAGGGCGCCCAGCCGCCACCGGTCGGGGATCAGCGGCTCGATCCCCACGGCCCGCAACGGTTCCGCGGTCACGTCGCCGACGGCGCACGCGACGACGCCGTCACCGAAGGCCGCGACGAGCTCCTCGTGCCGGCCCCGCCGCTGCGCGACCTCGAGCAGCGCGACCGCGCCGGGGGCGCTCGTGAACGTCACCGCGTCGAGGGCGCGCTCGGCGACGAGGTCGACGAGCCGGTCGACGGCGTCGGGGTCCGCGGGCGGCAGCCACCGGTACACCGACACCCCCCGCACACGGGCGCCGGCGGCGACGAGCGGGGCGAGCTGGTGCTCGTCAGCGGCCCCGTGCAGCTGCACGACGACCGAGCACCCGTCGACCCCGTCCGCCACGAGCCGCTCCACGGCCTCCGCGGTCTGCTCCGAGGCCGCGGACCACGCCTCCCGCAACCCGTTGGCCCGGATGACGCCCGTCGCCTTCGGACCGCGGGCGACCACGCGGGCCCGCCCCATCGTCTCCAGCAGCGGCCCGGCGAGGCCGGCGGCGTCCGCGGCCTCCACCCAGCCCCGCAGCCCGATCCCCGTCGTCACCAGGACGACGTCCGGCGGGTCGGCGATGACGTCGCGGGTGTCCGCCAGCAGCTGGTCGTCCTCGGTCAGGGGGACGATCCGCATGGTCGGCGCGTGCAGGACGCGCGCGCCCTTGCGTTCGAAGGTGGCGATCATGTCGCCCGAGCGGCGGTCGCTGGTGATGCCGATCGTCACGCCCAGGAGTTCCGTCACGAGTGCGGACGGTAGGCGACCGTCGTCGTCCCCGTCACCTCTCCCGTGACCTCGCCCGTCGTGTCGGCCAGGCCCTCCAGCGCGGCGACCGCGCCGACGACGATGACCGCCGGGTTGCGGACGCCCTCCTGCGCGGCCCGGACCGCGATGTCGGCCAGCGTTCCCCGGGTGGTGCGTTGCCCTGCGCGCCAGCCGTTCTCGACGATCGCGACGGGGGTGTCCGGGGCCTTGCCGGCTGCGAGGAGGCCGTCGGCGGTGCGCGGCAGCATCGTCACGCCCATGAGGAGGACCAGGGTCCCGTCGAGCGAGGCCAGCGCGGCCGCGTCGACGTCCTCGTGGCCGCTCACGACCGTGACCGAGCGGGACAGGCCGCGGTGGGTCACGGGCACACCCGCCGCCGCGGGCACGGCGAAGGCGCTCGTGACGCCCGGGACCACCTCGACGTCCACGCCGGCGGCGCGGCAGGCGAGGACCTCCTCGCCGCCGCGGCCGAGCAGGTAGGGGTCGCCGCCCTTGAGGCGCACGACGTGCCGGCCCGCCTGCGCGTGCTCGACGAGGAGGCGGTTGATCTCGTCCTGGGGGACGGGGTGGTGGTCGGGGGTCTTTCCGACGTCGACGACCACCACGTCGGGGTCGAGGTCGACGAGCACGGCCGTGGGCGCGAGGCGGTCCACGACGACGACGTCCGCCTCGGCGAGCCGGCGGCGGCCGCGCAGCGTCAGCAGGTCCACCTCGCCCGGCCCGCCGCCGACGAGGGTCACGCGACCCCGGCCCGGGCGGCGGCGGCGCAGGGGTGCGGCGCCGGAGTCCAGCCATCGCGACAGCGCCTCGCGCAACCCGGTGGCCCGCCGCGGGTCACCACCCGCGGTGGCCGAGACGGTGACGGGCGCCCCGCCCACGTCGCGCCGCACGACGACGGGGGTCCAGGCGCTGCCGGCGGCCGCCTCCGCCGCGACGACGCACCACACGTGCAGGGCCTCGGCGGCCGCGGCGACGGCGGCGTCGGCCGCGGGGTCGCCCGTGGCGGTGTGGACGAGCCAGACGTCGGCGACGTCGGCCGGGTCCACGTCACGCGCCTCCCACGTCAGGAGGGGCAGCAGGTCGCGCAGGTCCTCGCACACCGCCGGGGCGACGACGAGGACGTCGGCGCCGGCCTCCACGAGGTCCCGGGCCCGCCGCGCCGCGACGGGCCCACCGCCGGCGACGAGGACGCGCCGTCCGGTGACGTCGAGGTGCAGGGGGTACAGCGGTGCCACCGGAACCCCTCTCTCAGCGGACATCGACGCCCACCCTGACCACGCCGGCCTCGACCCGACAAGGATGCACCGCGATCGTTCCCTCCCCACCCCCCGTCGCCTCGCCCGTGGCGAGGTCGAAGGCCGTCAGGTGCAGGGGGCAGATGACGACGGACTCGTCGACCTGCCCGTCGGCCAGCGGCCCACCGGCGTGCGGGCAGGCGGCCTGGACCGCGCTGACGCGGCCGCTGCGGTGCCGGAACAGCGCGACCTGCTCGCCGTCGACCACGTAGGTGCGGCCCTCCCCGACGGGCAGGTCCTCGACGCGGCACACGTCCTGCAGGACGTCGGCCGGGGCGTTCACGACCGCACCTGCGAGGGGCGGACCGTCGGCATGCCGAGGGGGAGGGCGGGACGGAACTGTCCGGTGGTCACGGGCTCGGCGCCTTCCTGCCAGGGGTCGCGGTAGTTCTCCACGGTGGTCTGCATGCGCTCGTCCAGCCCGGCGGCCATGCCGTCGGAGTCGTCGACCAGGACGGCGCGCACGCGTTCGATCCCGAGGCGCGGGACGAACTCGTAGGTGCGTTCCAGCCAGTTCCCCCACTCCCGGTAGAACTGGATGAACCGGCCGACGAGCGTGACGACCTCCTCCGGGGAGGTGACGGTGGTCAGGAGGTCGCCCTTGCGGACGGTGGCCCCGGCCGCGCCGCCGACGTAGACCTCCCACCGGCCGGACCCGACGGCGACGACACCGACGTCCTTGACGTACGCCTCGGCGCAGTTCCGCGGGCAGCCGACGACACCGAGCTTGAGCTTGGCCGGTGCCTCGACGCCCTGGTACCGGGTCTCGAGGTCGATGCCGAGCTGGGTGGAGTCGCCGAGGCCGAACCGGCAGAAGTCGGTCCCGACGCAGGTCTTCACGGTCCGGAAGCTCTTGCCGTACGCGTACCCCGACGGCATCCCGAGGTCCGCCCACACCTTCGGCAGGTCCTCCTTCGGCACGCCCAGCAGGTCGATCCGCTGTCCGCCCGTGACCTTGATCATCCCGACGTCGTACTTGTCCGCGACGTCGGCGATCGTCCGGAGCTGGTCGGCGGTGGTGACCCCGCCCTTCATCTGCGGGACGACGGAGAACGTGCCGTCGCGCTGGATGTTCGCGTGGACGCGGTCGTTGACGAACCGCCCGTCGCGTTCCTCGACGATCCCCTCGGGCCACATCATCCGCAGCAGCGAGGTCAGGCCCATCTTCGACTTGGCGTCCTCGACGCCGCCCGGGGCGAGTTCGCGGAACACCGCCGACACGGACTTCAGGCCGCGCTCGCGGATGGCCGCCATGAGCTCCGGTTTGGCCAGCGGAACCCCCGGGACGTACCAGCCGACCGTCTCGTCGACCGTGAGGTTCCCGCCCGCGGCCCACTCGGTGATCCGCTCGACGAGGTCCTTGCAGGAACCGCAGCCCTTGCCGGCCTTGGTCTTCGCCATCACCGCGGTCGTCGACGTGCAGCCGTCCGCGACGGCACCGACGATGCGGCCCTTCGTGACGCCGTTGCAGTGGCAGACCTGAACCGCGTCGTCGAGGTCGGCGAGGTCACCGGCGCCGGCGCCCTCCTGCACCTCTCCGAGGTCGAGGAGCAGCCGGGTCCGTTCCTCCGGCAGCGGTGTGCCGAGGTCGTAGTGCTGGGCGAGGACGGCCGCCTTGCGGACGTCCCCGAGGAGGGTGGCTCCCACGAGCCGGTCGTCGCGGACCACGGCGTTGAGGTAGACACCGCGGTGCGGTTCGGAGAACACGACGAACTCGTCCTCGTCGCGCTCGGGGCCGGACAGGCCCATCGCCACCACGTCGACGCCGGCGACCTTGAGCTTCGTCGACGTGCGGGACCCGTGGTACTCCGCGTCCGGGGCCGCACCGGTGAGGTGGTCGGCCAGCACGCTCGCCTGGTCCCACAGCGGGGCCACGAGGCCGTAGGTCTGGCCGCGGTGCTGGACGCACTCGCCGACGGCGTAGACGTCCTCGGCGCTGGTGCGCATGCGGTCGTCGACGAGGATCCCGCGGTCGACGTCGAGGCCCGCGCTCACGCCGACCTCGACGTTGGGCCGGATGCCGGCCGCGACAACCACGAAGTCCGCGGCCAGGACGGTGCCGTCCGGCAGTTCCACGCCGCTCACGCGGTCGGTGCCCAGCAGTCCCCGCGTCCGCACGCCGGTGTGCACCCGGATGCCCAGCTGCTCGACCTTGCGCCGCAGCACCCGACCGGCGTCGGAACCGAGCTGCTGGTTCATGAGGTGCGGCGGGGAGTGCACGAGGTCGACCTCGAGGCCGTGCGTCACGAGCCCGTGCGCCGCCTCCAGTCCGAGCAGACCGCCGCCGATGACGACCGCGCGCCGGTGGGTGCGGGCGTTCTCCAGCAACGCCCGGGCGTCGTCGAGCGTGCGGAACGCGAACACCCCCTCGAGCAGGGATCCGTCACCGCGGTGCAGACCCTCCATCGGGGGGAAGAACGGCGTGGACCCCGTGGCGATCAGGAGCGTGTCGTACGGCGTGCGGCCACCGGCGGCGTCGTGCACGACGCGGGCGGCGTGGTCGACGTGGTCCACGCGCACCCCGGCGCGCAGGTCGATGCCGTTCTCCTCGTACCAGGACAGGGGGTTCAGGACGATGCCGTCTTCTGCCTCCTCCCCGGACAGCACGTGGGAGAGCATGATCCTGTTGTAGTTCCCGTACGGTTCGTCGCCGAAGACGGTGACGTCGAAGGCGCCGGCGCCGCCGCGCTCCAGGACTTCCTCGACGGCACGGATGCCGGCCATGCCGTTGCCGACGACGACCAGGCGACGGCGGTGGCCCCGGGGGGCGGGAACGGTGACGCTCTGCGCGGTGCGCTGGGTGGTGTCGGTCACGGTGTCCTCCTCAGATCCGGGTACCGGCGAAGCGCTGGGCGCTGCCGACCTTGTAGACGGCGACCGTGACGACCGCGCAGACGGCGTAGAACCCGACGAACGCCAGCAGGGCGGGTTGCAGCGAACCGGTCTTGAGCGACTCGGCGAACACCCGGGGGATGATGAACCCCCCGTAGGCCCCGATGCCGGACGCGATGCCGATGCAGGCGGCGGCCTGGCGCTTGGCCAGGACCAGGCCCTGCGGGTCCGCGGCCACGTCGATGCCCGCCCGGAAGATCGCCGGGATCATCCGGTACACCGCGCCGTTGCCGACCCCGCTGGCCACGAACAGGAGGAGGAAGGAGGCGAAGAACCCGGCGAAGCTGCCGGCGG
Source organism: Kineococcus endophyticus (assembly GCF_040796495.1). Taxonomy (NCBI): domain Bacteria; kingdom Bacillati; phylum Actinomycetota; class Actinomycetes; order Kineosporiales; family Kineosporiaceae; genus Kineococcus; species Kineococcus endophyticus. The sequence continues at coordinate 323,939 of NZ_JBFNQN010000005.1, read as the reverse complement.
CCAGGGAGGCGATGACCCCGAGGGCCCCCAGGGCCATGACGGCGTAGGCCGCGACGCCGACGTCGGCGCCGGACCAGCGGTCGGCGAGCCGCCCGCCGGTGGGACGGGCGAGCGATCCGACGAGCGCCCCGAGGAAGGCCAGCGTCAGCGGAACCTGCGGCAGACCGACGAAACCCCAGGAGAAACCGATCTCCGGGAACTGCTGCTTGATGAGCAGCGGGAACACCCCGGCGTAGCCGATGAAGGACCCGAACGTCCCGATGTAGAGGAACGACACGATCCACGTGTGCTTGTTCCGCACCGCGGCGGCGTACCCGGCGAGGTCGGCCTTGGCGGTGGACAGGTTGTCCATGGAGCGCCAGGCCAGGACCGCCGCGAGCACCGCCAGCGGGACGACGACGAGTCCGGCCCGGTCCAGGGCCAGACCTCCGCCGACGACCACGACGACCGGGATGACGAGCTGCACGACGGCGACCCCGAGGTTCCCGCCCGCCGCGTTCAGCCCCAGCGCCGCACCCTTCTCGCGCTCGGGGTAGAAGAACGAGATGTTCGCCATGCTGCTGGCGAAGTTCCCGCCCCCGACACCGGCCGTGGCCGCCACGAGGACCATGACCCAGAACGGCGTCTGGGGGTTCTGCACGACGACGGCGAGCCCGATGCAGGGGACGAGCAGCAGCAGGGCCGAGACGACGGTCCAGTTCCGGCCGCCGAAGCGCGGGACCGCGAACGTGTAGGGGAAGCGCAGGGTCGCCCCGACGAGGTTCGGCACGGCGATGAGCCAGAACATCTGGTCGGCGGTGAGGGCGAACCCCGCGCTGTTCAGCGACGGCGTGACGATCGTCCAGAGCTGCCAGACGGAGAAGCCGAGGAACTCGGCGAAGATCGACAGCCACAGGTTGCGCTGGGCCCGCCGGCGGCCGGTCGACTCCCACTGCCGGACGTCCTCGGGGTCGTGGTCGTCGACCCAGCGGCCGGACCGGGGAGCCGGGATGGTGCGGGTGTCCAGGGTCATGTCGGCGACGCTAGGGGCCTCGTGTTGCGGGCAGTGGCGCGTGCCGTTGCGGGTGCGTCACGGTGTCCTCACGCCCCCGCGGCGGGGCTGTGAGGAGGCCGCACCACGGCCGCAACACGCGGGAAACGGGGTGGCAACGGCGCCCCGCTCTACTGCTCCCGTGACGGCTCCCGCCCCGACCTCCGTGCGCAGCGCGTGCTCCTACTGCGGCGTCGGCTGCGGTGTCGTCCTCGACGTCGCGACGGACCCGGTCACCGGCCGGCGGACCCTGGCCGGGGTCACGGGCGACCGCGAGCACCCCGTCAACCGGGGGCGGCTGTGCACCAAGGGCGCGACGAGCGCGGCCTTCATGACGGCGCCCGGCCGGCTCGAACGGGCCGCCCTGCGCGACGAGCGGGGCGGGGCGGCGCGGGACGTGCCCCTCGACGAGGCGCTGGACCGGGTCGCGGACCGCTTCGCGGCCACGATCGTCGAGCACGGGCCGGACTCCGTCGCCGTCTACGTCTCCGGTCAGATGTCGCTGGAGGCGCAGTACCTGGCCAACAAGCTCGTGAAGGGCTTCTGGGGGACGAACCAGATCGAGTCGAACTCGCGCCTGTGCATGGCCAGCGCCGGCACGGGCTACAAGCAGTCCCTCGGGGCCGACGGGCCGCCGGGGTCCTACGACGACTTCGACCACGCCGACGTGTTCCTCGTCATCGGTTCCAACATGGCCGACTGCCACCCGATCCTGTTCCTGCGGATGATGGAGCGGGTCCGGGCGGGGGCCACGCTCGTCGTCGTCGACCCCCGGCGCACCCCGACGGCCGACGCCGCCGACCTGTTCCTGCCGGTGCGCCCGGGCACCGACCTCGCCCTGCTGAACGGGTTGCTGCACCTGCTGGTCGAGGCGGGCGCGGTGGACGAGGAGTTCGTGCGGTCCAGCACACGCGGCTGGGACGGCATGGCCGGGGTCGTCGCGGACCACCCGCCGGCCCGGGTGGCGGAGATCACGGGGATCCCCGAGGCGGACCTGCGCCGGGCCGCCGAGCTCATCGCCGGGGCACGGAACTGGATGAGCTGCTGGACGATGGGGCTGAACCAGAGCGTGCACGGGACGTGGAACACGAACGCCCTCGTGAACCTGCACCTGGCGACGGGGGCCATCGGCCGCCCCGGCAGCGGCCCGTTCTCCCTGACGGGGCAGCCGAACGCCATGGGCGGCCGGGAGATGGGGTACATGGGACCGGGGTTGCCCGGTCAGCGGACGGCGCTGGACCCCGGGGACCGTGCCTTCGTCGAGGAGCGGTGGGGTCTGCCGCCCGGAACCCTGCGCACCGACGCGGGTACGGGCACGATCGACCTCTTCCGCCGGATGGCGGCAGGGGAGGTCAAGGCCTGCTGGATCGTCTGCACGAATCCCGTCGCCTCCGTCGCGAACCGGTCCGTCGTCGTGGAGGCGTTGCAGCGCTGCGACTTCGTCGTGGTCCAGGACGCCTTCGCCGACACCGAGACGACGCCGTTCGCCGACGTCCTGCTGCCCGCGGCGCTGTGGGCGGAGTCCGACCAGGTCGCCGTGAACTCCGAACGGACCATGACCCTGCTGCCCCAGGCCGTCGACCCCGTCGGCGACGCCCGGCCGGACTGGGCGCTCGTCGCCGGGGTCGCGCAGCGCATGGGCTTCTCCGCGGACTTCGCGTTCTCCAGCGCCGCCGAGGTGTTCGAGGAGGTGCGGGGGTTCTCCAACCCGCGGACGGGGTACGACCTGCGGGGTGTGGACCACGACCGGCTGCGGTCCGGGCCCGTGCAGTGGCCGGCCGCCCCCGGCGGCCCGGACCGCAACCCGGTCCGGTACCGCGAGGGCGACGGGTTCCGGTTCCCGACGGCGGACGGCCGCGCGGTGTTCTGGCCCCGGCCCTTCGTGCCCGCCGCCGAACTGCCCGACGACGAGCACCCCTTCGTCCTGGGCACCGGCCGCGTGCAGCACCAGTGGCACACCCGCACCAAGACGGGGAAGGTCCCGCAGCTGGAGGCCTTGAACCCCGGGCCGTTCGTCGAGGTGCACCCGCAGGACGCCGAGCGGCTCGGCATCGCCGAGGGTGACGGTGTGGAGGTGCGATCGCGGCGGGGCCGGGTCGTGCTCCCCGCCGTCGTGACCGATCGGGTCCTGCCCGGTTGCTGCTTCGCGCCGTTCCACTGGAACGACACGTTCGGCGAGGACGTCGCCGTCAACGCCGTGACGCACGACGCCGTGGACCCCGACAGCCTGCAACCGGAGTTCAAGGTCTGCGCGGTGGCGTTGCGGCGGGTCTCGGTGGCGACGGCGCCGGTGACGGCCCCCGGGGCGGAGGACGAGGAGGAGGACGACCTCGACGTGCTCGTCCTGTACGCCTCCCAGACCGGCGGGGCGGCCGAGCACGCCCGGTCCACCGCGGCCGCCCTCGTGGCCTCCGGCGTCCGTGCCGGGGCGGTGGGCATGGACCGCGCCGACCCGGCCCGGCTGGCGCCGACGACGCTGCTCGTCGCCAGCACGTTCGGGGACGGCGGCCCACCCGACAACGGGGCCGCGTTCTGGGCGAGCGTGTCCGCGCCGGACGCCCCGCGGCTGGAGGACCGCCGGTTCGCGGTGCTGGCGTTCGGGGACTCCTCCTACGCCGACTTCTGCGGCCACGGTCGGCGCCTCGACGAGCGGTTCGCCGAACTCGGCGCCACCCGGCTGCTGCCGCGCGTGGACTGCGAACCCGACCAGGTCGAGCGCGCGGAGGACTGGAGCACCCGGGTCCTGCACCTGCTGGCCGACCGGCCGGTGGTGCCCGCACCGCGGGTGGCGTCCGACCGGCCGACCCGTCGGAACCCCTACCGGTCCCACCTCGTGCGCAACGTCCGGTTGAACCGGCCGGGGTCCTCGAAGGAGGTGCGGCAGATCGGGATCCATCGCGACGAGGGGCTGGCCTACCGGGCCGGGGACTCCCTGGGGATCTGGCCCGTCAACGACCCCCGCGTCGTGGAGGAGGTGGCGCGGCTGACCGGGAACGCCCCGGAGGACCTCGCCGAGCTCGACGTCACCCGTCCCTCCGCGGCCCTGCTGGACTTCGTCGGCCGGCACTCGCGGGAACCGGGACTCACCGCCGACTGGTGCTGGGGACGGCAGACGGTGGACGTGCTGCGAGCGTTCCCGGTGCGCGCCGAACCGCTCGAGTGGCGCAACCTCCTCCGGCCCCTGCAGCCGCGGCAGTACTCGATCTCCTCGGCGCCGGAGGCCCACCCGGACGAGGTGCAGCTGACGGTGTCGGTCGTCCGGTTCGGTGACCCGGTGCGGCACGGGGTCTGCTCCTCGTTCCTGGCCGACCGGGCCGACGGGCAGGACCTGCGGGTGTTCGTCCAGCCCAGCCCGGCCTTCCGGCCCCCGGCCGACCCCAGCGTGCCCGTCGTCATGGTCGGCCCGGGCACGGGCGTCGCCCCGTTCCGGGGTTTCCTGCAGGAGCGCCGCGCCCACGGCGGGGGCGGCCGGAACTGGCTGTTCTTCGGCGAGCGCAGTTCGGCCACCGACTGGTACTACCGCGAGGAGTTCGAGGCGTGGCGCCAGGACGGCTCCCTCACCCGGCTGAGCCTGGCGTTCTCCCGTGACCAGCCGGAGAAGGTCTACGTCCAGGACCGGATGCGCCGCCAGGGCCGGGAGTTGTGGCGGTGGATCGACGAGGGCGCCCACCTCTACGTGTGCGGGGACGCCGCGCGGATGGCCCGGGACGTGGACCGGGCCCTGCGCGACGTCGTCGCCGAGCACGGGGGGATGTCGCCGGACGCGGCGGCCGCGCACGTGCAGGCGATGGCCGCGGCGGGGCGGTACGTGCGCGACGTCTACTGACGCGGCGTCCACCAGCGGCACCGGGTGGCAGTCTGTCCCCGTGGCCGTCCCCGTGTCCGCCCCCGTCTCCGCGTCCCTGCGGATCGAGCTGCTCGGCCCCCTGCGGGTCGAGGCCGCCGACGGCACCGAGGTGGCCGTCGCCGGGACGCGGCTGCGCCTCCTGCTGGCCGAGCTCGCCCTCCGCGCGGGCCGGCCCGTGGCCACCGGCGTCCTGGAGGACCTGCTGTGGTCCGGCGACGGACCGACGGGACCCGGTGCGCTGCAGTCCCTCGTGTCCCGGCTCCGGCGGACGCTGGGCACGGCCGCGACCGTGGAGGCCGGCCCCGCCGGGTACGCCCTGCGCGGCGTCGCCGTCGACGTCCCCGAGGTCGAGGCCGCCTTCGCCCAGGGTCACGCGGAGCTGCGGGCCGGACGCCCCGACCGGGCCGAGGCCGTGCTCGACGCCGCCCTGGGCCGCTGGCGCGGACCGCTCGCCGAGATCGCCTCGGCGCCGGACGCGGTGCGCCTGGAGGAGTCCCGGCTCGAGGCGGTCGCGGACCGGGCGGCGGCGCGGCTCGCGCTGGGGCGCACGGACGGGCTGGCCGCCGAGCTGGAGGGGCTCCTGCGCGCGCACCCGGTGCGGGAGCGCCTCGCCGAACTGCTCGTGCGCGTCCTGGCCGCCGAGGGGCGGTCCGCCGAGGCCCTCGCGGCCTACGAGGGGACGCGGCGGTTGCTCGCCGAGCAGTTCGGGACCGATCCCTCCGCGGGTTTGCGCGAGGCCCACCGCGTGGCGCTGGCGGTGGGGGACACCGCGTCGGCGGCGCCCGTGCCCGGACCCCCGCCCGCGCGGCCGCTCACCTCGTTCGTCGGGCGCCAGGACGACGTCGTCCGCGTCCGCGGCCTCCTCGAGGAGGTCCGCTGCGTCACCGTCGTGGGGCCCGGGGGAGCGGGCAAGACGCGGTTGTCGACGGAGGTCGCCGCGGGCTTGACCGCGGCGGGGACCGCGGTGGCCGTCGTCGCGCTCGCCCCCGTGGCCGAGGGGGCGGACGTCCTGGGCGCGGTCGCCGCGGCGGTGGGCGCCCGCGACACCGGCCGCGACCGGCGACCCGTGGCCGATGCCGATCAGCGCTCCCGCGTCGTCGCGGCCCTCGGTGGGGGCCGGACGGTCCTCGTGCTCGACAACTGCGAGCACCTCCTCGACGACGTGGCCCACCTCGTCGAGGACTTCCTGCACGCCTGCCCCGCGCTCGTCGTCCTGGCCACCTCGCGCGAGGCCCTCGGGGTCGAGGGCGAGGTGCTGCACCCGCTCGGGCCGTTGCCGCGAACGGCTGCGCTGCAACTGTTCACCGACCGGGCGGCCGCCGTCTCGCCGGGGTTCTCCCTGACCGACCCCGCGGACCGGGCGGTCGTCCAGCAGGTCGTGGACCGCCTCGACGGGTTGCCGCTGGCCCTGGAGCTCGCGGCGGCCCGCGTGCGGACGATGACCCCGGCCGACCTCCTGGGCCGCTTGTCCGACCGGTTCCGCCTGCTGACCGGTGGCCGGCGGACGGCCGTCGCCCGGCACCGCACGCTGCGCGCCGTCGTGGACTGGAGCTGGGAGCTCCTCGCGGCCGACGAGAAGGTCCTGCTGCAGCGGCTGTCGGTGTTCCACGCCCCGGTGGCGGTGGACGCCGCCGCCGCGGTGGCCGCCGATCTCGGCGACGAGCTGACCGTGGCCGACCTGCTGGGCTCCCTCGTCGAGAAGTCGTTGCTGCAGCTGCGTCCCGGGCCCGTCGCGAGGTACGCGCTGCTGGAGACGATCCGGGAGTACGGCGCCGATCGCCTGGCCGCCTCGGGGCAGGTCGAGGCCGTCCTGGAGGCCCGGACGCGGTGGGCCGAGGGTGTCGCGGCCGGTGCGGCGTCGGGTCTGCGCGGTCCCGCCCAGCTGGCGTGGTCGCAGCGGCTGGACGCCGAGGCAGACGACCTCCTGGCAGCCCTGCGCCACCTCGCCGCGGCCGGACTGGCGGAGCGGGCGCTGCGCACGACCGTCCCCGTCGCCCTGTGGTGGTCGGCCCTCGGCCGGCACGCCGAGGTCCGGGAGTGGACGACCGTGGCCCGTTCGGCCGGTCCCACCGGCACCCCGCTGGACCTCGTCGGCGAGGCGCTGGAGGTCGTCAACGGGCTCATGGAGGGGCAGGGGGAGTGGGAGGCCGGGCGCGTGCGCATGCAGGCGCTGCACCGCGCGCTGGACGACGGCACCGGCGGCGGCTCCGACCCGCTCTCGGTGCTGCTGGCCGTGTTCCTCGACCGCTTCAGCGTCGAGACCGAGGGCGTCTGGTTCGACGTCGCCCGGGACCCGCGGGTGCAGCCGTTCCTCGCCGAACCGCCCGCCGACCCGTGGCTCACGGCCCTCGTGCACCTCATGTGCGCCGCCGGGGCCGAGAACGACGGCGACGTCTGCGCGATGGCGCACCACGCGGGGCGGTCGGCCGACGGCTTCGCCGCCGCGGGGGAGAGCTGGGGCCGCGCCGGGGCGCTGCGCCTGCTCGCCCAGCACGCGGTCGTCACGGGCGACCTGGACCTCGCCGAACGGCGGTACCGCCAGGCCGGCGACCTCGTCGCACCGTTCGGCAACGCCGACGACGAGGTGCAGCTGCGCATGCGCCTCGTCGACGTCCTGCAACGCCGTGGGGCGGCGGCCGAGGCCGCGGAGGAGGTGCGCCGCATGGAGGCCGTGGCGGCGGCGGCCTCGACCACCACGCGCACCTGGCTCGTCCTCGCCCAGGTCGCCTCGCTGCGCGGCCGGGGACGCCACGACGAGGCCCGGGCCCTCGTCGACGGGCAGCTGGCCGACCTGGCCGACCGCGGCCGGACCGGCGTGTGGGAGCACGAGAGGGCGGGGTTGCTCGCCGCCGCCGCGCACGTGCTGCTCGAGGGCGCCGGCCCGGAGCGCGACCGGGTCCGCGCGGTGCTCGCCGAGGCCGTCGACCTGGCGCTCGGGACCCACGACATGCCCATCGTCGCGATGGTGGCCGTGGCGGTCGCGCGGTGGCGGCTGCAGGAGGGGGACACCGCGGGCGCGGCCCGGGTCCTCGGCACCGCCGCGAACCTGCGCGGGGCCGAGGACCCGACCGAACCCGAGGTCCAGCGGGTCCGGGCGGCGCTCGAGGCCGACGGTTCCCCGGCCCTCGCAGCCCTCTACGCCGCCGCCCGGGACCAGGACCGGGAGGCGGCGGTCGCCGACCTCCGCGCCGCGGTGGGGATGGCGGCGGGGGTGGCGGGGGATCAGGCGCGGCGGGTGTAGGCGCGCAGGGCCAGCGGGACGAACACGGCGAGGAACACCGCGATCCAGCCGCCGGTCCACGCGAGGTCACCGGCCACCGGACCGCCGAGCATCAACCCGCGGACGACCCCGACCAGGTGCGTGATCGGGTTGACGTGGACGAAGTGCTGCAACCACCCCGGCATGCTCGCCGTGTCGACGAACACGTTGCTGCCGAAGCTGAGGGGCATCACGAGCAGGAACATCAGCCCCTGCACGGCCCCGGGGGTGCGGACCAGCAGTCCCACGAACACCGAGACCCAGCAGAACGAGAGGGCGAACGCCATCGAGACGCCGAGCGCCGCGAGCGTGGGCCAGAACCCGGTCTGCACCCGGAAACCCATGACCGTGGCGGCCGTCATGATGACGGCGAACAGGATGAGGTAGCGCACGACGTCGGCCAGCACGGCGCCCACGAGGGGCGCCGAGCGCGCGATCGGCAACGACCGGAACCGGTCGAAGACCCCCTTCTGGATGTCGCTGTTGAGGTTCTGGCCCAACGAGACACCGGCCAGCGAGATCGACTGGGCCAGGATCCCGGGGAGCAGGTACTGCAGGTAGGTCGAGCGGTCCCCGCCGCCGAGGGCGCCGCCGAAGATGTAGGTGAACAGCAGCAGGAAGATGATCGGCTGGATCGTCACGTCGATGAGCGCCTCGGGCGTCCGGACGGTCTTGACGAGGTTGCGGACCGCGAGGGCACCGGCGTGCCGCAGGGAGCGGAACGGCCCGGCGGCCGGGGTGCTCGCGGAACCGGTGGGGACGGGGCGGTCGAGGACGGTGGTCATGCCGCGAACTCCTTCGTGCCGGTGGGTCGTGCGGAGGTCTGGGTGAGGCTGGCGAACACCTCGTCGAGCGTGGGCAGGTGCAGCGAGAGTTCGCTGACCTCCACACCGCGGTCGGCCAGGGCCGCCACGGTGGCGGTCATGGCGCGTTCGTCGGGGACGGGGGCCGAGAAACCCCCGTCGGCCAGCGGCTGGGGATCCTCGCCGGAGATCGCGGCGAGCAGGGACCGCACCACGGGCCCGTCCGCGGCGTCGAGCGGGACGACGGTGAGGGTGCGGTTCCCCGCCTGCCGCTTGAGCCCGCCGGGGGTGTCGTGGGCGATGACCTGGCCGTGGTCGATGACGGTGATCTCGTCGGCCAGCTGGTCCGCCTCCTCGAGGTACTGGGTCGTCAGCAGGACGGTGGACCCGTCGCGGACCAGGGTCCGCACGACGTCCCACATGGCGTCGCGCTTGGCCGGGTCGAGCCCGGTCGTCGGTTCGTCGAGGAACACCACCGCGGGCCGGCCGACGAGGGAGGCGGCGAGGTCGAGGCGGCGGCGCATGCCGCCGGAGTAGGTGCCCGCGCGGCGGGAGGCCGCGTCGGCGAGGTCGAACCACTCGAGCAGCTCGGCGGCGCGGCGGCGGGCGTCGCGGCGGGACAGGTCCAGGAGCGTGCCGATGAGGAGCAGGTTCTGCATCCCCGTGAGGTCCTCGTCGACCGAGGCGTACTGGCCGGTGAGGCCGATCGAGCGGCGCACCCGGGCCGCGTCGCGGACGACGTCGAGGCCGCCGATGCGGGCGGTGCCCTCGTCGGGGGCGAGGAGGGTCGCCAGGATGCGGACGGCGGTGGTCTTGCCGGCGCCGTTGGGGCCCAGGACGCCGAGCACGCGGCCGGCGGGGACCTGCAGCGAGACGCCGTCGAGCGCCTGCGTCGTCCCGAAGCGCTTGCGGAGGCCCTCGGCCTCGATCGCGGGTGTCGTCATGGGGGAACCGTCGCGTCCGGCGCTGGCGGGGGGCTGGCGCGGGCCGGCTCCCGCTGGCGTCCCGCTGGCGTCCCGCTGGCAATGGCTGTGCCGGTACAGTGGGGACGTTTGCCTCCCCACCTCCCCGAGATCGGATCCCCCGTGGACGCCCCGCTCGACAAGCTCACCCTGCTCCAGGTCAGCCACCGCTACGACGTGGACGTGGCGACCCTGCACGCGCTCGTGGGCCGCGGCGCCCTGCCGGCCCCGACGTGGTCCCAGGGACGGCTCGGCTGGCACGAGCACGAGGTCCGGACCCGGTTGCGGGCCCTGGCGCAGCGCGCCTGACGTTCCCCCGTCGACGCCTCAGGTCGAGTCGCGCACCACGAACCGGTGCGGGACCACCCGGGTGAGGTTCCGGCCCGGTCCCTCGGACAGCTCGGCGACGAGGTCGAGGGCGGCTCGCCCGACCTCGGCCAGGTCGATGGCCAGCGTCGAGAGCCGGGGAGTGACGAAGTCGCCCACCGCCAGGCCGTCGACGCCGACGACCCGCACGTCCCCGGGCACGTCCACGCCGTGCGCCCGGAGTTCGCGCAGCAGCCGGAAACCCTCGAGGTCGTTGAACGCGACGAGCGCGTCGGGGGAGAGCTCGGCCAGGTCCGCCCAGGGGGTGTCGCGGTCGACGACGACGGCGTCGACCCCCGCCTCGCCGAAGGCCTCGAGGAACGTCCGGCCGCGCGAGGACCGGGACGCCGCGTCGAGCACAACCGGCCTGCGCGTCCCCCGCTCCAGCAGGTGCCGCACTGCGTCCCGCGTGGCGGTGAGCCGCTCGAACTCGATGCGGCCGTGCCCCGGGTGGACGCGGGGCGGGTCGATCTCCACGACGGGCAGGTTGGGGGCACCGGCCCCTGGGGGTTCCAGCGCCAGGCCCGTGAAACCCACGACGGCGTCGGCCGCGCCGACGAGGTCGGCCACGGACCCGGGTTCGGCCATGACGACGTTCCACCCGCGTTCGGCCGCGAGCCGCAGCACGGTGGCGGCGAGGTCGGCGTAGTAGGGGTTCGTGAGGTCGCCCACGACCAGCCCCAGGGTGCGGGCCGAGGGTTTGACGAGCCCGCGTCCGAACCGCGACGGGTGGTAGTTCAGCTCCCGGGCGGCGGCGAGGACCCGCTCGCGCGTCCCGGGGTTGATGCCGGGCATGTCGTTGACCGCCCGGGTGACCGTCTGCCGGGACACCCCGGCCGGGGTGCGGCTCACCCCTCGCGCAGGTCCAGCCAAGCCACCTGCTGCTCGTCGAGCTCGACGCCGAGGCCGGTCATCGACGACCGCGCCTCGGCGATCGTACGGGGGCCGAACAGCGCGAACACCTGGAACGGCTGGGCCAGCACGAAGGCCAGGGCGATGGCCGTGGCCGGGACACCGAGTTCGCGGCCCAGCTTCTCAGCGCGCGCCTTGCGCTCGAAGTTCGCCTCGGAGTAGTAGCAGCGCACGAGCTCGGCGTCGCTGCGGTCCTCCGGGTTCGCCCGGGCGAAGAAGCCGCGAGCCTGCGAGCTCCAGGGCAGCAGGGCGATGTCGCGTTCGGAGAGCCACTGCTTGGACGCCGGGTCGGTCACGTGGCGGCAGCCCGCCCACGGCACGTCGTACGCCTCGGCGAGCCCGAAGTGGTTGGACAGCACCGAGAACGGCCGCTTGCCGTTCTTGCGGGCGTACTCGTTGGCCTCGTCGACGCGGGCGGTCGACCAGTTCGAGCCGCCGTAGACGGTGATGCGGCCGGCCGCGGCGTGCTCGTCGAGGACGTCGACGAACTCACCGACGGGGATGTCCTCGTTGTCGCGGTGCATCATGTAGATGTCCGCGTGCTCGTGGCCCTGCCGCTCGAAGGACTCGAAGAGCTGGCGGGTGAGGGACTCGGGGTCGCAGTGCGGGGTGTGGCAGCCCTTGACGATGATGTTCAGGTCGTCGCGGTTCCCGCGGTTGGCCATCCACCGGCCGAGCAGCTTCTCGTACTTGCCCGAGCCGTACAGCCACGCCGTGTCGAACGTGTTCCCGCCGGCCTCAACGAACGCGTCGAAGATGGCGGAGGCGTGCGCGAGGTCGGGCTGGTTGTCGCACCCCATGACGAGGCGGGAGACCTCGCGGTCCAGGCCGGGGATGCGGCCGTACTTCATGGCCGTGGGTTCGGTGCGCCGCAGCGGCAGGCCCGAGACGGTGGGGATGTCCGCGGTGTCGGTCTCGAACGGGTAGCGCAGTCCGATCTCGGCGCGCCAGCGGTCCAGCACGGCGTTGACGGCGAGCGTGTCGTCGAGCGTGAACGCGGGCGTGTCGTCGCCGACGAGCGCCTTCGCCTCGAGGGCGTAGGCCTTGTTCTCCGGCAGTTCCGGGTCGAACGCGAACTCCTCCGGTTCGGCGCCCGGCCGGGTGAGCACGACGCGGGTGTCGCCGAGGATCGTCCACGGGTCCGGCAGGTGGATGCGGCCCGCCGAACCGTAGACCGTGATCGTCTGCGGGTCGGACAGGGCGACGCCCGTGCGGACGGCGGCGGTGACGCCCCCGGCGAAGACGATCGAGGCCGTCGCCCACTCGTCGACGCCGGTCTCGCCGACCGTGCCCTGGGCGGAGAACTCCTGCACCGCGGCCGGGCGGCCGAGGGCCGCGCTCGCGACGAGGTACGCGGCGGAGACGGGGTAGCCGCCGACGTCGAGGATGCCGCCACCGGCGAGGTCGGCGTCGTACAGGCGCCCCTGCTTCGCGCCCGTGGCGAAGGCGAAGCTCGCGTCGACGTGCTGGACGGTGCCGATCGCGCCGGAGCGGACGAGGTCGAGCAGCTTCTGCGTCTGCGGGTGGTGGGCGTACATGTACGCCTCGAGGACGTTCACGCCGGAGGCGCGGGCCGCGTCGACGACGGCCATGACGCTGCCGTTGTTCGGGGCGAACGGCTTCTCGCACAGCACGTGCTTGCCGGCGCGGATCGCGGCCAGGGCCAGGCGGGCGTGCGTGACGTGGACGGTGCTGACGTAGACGGCGTCGACGTCGTCGCGGGCCAGGACGGCGTCGTAGTCGCCGACGAAGGCGCCCCCGTCGGACAGGGCGGCGAACTCCTCGGCGAAGGCCCGGGCCCGCTCCTGGCCACCGGCCGTGGGGGAGCCGCCGACGGCCGTGAGCTGCGCGTCGGCGAAGGGCAGCTGGGAGGCGAACCGGTGGGCGATGCCACCGGGACCGAGCACGGCCCAGCGGGTGGGGGTCGACATCTGGCGCTCCTTCGAGCCGGGGGGAGGGACGTCGTGAACGTTCACGACGCGGCCGACGGTATCCTCGGCCGCGCGTGCGGTCAACGCCCCGGCTCCCCGCCGCCCCCGGTTGCCTACACTCCGACCGTGAGCCCAGCCGATGAGATCGACGTCAAACCGCGCAGCCGGCAGGTCACCGACGGGCTGGAGGCGACCGCCTCGCGCGGCATGCTCCGCGCCGTCGGCATGGGGGACGACGACTGGGAGAAGCCCCAGATCGGCGTCGCCTCGAGCTGGAACGAGATCACCCCCTGCAACCTGCCCCTGGACCGCCTCGCCAAGGCCGTCAAGGACGGGGTGCACGCCGCCCGCGGGTACCCGCTGGAGTTCGGCACCATCTCCGTCTCCGACGGCATCTCCATGGGCCACCAGGGGATGCACTTCTCCCTCGTCTCGCGCGAGGTCATCGCCGACTCCGTCGAGACGGTCATGAGCGCCGAGCGCCTCGACGGCTCGGTCCTGCTCGCCGGCTGCGACAAGTCGCTGCCCGGCATGCTCATGGCCGCCGCGCGCCTCGACCTCGCGAGCGTCTTCCTCTACGCCGGGACGATCCTGCCGGGCCGGGCCAAGCTCTCCGACGGCAGCGAGCACGAGGTCACGCTCATCGACGCCTTCGAGGCCGTCGGGGCCTGCGCCCGCGGGCTCATGTCGCGTGAGGACGTCGACGTCATCGAGCGCGCGATCTGCCCGGGCGAGGGCGCCTGCGGCGGCATGTACACCGCCAACACGATGGCCGCCGCCGCCGAGGCGCTCGGCATGTCGCTGCCCGGCAGCGCCGCGCCGCCTGCGACCGACCGCCGCCGCGACGGGTTCGCCCGCCGCTCGGGCGAGGCCGTGGTCAACCTGCTGCGCCACGGCATCACGGCCCGGCAGATCCTCACCAAGGAGGCGTTCGAGAACGCCATCGCCGTCGTCATGGCCCTCGGCGGCTCGACCAACGCCGTGCTGCACCTGCTGGCCATCGCCTACGAGGCCGAGGTCGACCTCACCCTCGCCGACTTCGACCGCGTCGCGGGCAAGGTGCCGCACCTGGGCGACCTCAAGCCGTTCGGCAAGCACGTCATGGTCGACGTCGACCGCATCGGCGGGATCCCCGTCGTCATGCGCGCGCTGCTGGACGCCGGTCTGCTGCACGGCGACGTGCTGACGGTGACCGGGAAGACGATGGCCGAGAACCTCGCCGACATCGCGCCGCCGGACGTCGACGGGGTCGTGCTGCGCGCCCTGGACAACCCGATCCACAAGACCGGCGGCATCACGATCCTCACGGGCAACCTCGCCCCGGGCGGGGCCGTGGTGAAGAGCGCCGGGTTCGACTCGGAGGTGTTCGAGGGCACGGCCCGCGTCTTCGAGCGCGAGCGCGCGGCCCTCGACGCCCTCGAGGACGGCACGATCTCGGCCGGCGACGTCGTCGTCATCCGCTACGAGGGCCCCAAGGGCGGTCCGGGGATGCGCGAGATGCTCGCGATCACCGGGGCGATCAAGGGCGCGGGGCTGGGCAAGGACGTGCTCCTGCTCACTGACGGCCGCTTCTCCGGCGGGACGACGGGCCTGTGCGTGGGGCACATCGCCCCCGAGGCCGTCGACGGGGGACCGGTCGCGTTCGTCCGCGACGGCGACCGCATCCGCCTCGACGTCGCGGGCAAGACGCTCGAGGTCCTCGTCGACGACGAGGAGCTGGCGGCCCGGCGCGAGGGCTGGGCCCCGCTGCCGCCCGTGTTCACGCGCGGGGTCCTGGCCAAGTACGCCAAGCAGGTGCAGTCGGCCTCGGTCGGCGCGGTCTGCAGCTGACCTGCGCTCGACCGGACGTCCCGGTTCTGAGACGGGATGTCCACGATGTGAGACGCGGCGCGCTGTCGGCTGACAGCGCGCCGCGGGACGGCTACCTTTCCACCCATGCGGTTCCTCGTAGCCATCGGACAGCGCGCCGGCTGAGTCAGTTCGGCCGAGCGCGCGACCCCTCACACGCCATCCCTGGCTGAGGGGTCTTTTTGCGTCCGGCGGACCGAACACGCCGGGCGTCCGGGAAGCACGACCACCGTGAACGGCACCGCCCGAGGAGGACACCGAGATGCCAGAGCAACTGCCCCTGGACCCCAAGCTCCCCGTCGCCCGGCTCACCGGCGCGCAGAGCCTCGTCCGTTCGCTCGAGGCGGTAGGGGTCGAGGTCGTCTTCGGCTACCCGGGCGGAACGATCCTCCCGAGCTACGACCCGCTCATGGACTCCCCGACCGTCCAGCACATCCTCGTGCGGCACGAGCAGGGCGCCGGGCACGCGGCCGAGGGCTACGCCCAGGCCACCGGCAAGGTCGGCGTCTGCATGGCCACCTCCGGCCCGGGTGCGACGAACCTCGTGACCCCGATCGCGGACGCCTACATGGACTCCGTCCCCCTCGTCGCGATCACCGGCCAGGTCGGCACGAAGGCCATCGGCACGGACGCCTTCCAGGAGGCGGACATCACCGGGATCACGATCCCGATCACCAAGCACAACTACCTGGTGACCGACCCGGCGGAGATCCCGCGCACGATCGCCGAGGCCTTCCACCTCGCCTCGACCGGCCGACCCGGTCCGGTCCTGGTCGACATCCCGAAGTCGGTGCAGACGGCGATCACGTCCTACGCCTGGCCCGAGACGGTCGACCTGCCCGGCTACCGACCCGTCGTCCGCCCGCACAGCAAGCAGATCCGCGAGGCCGCCCGGCTCATCGCCGCCTCCGAGCGTCCCGTGCTCTACGTCGGCGGCGGCGTCATCAAGGCCGACGCCTCGGCCGAGCTGCGGGCCCTGGCCGACCTCACCGGCATCCCGGCCGTCACGACGCTCATGGCCCGCGGCGCGCTGCCCGACTCGCACCCGAACCACCTCGGCATGCCGGGGATGCACGGGACGGTCGCGGCCGTCACGGCGCTGCAGAAGGCCGACCTGCTCATCACCCTCGGCGCCCGCTTCGACGACCGCGTCACGGGGGAGCTGTCGAGCTTCGCCCCCGAGGCCAAGGTGGTCCACGCCGACATCGACCCGGCGGAGATCGGCAAGAACCGCGCGGTCGACGTGCCGATCGTGGGCGACGCCAAGCTCGTCATCGCCGAGCTGACGGCTGCCGTGGCCGCGGAGTTCGAGAAGGGCCGCGCCGACCTGTCCGCGTGGCACGAGCTGACGCAGTCCTGGAAGGCGACGTACCCGCTGGGGTACGCCGACTCCGAGGACGGGACGCTGGCGCCGCAGTACGTCATCGAGCGCCTCGGCGCCATCGCCGGTCCCGAGGCCGTCTACGTCGCGGGTGTCGGGCAGCACCAGATGTGGTCCGCTCAGTTCGTCCAGTACGAGAACCCGCGCACCTGGATCAACTCCGGGGGCCTGGGGACCATGGGGTTCTCCATCCCGGCCGCCATGGGCGCCAAGGTGGGCCTACCGGACACCGTCGTGTGGGCGATCGACGGCGACGGCTGCTTCCAGATGACGAACCAGGAACTGGCGACGTGCACCCTCAACGGGATCCCGCTGAAGGTCGCGATCATCAACAACTCCTCGCTCGGCATGGTGCGGCAGTGGCAGACGCTCTTCTACTCCGAGCGCTACTCCAACACCGACCTGCACTCCGGTGACCACCACGGGACGCACGCGGCCCCGGTCCCGGACTTCGTCAAGCTCGCCGACGCCTACGGCTGCGTGGGTCTGCGTTGCGACAAGCCCGAGGACGTCGACGCGACGATCGAGAAGGCCATGGCCATCAACGACGTCCCCGTCGTCATCGACTTCCGCGTCCACCGCGACGCCATGGTCTGGCCGATGGTCGAGGCCGGCGTGAGCAACGACGCCATCCAGTACGCCCGCGGGGTCTCGCCCCAGTGGGACCGCGAGGAGTCCGGCGACACCGTCTCCGGCGAGGAGAAGGTGATCTCCTGATGTCCCAGCACACCCTGTCCGTCCTGGTCGAGAACCGACCCGGTGTCCTGATGCGCGT
This sequence comes from Kineococcus endophyticus, assembly GCF_040796495.1. Classification (NCBI taxonomy): domain Bacteria; kingdom Bacillati; phylum Actinomycetota; class Actinomycetes; order Kineosporiales; family Kineosporiaceae; genus Kineococcus; species Kineococcus endophyticus. The sequence continues at coordinate 306,825 of NZ_JBFNQN010000005.1, read as the reverse complement.
CACGTCGCTGTTCGCGCGCAGGAACTTCAACATCCACTCCCTCACGGTCGGACCGACCGAGCGCGCCGAGATCTCCCGCATGACCATCGTCGTGGACGTGGAGCGGCAGCCGTTGGAGCAGGTGACGAAGCAGCTCAACAAGCTCATCAACGTCCTGAAGATCGTCGAGCTCGAGGACGACGCCTCGGTCCAGCGCGAGCTCCTGCTCGTCAAGGTCCGGGCCGACGCCTCGGCGCGCGGGGAGGTGCTCGACACCGTGCAGCTGTTCCGCGCGCACGTCGTCGACGTCGCCCCCGACGCGGTGACGGTGGAGGCGACCGGCAGCCCCGACAAGCTGGCCGCGCTGCTGCGCGTGCTCGAGCCGTTCGGCATCCGGGAACTGGTGCAGTCCGGTTCGGTGGCGCTCGCCCGTGGTGGGCGCGCGATCTCCGACCGCGCGCTCCGCTCCGCCTGAGACCCTTTCGCAACCGCACGAAGAAACCGAGGAGAGAACCCCACGTGGCCGAGATGTTCTACGACGACGACGCCGACCTGTCCAAGATCACCGGCAAGAAGGTGGCCGTCATCGGCTTCGGCAGCCAGGGCCACGCCCACGCGCTGTCGCTGCGCGACTCCGGCGTCGACGTCGTCGTCGGCCTCAAGGAGGGCTCGAAGAGCCGCGACAAGGCGCAGGAGCAGGGTCTCGCCGTCGCCACCCCGTTCGAGGCCGCAAAGGCCGCGGACGTGATCATGATCCTCGTGCCGGACCACCTGCAGCGCGGTCTGTACGCCGAGGCGATCGAGCCGAACCTCACCGCCGGCAAGGCGCTGTTCTTCAGCCACGGCTTCAACATCCGCTTCGGCTACATCAAGCCCCCGGCCGACGTCGACGTCGTCATGGTCGCCCCCAAGGGCCCCGGTCACCTGGTGCGCCGCGAGTACGTCGACGGCCGCGGTGTCCCCGTGATCGTCGCCGTGGAGCAGGACGCCACCGGCAACGCCTGGGACCTGGCGCTGGCCTACGCCAGGGCGATCGGCGGCCTGCGCGCCGGCGGCATCAAGACGACCTTCACCGAGGAGACCGAGACCGACCTGTTCGGTGAGCAGGCCGTCCTGTGCGGTGGCGCCTCCGCGCTGGTGCAGACCGGTTTCGAGGTGCTCACCGAGGCCGGCTACCAGCCCGAGGTCGCGTACTTCGAGTGCCTGCACGAGCTGAAGCTCATCGTCGACCTCATGTACGAGGGCGGCATCGCCAAGCAGCGCTGGTCGGTCTCCGACACCGCCGAGTGGGGCGACTACATCTCCGGCCCGCGCGTCATCGACGCGTCGGTCAAGGAGCGCATGAAGGACGTCCTCAAGGACATCCAGGACGGCACCTTCGCCAAGAACTTCATCGAGGACCAGGACGCCGGCGCCCCGAAGTTCAAGGAGCTGCGCGCCCAGGGCGAGCAGCACCCGATCGAGGCCACCGGCCGTGAGCTGCGCAAGCTCATGGCGTGGGTGAAGTCTGACGACAGCGACTACGTCGAGGGTTCCGCCGCGCGCTGACCCCGAGGACGACGAGACCCCCGCACCGGGCTCCGGTGCGGGGGTCTCGTGCGTCGGCCCGACTGCGGGCTCAGCCCTTGAACTTGCGGGCGATCCCGACGACGCGGTTCGCGAGGTGGTCCAGGGCGGTGAACTCCACGTCGCCGAGGGGGATGTCGTTGCCGCCGCCGGTGACGTGGCTGACGCCGTAGGGGTTGCCGTCGACAAACTTCGAGCCGTCGGTGTACCCGGGCGGGACGATGATGCCGCCGAAGTGGTAGATGGAGTTGTACAGCGCCAGCAGGGTCGTCTCCTGGCCGCCGTGCGCGGTCTGGGAGGACGTGAAGCCGGCGTACACCTTGTCGGCGAGCTGACCCTGGGCCCACTGCGGGCCGAGGGAGTCGATGAAGACCTTGAGCTGGCCGGCGATGTTGCCGTAACGCGTGGGGGAGCCGAACAGCACGGCGTCGGCCCAGACGATGTCGTCGGCGGTGACGCCCTCGGCGCCCCGCGACTCCTCCGCCTCGGCCTGCTGGGCGTCGGTGGCGGCCTTCTCGCCGCCGGTGGGCTGACGGTCGACCTGGCGCAGGCGCACCTCGGCGCCGGCCTGCTCGCCGGCGGCGGCGAGGCGCTCGGCCATCGCGCGGACCGTCCCGGTCGCGGAGTAGTAGACGATCGCGAGCTTCACGTCGCTCACTGGGTCCTCCAGTTTCGTTGAACGTGCAAGGGCCTCACCAACCTAGCCCCCTCCCGTCGCGAGCGCACTGCGGGCGTGGCATGTTGACCACCGGGCGAGCGGGAGGTGACGGGTGCGCACACGCCGGACGAGGGACGCGGTGACGGGGTGGGCCCTGCTCGCGCCGAGCCTGCTCGGGACCGTCGTGTTCCTCCTCGTCCCCGTCGGTGTCGCGCTGTGGCTCAGCCTGCAGCGCTGGGACCTCGTCTCACCGGCCCGCTGGGCGGGCCTGGACAACTACGCCACCGTCCTGAGCGACGCGGGCATCCGGCACTCCTTCGCCGTCACCCTCCTGTTCACCGTCCTCGTCATCCCCGTCCAGACGGCGCTGGGGTTGTTCGTCGCCGTCCTCCTCGCGCGCCGGCTCCCGGGGTCCACCTTCTTCCGCGTCCTCTACGTGGTCCCGTGGGTCTGCGCCCCGCTCGTCGTCGGCCTGGTGTGGCGGTGGATGTTCGACCCGTCGACGGGAGCCCTGAACGCGATCCTCGGGACGCGCGTGGAGTGGCTGACGAGCCACTCCCTGGCGCTGCCGGCCGTGGCGTTCGTGACGGTCTGGACGCAGGTGGGGTACGTCGCCCTGTTCTTCCTCGCCGGTCTGGCGGGCATCCCGGCGCAACTGGCCGACGCAGCCCGCGTCGACGGGGCCGGACCCTGGCGGGTCTTCTGGAGCATCACGCTGCCGCTGCTGCGGCCGACGACCTCCTTCGTCCTCATCACCGGGATCATCTCCAGCTTCCAGGTCTTCGACACGGTCTACGCCATGACGGGCGGGGGCCCGGGCGGGGCGACCTCCCTGCTGGCGTACGAGATCTATTCCGAGGCCTTCACCGCCCTGCGGATGGGTCGGGCGGCCGCGATCGCGGTGGTCCTGACGGTCTTCCTCGTGGTCCTGACCCTCGCGCAGCGGTGGTGGTTCGGACGCCGCACCACCTACGAGGTGGCCTCGTGACCCGTCGCACCGCAGGGGTCGTGGGGACCTACCTCGTCCTGCTGGCCGGCGCCGTCCTCGCGCTCGGGCCGTACGTCCTGAGCCTGCTGACGTCGCTGAAGGAGCCCGCGCAACTGGCGCGCCGGGCGACCCTGACGTGGCCGGCGCCGTGGACGGGGCAGAACTACGCCGACGTCCTCGGCGGTCAGTACACGCTGGTGCCGGCGCTCGTCGTGACGGTCCAGGTCGTGGTCGTCCTGCTCGTCGGGCAGCTCGTCTGCTCGGTCCTCGCGGCCTACGCGTTCGCCCGGTTGCAGTTTCCGGGCCGGCGCGTGCTGTTCGGGGGCTACCTCGCGACGATGATGGTCCCCCAGGTGGTGACCATCGTCCCGCTGTACGTCATGTTCGCCCAGGCGGGACTGCGGAACACGTTCTGGGGGATCGTGCTCCCGACCCTCTTCGGGTCGCCGTTCGCGGTGTACCTGCTGCGCGAGCACTTCCGCGCCGTCCCGCAGGACCTCGAGGACGCGGCCCGCCTCGACGGGTGCGGCACCCTGCGCATCCTGCGGCACGTCGTCGTGCCGTTGTCCCGGCCGGTGCTGGCCACGCTCGCCGTCATCACCGTCGTCAGCCAGTGGAACAACTTCCTCTGGCCGCTCATCATCACGACCGGACCGACGTGGCAGACGCTGACGGTCGCCACCGCGAACCTGCAGAGCCAGTACAACGGCAACTGGACGCTCGTCACCGCGGCCACGACCCTCGCCATGGCGCCGCTCGTCGTCCTGTTCCTGCTCGTCAACAAGCACGTCACGGAGTCCATCTCGCTCACCGGATTCCGCTGAGCCACGGGAGGAATCGACATGAGCACTGTCACGAGGCGGAACCTGCTGCGCGGTGGACTGGCGGCGGGCCTCGGCACCGCGGCCCTGAGCGGTTGCTCCATCGCCGACGACGGTTCCTCGGGTGGCGGGTCCTCCGGGGGCGGGACGACCGTGACCGTCCGGCTCTGGGACGACACCGTCCAGCCCGCCTACGAGAAGAGCTTCGAGGCGTTCCGCGCGAAGAACCCGGGCATCACGCCGAAGATCGAGATGGTCCCGTGGGCCAGCTACTGGGACAAGCTGCCCGCCGACGTGGCCGGCGGCACGCTGCCGGACGTCCTGTGGGTCAACAGCTCGAACTTCGGGGTCTACGTCGACTCGGGCACGTTCCTCAACGTCGGCGAGGAGCTGCCCGACGCGGTCGGCGGGTGGCAGAAGACCGTCGTCGACCAGTACACGCGCAAGGGGTCGCTCTGGGGCGTCCCGCAGCTGTCGGACGCCATCGGGTTGTTCTACAACCGCCAGCTCGTCCAGGCCGCGGGTGTCGACCCCTCGATCCTCACGTGGAACCCCGCCGGGACCGGCGACACGTTCCTGCCCGCGGCGAAGGCGCTGACGCGCACCGAGGGGGCCAGGACGCAGTACGGCTTCAACGCGGCCTACGACCTGCAGGCGATCTTCTACGACTTCGTCGGGTCCAACGGCGGCCGGTGGCAGGCCGACGACGACACCTACGTGTTCGGCGACGATCCGAAGTCCGTGGAGGCCATGCAGTACGTGGTGGACCTCATCAACCGCGACAAGGTGTCCCCCTCGGCCGCCGACACGAACGACAACGGCGACTTCTCCCGCGACCAGTTCACCCAGGGGACCATGGCCCTGTTCCAGTCCGGGACGTACAACCTCAAGAACGTCGCGGACGGCGCCCAGTTCGAGTGGGGCATCGCGCCCGGCCTCACCGGACCCGCCGGACGCGTCCTCGTCACCAACGGCATCGTGGCGGTGGGCAACGCGAAGACGAAGGACAAGGACGCGGCCCTCAAGGTGCTGGAGTGGCTCGGCAGCGAGGAGGGGGCCGCACCCATCGGGGCCGAGGGGGCCGCCTTCCCCGCCGTCACGGCCGCCCAGCAGTCCTACCTCGACTACTGGAAGGGCAAGGGCGTGGACGTCCAGCCGTTCCTGGACGCCGCCGCCGCGACAGACGTCATGCCCGCCCCGCACGGGCCCCGCGCGCAGACGGGGCAGTCCGCGGCCGACGAGGTCCTCAAGGAGGTGTTCCTCGGGCGCATCCCCGTCGCCCAGGGGATGAAGCAGGCCCAGGACGCGGCCAACGCGGCGATCCGCGGATGAGCGGGCGCACGAGAGGCACGCCCCAGGTCCCGACCAAGGACTGCGCCGTCTGCGGGCGGACCATCACATGGCGCAAGAAGTGGGAACGCGACTGGGAGGCGGTGAAGTACTGCTCCGACGCCTGCCGCCGCCGGGCGAAGTCGTCCAGCGGTGTCGACGCGGACCTCGAGACGACGCTGCGCCGGCTGCTCGACGAACGCGGTCGGTCGAAGACGGTGTGCCCGAGCGAGGTAGCCCGAGCGGTCGGCGGCGAGGACTGGCGCGACCTCATGGAACCGGCCCGGTCGGCCGCGCGGCGGCTCGTGGCGGCCGGCGAGGCCGAGATCACCCAGGGCGGCCGCGTCGTCGACCCGTCGACCGCGAAGGGACCCATCCGCGTGCGCCTGCGCTGAGGGGCAGGCGTAGCGTCCGGACGACCGGACCCACCGCGCGTCAGGAGTTCCCATGCACATCGGTCTGCACGTCTCCGACTTCACCAACCCGGGCGGCCCCGCCACCCTCCGCGAGGACCTCGTCCGCGTCGTCACCGAGGCCGAGGAGTCCGGGTTCCGCTCCGTCAGCGTCATGGACCACCTGTGGCAGATCCCGCCCATCGGGGACGCCGAGCGCGCGATGCTCGAGGCGTACACGACCCTGGGGTTCATCGCGGCCCGCACCGAACGCGTGGAACTGCTCGCCTGGGTCACCGCGGTCACCTACCGGGAACCGGGGGTGCTCGCCAAGCTCGTCACCACCCTCGACGTCCTGTCCGGTGGACGGGCCTGGCTCGGCATCGGCGCGGCGTGGTTCGAGCAGGAGGCCACCGGCCTGGGGCTGCCGTTCCCCCCCACGGCCGAACGGTTCGAGCGGCTCGAGGAGACCCTGCGCGTCTGCCGGCAGATGTGGTCGGAGTCGGAGGAACCCTTCGAGGGGACCCACTACACGCTGGGCCGCACGCTGAACAGCCCGCAGCCGCTGCGCCGGCCGCACCCGCCGGTCCTCATCGGCGGCGGGGGCGAGCGCAAGACCCTGCGCCTCGTCGCGCAGTACGGCGACGCGTGCAACCTGTTCGGGGGTGACGACATCGCCCACAAGCTCGAGGTGCTCAAACGCCACTGCGACGACCTCGGCCGTGACTACGGCGAGATCGAGAAGACCGTCATGGACGTCGCCGACCCGGCCGACGTCGACGGGTTCGTCGAGAAGTGCCGAGGTTTCGCCGCGCTCGGCGTGACCCACGTCCACGGCGGGTTCCGCGGGTACTTCGAGCCCGGCAGCGTCCGCCGCTTCGGCGAGGAGGTCGTCCCGCGGCTGGCCGAGCTCGGCGCCTGAGTCAGGCCCAGCGGCTGCGGGGGACCGGCAGGCCCAGGTTCCCCCGCAGCGTCGCCTCCGGCAGTTCCGGGGCCAGCACACCGCGACGCACGAGCAGCGGCACGACCTGGTCGGCGAACTCCGTCAACCCCTGGGGGACGGAGGAGAACGCGAGCGTGAACCCGTCGGCGGCGCCGGCCGTGAACCGCTCCGTCATCCAGTCCGCGACCTCCTCGGGGGTCCCGGGCAGGAACCGCCGCCGCAGCATCACGCGGTACAGCTCGCGCAGCGTGAACCGGTCGCGGTCGACGAGCTTGCGGATCCCCTCGTAGACGGTCTGGACCTGGTTCGAGCCGCCCGCGAAGTCGAAGCGGAACTCCTCGTCGAGGGGGCGGTCGGACAGGTCGACGCCGAGGTGGTGGGACAGCCAGTCCAGGCTCAGCCGGTCCGGTGTGAGGGCCTCGATCTCGTCCACCCGTTCGTGCGCCTGGGCGGTCGTGGCGCCGAGGACGGGGGACAGGGCCGGCAGGACCAGCAGGTCCGACCGCGCGCGGCCGGCCGCGACGGCGCGGGACTTGTAGTCCTCGTACAGCCGCTGCGCGCCGGGCAGCGGGGCCGACCCGGGGACGAAGACCGCCTCGGCGTGCTGCCCCGCGAGCCGGCGCCCGTCCTCCGAGGACCCGGCCTGGAACAGCACGTGCCGGCCCTGGGGCGGCCGGGGCAGGTTCAGGGGACCGCGGACCCGGAAGAACTCGCCCTCGTGGTCGAGCACGTGCATCCCGGCCGGGTCGGCGTACCGGCCGCTCGCCACGTCCGGGGCCACGGCTCCGTCGTCCCAGCTGTCCCACAGACCGTGCACGACCTCGACGAACTCCGCGCCGCGGCGGTACCGCGCCGCGTGGTCGAGGTTGCGGTCCAGGCCGAAGTTGCGCGCCTCCTCATCGCTCGCGGACGTCACGAGGTTCCAGCCCGCGCGGCCGGAGCTGAGGAAGTCCAGGGACCCGACCTGGCGGGCGGTGTGGAACGGCTCGTTGTACGTCGTGGACACGGTCGCCACCAGGCCGATGCGCTCGGTGCACCGCGTCAGGGCCCCGAGCAGCCCGAAGGGTTCGGGCCGCAGGTTCGCGACGTGCTCGACCCCCGACGGGAACCGGTCCCACACGTAGAGCTCGTCGGCGTAGAAGAGAGCGGCGAACCCGGCCCGTTCCGCCGTCCGCGCGAAGTCCTCGTAGTAGCCGACCGAGAGGTAGTCGGCGGGTCGGCCGCCCGGCAGCCGCCAGCTCGTGAGGTGCTCGCCGCCGGGGTAGAAGAGCATCGCCGTGAGGATCACGCCGCCGCACGCTACCCCGATCGTGTGAAGCGCTTGACAGTCCGGGCCGCGGTGCTCTCCACTGGAGGTGCCATCCAGAGCGGCCGAGAGACCTGGCTCGTCGACGCCGCAGCAACCGCCCCACCGGGTCGGTGCTCCCGCCAGGACCGATGGGAGAGGACCACCGATGGAGCACGCACCGCTGACGCGACGTCTCGTGATCGACCTGCTGCGCAGCGCCGGGATGACCTGTCGGGCCTGACCGCCCCGACACCTCACCCGCCCCGCACCCGGAAGGCCCTGCGATGCCGCACGTCCCGAGCACCCCCCTGTCCTTCGCCACCCGGCAGGTCCACGCCGGCGCCGAACCCGACCCCGTGACGGGCGCCCGCGTCACCCCCGTCCACCTGACGGCGGGTTTCGTCTTCGACGACTTCGAGCAGGCCCGGGCCCGCTTCGCCGGGGAGGACGACGGGTTCGTCTACACCCGGATGGGGAACCCGACCACGGCCGCCGTCGAGCGACGCCTCGCCGCCCTGGAGGGCGGGACGGACGCGCTGCTGCTCGGCACGGGGCAGGCCGCCCTCACCGTCGCCCTGCTCGGGATCCTCGGGGCCGGGGACCACCTCGTGGCCGCCGCGGACCTCTACGAGGGGTCGCGCGGGCTGTTCCTGGAGAACTTCGCCCGGCTCGGGATCGCCGTCGACTTCGCCGCCGGTCCCGACGACTGGGAACGGTTGGTGCGCCCCACGACGCGCGCCTTCTTCGCCGAGTCGATCGCCAACCCCAAGAACGCCGTCCTCGACGTCCCGGCCGTCGCCGCCGTGGCCCACCGCCACGGCGTCCCGCTCGTCGTGGACAACACCTTCGCGACGCCGTACCTGCTGCGCCCCCTGGAGCACGGGGCCGATGTCGTCGTGCACTCCGCCAGCAAGTTCCTCGCCGGACACGGGTCCGCCTTGGGGGGCGTCGTCGTGACGGGGGAGGGGTTCGACTGGTCGGGGTTCGAGCACCTCACCTCCCCCGTCGGGGTCCTCGGCGGGGTGAGCTGGGTCGACCGGTACGGGCCGCGCCGCGCCTACGTCGAGCACACCCGCGGGGTCGTCGCGTCTCGCCTGGGACCGGCCATCTCGCCCTTCAACGCGTTCCTCGTCCAGCAGGGCCTGGAGACGCTCTCGCTGCGGGTGGCCCGCCAGAGCGCGACGGCCGAACTCCTGGCCCGGTGGCTGCTGGCGCGTCCCGAGGTCGTGTCCGTCGACCACGCGGCCCTGCCCGACCACCCCTCCCACGCCGTCGCGCAGCGTCTGCTGCCGCTCGGCACCGGGGCGGTCCTGTCCGTCACGCTCGCCGGCGGACGGTCTGCGGCGCAACGGTTCGTGGACGCCGTCGAGCTGTTCACGCGGATGACGCACGTCGGGGACGTGCGGTCGCTGGTCATCCACCCGGCCAGCACCACCCACGCGCACCGCACCGAGACCGAACGGCTCGAGACGGGGATCTGGCCCGGTCTGCTGCGCCTGTCGATCGGCCTGGAGGAATCCGCCGACCTCGTCGCCGACCTGGAACGGGCGCTGGCCGCGACGCACGAACCCGCACCCGAGGAGACCCTGGTGGAGGTGGGGTCCTGATGGGCCGGTTGCAGCACTTCGGGTACTTCTTCTCCCGAGGTTTCGGCCCGCAGGGCTGGGGCCGGGACTACCAGGCGTGGAACGACGACTGGACCCGGCCCGACCTGTACGCGCACGCCGTCCGCGACCTCGAGCGCGCCGGGTTCGACCTCGTCGTGGTCGAGGACGCCGTCTCGCTCGGGAACCCCGCCACGCTGGACCTGCGGGTGCGCGCGGCGTACGGCGGGCCGAAGCACGACCCGCTGCTGCTGGCGCCCTACCTGTTCGCCGCGACGAGCCACCTCGGCATCGTGCCCACGGTGAACGCGGGGATCACCCCGCCCTACCTCGCTGCGCGGCAGGCGGCGACGCTGCAGCACCTGTCGGGTGACCGGTTCGGGCTGAACCTCGTCACCGACGTCGGCAGCGCCCGGCACGTCGGACGCGAACCCGTCGCGCACGACGTCGCCTACGACCGGGCGGAGGAGTGGATCGACGTCGTCCGCCGGTTGTGGCACAGCTGGGACGAGGGGGCCCTCGTCGCCGACCCCGTCACGGGGCGGTTCGCCGACGGGTCCCGCATCGACGCCTTCCAGCACCGCGGCGAGCACTTCGCGCTCGACGGTCCGCTCAACGCGCTGCCCTTCGCCGGGGGAGAACCCGTGCTGGTCTCCCCCGGGGGTTCGCCGCGGGGGCTGGCGTTCGCGGGGTCCCGCTCGGACGTCCAGCTCGCCCTCGCACCGTTGGACGTCGCGCAGGTCCGCGCGTACCGCTCCCGCGTTCTCGACGCCGCCGCGGCGGCGGGGCGCAAGGCCGACGACGTCCGCGTGCTGTTCGTCGTCAAACCCGAGCTCGTGAGCAGCCGGGAGGAGGCGGACCGGGTCGTCGCCGCGTCCCGCACCCCCTCCGAGGAGGTCCTGCGCGAGGTGGCGCTGCACTGGTCCAGCGACCTCGAGACCGACCTCACGGTGCTCCCGCTGGACCGTCCGCTGGACCCGGCGGTGTTCGGCGACCACGTGTCCCGGGGGACCGTCGCGGCGCTGCGGGGCGGGACGCCCGACGCGCCGCTGCGGGAACTGCTGGCGCGCAAGGCGCGCAAGGGACGGCTCGCCGACCGCAGCGGCCTCGTCGGGACGGCCGCGGAGTTCGCCGACCTCGTCGAGGAGTACGGCGAGGACGCCGGCAACGACGGGTTCCTGCTCTCCGGTGACCTGCACCCCGTGACGCTGCACCGCTACCTGGACGACCTCGTCCCGGTCCTGCGCCGACGCGGGGTCCTGCGCAGCGGGTACGGCGGAGGAGGGCTGCGCGGCAACCTGTTCGAGTTCTGAGCGCTCAGCCCGCGAGGAACGCGCGGACGCCGGTGCGCAGCTCCTGCAGGACCGACGCCGTGCCGGCCGGGTCCCCGGGGTGCCCCAGTGAGTGGTCCGCGCCGTCGAACTCGAGCACCTCGCGGTCGCTCTCGTGCGCGAGCGTGCGGTTCCAGGTCGGGTCGGCCGTCCCGCCCACGAGCAGCGTCCGCGGGTGGGACCGGGCCGCGGCCAGTCCCACCTCGGGACGGTCCAGCAACGGTGTGAGCCAGATCCCGCTCAGCCCCCGGTCGGCCGCCACCGGCAGCGCCAGCGTCGTGAGCGACTTCGCCACGACCAGGCAGGGGCGCAGGTCGTCGAGCAGGAACCGGACGAGCGCGGGCACGTCCTGCGGCGCCGGCGCGCCTTCGGCCCAGGACAGCGCCAGGACCCGGTGCCCCGCGGCCACGAGTTCGTCCCGGACGGCCCGCAGGACGGGCTGGTCCACGTCGTAGCCGCGCCCCGGCAGCACCAGCGCGGGTGCTCCCGGGGCGTGACCTTCCTCGACGATGCGCACGGGTGGTTCCTCAGCTCGGGTCGGCGCCCAGCACGACCTCGAACTCCAGGAGCGTGGCGCCGGTCGCGACGGGCCGCTGCCTCTCACCGGCGTGCGCCTCGCGGGCCCCGCCGCCGGCCCAGGCCTGGTAGGCCTCCTCGGTCTCCCACTTCGTGTAGACGAAGTAGCGGGTCTCCCCGGCGACGGGCCGGAGGAGCTCGAACCCGAGGAACCCCGCAGTGCCCTCCACGGCCCCCATCCGGTGGGCGAACCGGCGTTCCAGTTCCGCCCCGGACCCCTCGGGCACCTCGATCGCGTTGATCTTCACGACAGCCATGGGGGCAGGATCCCAGGATCAGTCCGCGATCGCGGCCACCGGGGGTGTCCGCGCCGCCCGCCGGGCCGGCAGCACCGACGCGAGCACCCCGGCAGCGGCCGCGACCACGACGATGCCGGCGACCTGCAGCCACGGGACGGTGAGCTGCACGGGGGTCTCGCGGACCAGCACCGACGTCGTGCCGGCCAGGCCGTAGCCCGTCCCGAGGGCCACCCCGAGGACGGCGGCCACCCCGGCCACGAGCAGGGCCTCCCAGGCCAGCAGCGCCCGCAGCTGGCGGCGGGTCAGGCCCAGCGCCCGCAGGAGCCCGGACTCCTGCCGCCGCTCCACGACCGACAGCGCCAGGGTGTTGCCGACTCCGATGAGGGCGATGACGACGGCGACGGCGAGCAGGCCCGTCACCACGAGCAGCATCGTCGTGAGGAGGTCGTCGAGTGAGTTGCGCACCGAGGCGATGCCGGTGACGTCGCTGGTGGGCAGGACCTTCGCGAGGGCCTCGGACAGGTCGTCCGTCGCCGCCGCCTGCTGCGCGGTACCGCCGTCGACGAGGCGGATCCACGCCCCCGTCGGGGTGGCCGCCGGGTCGAGGCGGCGGGCGTCGGCCAGGGTCACGGTGGCCTCGGCGGAGGACCGGGTCGCGACCCGCACGCGCAACGGCACCCCCGCGCCGGTGGCCGAGCCCGTGGTCTCGTCGACGCGGTGCAGCGTCAGCGTGCTGCCGTCGGCCGTGCCGGAGTCCCGCGCCCACTGCCGGGAGACGACGAGCTCCCCGTCCCGCGGCAGCGGGGTGCGGCCCTGCGAGCGCACCACCTCCGCGGCCTGCGTGGGATCGACCCCGGTCACCGACAGCCCCTGCGACCCGTCGGCGGTGGTGAGGGACAGCGAGTCGACGAGGGTCATCGCCGCGACGTGACCCGTGCCGCGGACGGCCGCGACCGCCTCGGCGCCCAGCGCCTGCGGGGAGGTGACGACGACGTCCGTCGGGTACGAGGCGTCGATCCCGGCGGCGGCCGAGGACCGCGTGGAGGCCGTGCCCACGACCATCGCCGTCGTCAGCGTGACCCCGATGACCAGGGCCGTGGCCGTGGCCGCCGTCCGGCGCGGGTTGCGCACGGCGTTGCCCGCCGCCAGCCGGGCCGGGACACCGCCGACGCGCCGGAACGGCCGCCCCGCCAGGGCCACCGCCGCGGGCACGAACCGCTGCGCGAGCAGCAGGACGCCGAGGAAGCTCACCGCGCCCGCACCGACGGCGGGCACCAGATCGCCCTGCCGGGCGAACAGGACCAGGGCGGCCGTGGCGGGCACCGCCAGCACGAGGCCCGCCACGAGGCGGAGCAGGCCGGCCCGGGAGCCGACGGGGACCGCCAGGACCGGACGGAGGGCGGCCAGCGGCGCCACCCGGGTCGCCGCGCGGGCCGGCGCGGCGGCCGCGAGGACGGTCACGACCGTGCCGAGGGCGAGCCCGGCGGCGACGGCGGTCGGTGGCACCACGACGTCGCCCAGGGGGACGGGAGAGTCCACGCGCCCGGCGACCGCCGCGACCGCCGCGGCCAGGCCGTAGCCGGCGAGGATCCCGGCGGCGGAGGCCAGCAGGCCGACGACGGCCGCCTCGAGCAGGACGCTGCGACCGACCTGACCACGGTCGGCACCGACGCAGCGCAGGAGCGCGAGCTCCCGGGTCCGCTGGGCCAGCAGGACGGCGAACGTGTTGGCGATGACGAGACCGGCCACCAGCACGGCGACCGCGCCGAACACCAGCAGGACGGACGTCAGCGACGCCGCGTCCCCGGTGAAGGAGTCCGCGACCTCCTGCGCCGCAGCGGTTCCGGACAGCACACGGACCGGCTCGCCGGACGCTGCGGCCGTGACCGCGGCCAGCACGTCCCGGCCCGGGGCGGACGCCACCCGCAGCTGGTCGACGGTGGTGGCGCCCCACGCGACGACGGTCGCCTCGGGGGCGAACAGGCGCGGGCTGAGTCCGGCGCGCGGGTCGCCGGCCAGGTCCACGGTGCCCACCACGGTGACGTCCTGCGTCACCGGGTCCGCGGGGGCGCCGTCCGGGCCCGACGACGGGTAGGTCGTCACGGCCACGGTGGCGCCCACCGGGACGTCGACCCGGTCCGAGACCGCGACCTCGCCGGCGCTCGCGGGCAGGCGACCCGCCGACACCCGCTCCCAGCGCAGCGCACCGTCGGGGCCGAGGGCGGACACCTTGGTGGTGGTGGCGCCGGACCGGCCGGGGAGGCGCACCGAGACGTAGGTGGACCGGTCCGCGGCGACCGCCGCGACACCGGGCAGGGCGGCGAGACGCTCGCGCAGGGCCGGCAGCGGGTCCTGCGCGACGTCACCCGCACCGGTCGCGTCGGGCTGGACGACGGCGGCGCTGGAGGTGAACTGCCGGCCGATCGACTCCAGCACACCGTTCTTCGCGGTCGCGTTGAGGGACAGCGTCGCCACGACGAAACCCACCGCGATGACGATCGCGAGGCAGGACGCGGCGACGCGCGCGCCGTGGGCGCGCACCTGGGCCAGGGTCACCCGGAGCACGGTTCAGGCCCCCAGGTCGCGCAGCGCGTCGAGGACGTCGTCGGGCGTGGGGTTCGTCAGACCGCCGGCGATCCGCCCGTCGGCCAGCAGCACGACGCGGTCGGCGTAGCTGGCGGCGACGGGGTCGTGCGTCACCATGACGACCGTCTGCCCGACCTCCCGCACGCTGCCGCGCAGGAGGCTGAGCACCTCCGCACCCGAGCGCGAGTCCAGGTTCCCCGTGGGCTCGTCGGCGAACACGACGTCGGGGCGCGGCAGCAGAGCCCGTGCGACCGCGACGCGCTGCTGCTGACCCCCGGAGAGTTCGTGGGGACGGTGGTGCAGCCGTTCGGTGAGCCCGAGCCGGCGGACGACGTCGTCGAACCACGCGGGGTCGGGGGAGCGCCCGGCCAACCGCAGCGGCAGCAGGACGTTCTCGGTGGCGTCGAGGACCGGGAGCAGGTTGAAGCTCTGGAACACGAAACCCACGCGCTCGCGCCGCAGCCGCGTCAGGTCGGCGTCGCGCAGCGCGGTGAGTTCGGTGTCGCCGAGGAACACGCGACCGGCGCTCGCCGTGTCGAGTCCGGCGAGGCAGTGCATGAGCGTCGACTTGCCCGACCCGGAGGGACCCATGATGGCGGTGAACTCACCGCGGGCGAACGCCACGTCCACCCCGGCGAGGGCGTGCACGACCGCGTCCCCCCGGCCGTACGTCTTGCGCAGCCCCGCGGCCCGCACGGCGGGACGGGCCGCCTGCAGCACCGTCGGCGCCCCGGCCCGCTGGTTGGTCTCGGACACGTGGTTCTCCCTGTCTCGCAGTCGCTCGCAGCACCTGCGAACTCCTCGAGGCTAGGGAGGTGGACCGCTCCGGTCGTCGGGTCCAGAGGTGATCTCGCGGTGCCCACCCGTCATCCTGCGGGTGGACCCGGACGGTCTCGGCGCAGTTCACAGGCGGACGCGGTGCGCTCCGGGGAGGCGGTACGTGCCGGCCGGGACGGACGTCCCCTCGGCTCCGGCCCAGCCGACGGTGACGTTCCGGACCGAGGCGGACAGCAGCTGCGTCGAGCGGTTCCCGCAGACGCCGATGGCGCTGGGCGTCGGCAGCGTGAAGGCGACGCGGACCCGGGCGCTGTCGGCGTCCAGGCGCGTGAACCCGGTGACGTCGGCGGGGCCGACGAGGTGCGAGGGCTCGGTGACGACGGGCACGGTGGCCACGCGCGGCAGCAGCTTCCCCCCGCACTTGACGACCACGTCGACCGTGGTGCCGCGCGTCTCGACCAGCGAGGCGACCGGTTCCTCGCAGGAGTCCGAGTAGCCCGCGTCCTCGGGGTCGCACGACGGGACGCCACCGAACGCGGAGAAACCCGTGAGGGTGAGGCTGACCGTCCCGTACCCGCAGAGGGCCGAGCTCCAGCCGGCGTAGCAGTCGTCGGTCATCGGCCGGGTCTGCGCCGGGGCCTGCAGCTCCAGCGTGGCGGCCCGCGCCGTCAGGTGCGGTGCGGCCCGGGTGCCCGAGGCGGCGGAGGCCGGACCCGCGGTGGCCAGGGCGGCGGTGGTGAGCGCCAGCAGGGCCGGCGCGGCGATCAGGGCGCGCGTCAGCGCACGACGGTGGAACATCTGAGACCCCCCTCAGTGACCGCGGACTTCGCGGCCGTCACACATCGTGCCGTAGGGGTGACTCAGCGGTCATGCATTTGCGCCAACCGGTCACCGCGCGTCGCGGAGGACCTCACCCGGTTGGACCAACCCGGCCGAGAACGCCAGCACGACGGCCTGGACGCGGTCGCGCGAGTGCGTCTTCGCCAGCACCCGACCGACGTGCGTCTTGACCGTCGCCTCGGAGACGACGAACCGCGCCGCGATCTCGGAGTTCGTCAGCCCGTGGGCCATGCACTCGAGCACCTCGAGCTCGCGCGGCGTGAGGTCGGTGGGCAGGCCCGGGGCCGTGCTCGCGGGGGTCGCCGCCCCCGCCCGCAGCAACGGTCCGACGTGCTGCAGCAGGCGCCGCGTGGAGCTCGCCGCGATGACCGCGTCGCCGGAGTGGACCGTGCGCACGGCGTCGAGCAGCTCCTCGGGCGGGGCGTCCTTGAGGAGGAACCCGCTGGCGCCGGCACCGATCGCCGAGACGACGTACTCGTCGAGGTCGAAGGTGGTGAGCACCACCACCTTCGGGCCGTCCTCGCCGAGGCGCCCGGTGATCTGCCGGGTCGCCTCGATCCCGTCCAGACCGGGCATGCGCACGTCCATGAGCACCACGTCGGCCGGGGTCGAGGTCACGACGCGGACCGCGTCGGCACCGTCGGAGGCCTCCGCCACGACGGTCAGGTCCGGCTGGGAGTCGATCACCATGCGGAAACCCGCCCGGACGAGCTGCTGGTCGTCGACGAGGACGACCCGGACGGGGTTCTCGGGAGCGGTCACCTCAGCGTTCACCTCGAGCACTGTAGGGAAGCGTCGCGCGGACGGAGAAACCCCCTCCGGGGCGCGGCCCGCTCACCACGGACCCGCCGTGCAGCCGCGCGCGCTCGGCCATGCCCACGAGCCCCTGGCCCCCCGGGCTCGGCTGCACCAGCGACGCGGCACCACGACCGTCGTCCTCGACGCTCATGCGCAGGGCGTCCGCCTCCCAGCGGACCTCGACGCTCGTGCGGGCCCGCGGACCGGCGTGCTTCAGGACGTTCGTCAGGGACTCCTGCACGATCCGGTACGCCGCCAGGCCCATCGCCGGCGGCAGGTCGCGGACCTCGCCCCGCACCTGCGCGGTGACCTCCAGCCCGCTGGCCCGGACCTGGTCAACCAGGTCCCCGATCATCGTCGCGTCCGGTTGCGGTGCGCGGTCGTCACCCGGGCCGGTGCGCAGCACCCCGAGCAGGTTGCGCATGTCCGCCAGCGCCTGCCGACCCGTGCCGGAGATCGTCTCCAGCACCTGCGCCGCCACCGCGGGGTCGGCCTTGGCCGCGTACCGGCCGCCGTCGGCCTGGGCGATGATGACCGACAGCGAGTGCGCCACGACGTCGTGCATCTCGCGCGCGATGCGCTGGCGCTCGGACGTCGCGGCGAGCCGGGACTCGTTCTCCCGCTCGTTCTCCAGCAACCGCGCGCGCTCGACCAGCGCGAACTCGTTCTGCCGCTGCGCGCGGCGCAGGCTGCCCAGGGACCAGCTCGCCACGACGGAGAACGCGATGAGCGCCGCGAGGATCACCACCGCACCCGCCCCGGTGGCGGAGAAGAACCGCACCGCGCAGGCCACCGACCCGAACAGGCCCAGCAGCAGCCCCCCGTTCGACGCCCAGCGCCGGCCGTACGCGGCCAGGGCGTAGACGGCCATGAGCACCCCGACGTTGCCGAAGGAGGGGGTCGGCAGGGCCAGCTGCAGCAGCCCGAACAGGGCGACGAGCCCACCGGACACCTCCGGGTACCGGCGGCGCACGGCCAGCGGCACGGTCATCCCGGCGGCGACGAGCAGCCCCAGCGGCGACAGCTCGGTGACGGTCGCCAGGACGCTCAGCCCGGCCAGGCCCAGGGCGAGGAAGGCGTCGATGAGGAGCGAGTTCGCCCGCGTCCAGGCCACGACCGCGTCGAAGACGGTCCGCCCGGTGTTCTCGTCCTGCACCGCCACAGCGTAGGGAGGGGCGTGCCGACCGGTCGTCGTCCCCGGGGACGACGTCGGGGGTCCGACCACGGTGGGACGGTCGGGGCGCGTGGCCGGGGTTGGCGCTCCGATAACCTCCGGCGCATGGCGGACACCGTGCGACTCGCAGTCATCCCCGGCGACGGCATCGGCCAGGAGGTGACGGTCGAGGCGCTCAAGGTGCTCTCCGCCGTGCTGGACGGGTCCGGGACCCAGGTCGCGACGACCGAGTACGACCTCGGCGCCCGCCTCTACCACCGCACGGGCGAGACGCTGCCGGACAGCGTGCTCGAGGAGGTCCGCGGGCACGACGCGATCCTGCTCGGCGCCGTCGGCGACCCGAGCGTGCCGAGCGGCGTCCTCGAACGCGGCCTGCTCCTGAAGCTGCGGTTCGCCCTCGACCACTACGTGAACCTGCGGCCCTCCAAGCTCTTCCCGGGCGTCGCGACCCCGCTCGCCGCCCCGGGGGAGATCGACTTCGTCGTCGTCCGCGAGGGCACCGAGGGTCCGTACGTCGGCAACGGCGGCGCCCTGCGCGTCGGCACCCCGCACGAGATCGCCACCGAGGTCAGCGTCAACACCGCGTTCGGCGTCGAGCGCGTCGTCCGCGACGCCTTCGCCCGCGCCACCGCGCGGCCCCGCAGGAAGCTGACGCTGGTGCACAAGCACAACGTCCTCGTGCACGCCGGCCACCTGTGGCGGCGCACCGTCGAGGCCGTCGGTGCGGAGTTCCCCGACGTCGCCGTCGACTACCTGCACGTCGACGCCGCCACGATCTTCCTCGTGACCGACCCGGCGCGGTTCGACGTCATCGTCACCGACAACCTCTTCGGCGACATCCTCACCGACCTCGCGGCGGCCGTGACCGGGGGCATCGGCCTGGCGGCGTCCGGCAACGTCAACCCCGACCGGACGGCCCCGAGCATGTTCGAGCCCGTCCACGGCTCCGCCCCCGACATCGCCGGGAAGCAACTCGCCGACCCGACCGCCGCCGTGCTGTCCGTGGCGCTGCTGCTCGAGCACCTCGGGCACACCGACGCCGCCGCCCGCGTCGACGCCGCCGTGACGTCCGACCTGTCCCGCCGCGCCGCCGGGGAGGTCGGGCAGCGGTCCACCTCCGAGGTCGGGGACGCGCTGGCCGCCGCCGTCTCCTGATCCGCGCCTGACCCGGGGCCCCGTCCTGCGGCGGGGTACCGTCGAACCACCCGCCACGCACCCCGAGGAGCCCGCATGACCGCCACCCCGACGACCGGGCCGACCGCTGGGTTGACGTTCCCCGTGACGCCGTCGGCGGTGCCGGTCTCCGAGCAGCGCCGCGCCGAGATCCTCGCCGCCCCGGGGTTCGGGAAGTTCTTCACCGACCACATGGCGGTGGCGATGTGGACGCGGGACGCCGGCTGGCACGACGCGGCCGTCGTCCCCTACGGGCCGTTGCAGCTCGACCCGGCGGCCGCCGTCCTGCACTACGCGCAGGAGATCTTCGAGGGGCTCAAGGCCTACCGGCACGCCGACGGCAGCGTCTGGACGTTCCGCCCCGAGGCGAACGCCGCCCGCATGGCCCGCTCCGCGCGCCGTCTCGCGCTGCCCGAGGTGGGCGAGGCGATGTTCCTCGAGGCGATCACGCAGCTGGTGCGCGCCGACGAGGCGTGGGTGCCGACGGGTGGGGAGTCCTCGCTCTACCTGCGTCCGTTCATGGTCGCGACCGAGGCGTTCCTCGGCGTCCGCGCCGCGCACGAGGTGAAGTTCCTGGTCATCGCCTCCCCGGCCGGCGCCTACTTCCCCGGCGGCGTGAAACCCGTCTCGATCTGGCTGTCGCAGAACTACACCCGCGCCGCCCTCGGCGGGACGGGCTCGGCCAAGTGCGGCGGGAACTACGCCGCCAGCCTGGCCGCGCAGGACGAGGCCTCGGCCAACGGTTGCGACCAGGTCTGCTTCCTCGACGCCACCGAGCACAAGTACGTCGAGGAACTCGGCGGGATGAACCTCTACTTCGTCCACGACGACGGTTCGATCGTCACGCCCGAACTCACCGGGACGATCCTCGAGGGCATCACCCGCGACTCGATCATCGACCTCGCCAAGGACCTCGGCCACGAGGTGACCGAACGCCGCGTGAGCATCGACGAGTGGCGCGAAGGCGTCGCGTCGGGCCGGATCACCGAGGTCTTCGCTTGCGGCACCGCCGCCGCCGTCACCCCCGTCGGCAAGCTCGTCTCGCCCGACGGCGAGCTGTCCCACGGCACCGGCGCGGCCGGTGAGGTGACGATGACGATCCGGAACACGCTGCTGGACATCCAGTACGGCCGGGCGCAGGACACCCACGGCTGGCTCCGCCGCCTCGTCTGACCGCCCGCCCCCCGGTGGGGCTCGTGCCCTCGCCCGCCGCCGGGGTGGGATCGTTGACGCATCCGGCTCAACCTACGAGCCGATTGAGTCGGCGATACCCCCGCCGGCTGCCTCACCCGATCCGGCGGGCCGTGGCGATCGCGAGCGCCGACCGGAGGGTCTCGAGGAACCCCCGAGGGTCGGCCAGGAGGTCCGAAGGAGCGATGGTGATCAGCGTCAACCCGGCCGCGGCGTAGCGGCGGGCCTTGGCCTGGGTCCTGCGGAGCGCCCGTGCCCCCAGGTGCCACAGCATCGAGTCGATCTCCAGCACGACGCCGAGGTCGGGCCAGAACGCGTCCGCCTCGCCCAGCCACCGGCCACCGACGACGACGGGCCGGTTCCACAACGGCTGCGGCAGGTCCGACGACGAGACGAGGTGGAACGCCTTCGCTTCGGCCGCACTGCGCACGCCGGCCCCCAGTTCCTGCAGCGCCGCTCTGGCGGGACCACTGCGTTGCGTCGGCCCGCCGAGCACCTCACGCTCCAGTTGACGCAACGAACAACGCTCGTGGCGCAGCACCGAGCTCATGAGTTCCCGCACGTCGTCCGCGCTGAGGTCGTGGCCCCGGACGGCGTCGGCGCACGCTCGAGCCGCCGAGGTGACGGGGAACCCCTGACGCTCAGTCCGACCGGGGTCGCGCTCGCTGCGTTCGACGACGCAGAAGTCCGCCGACGTCCGGTGCCGGTCCTGCGGCACCACCACGAAGACCTTCTCGCCGGGGGTGAGGGGCGCGGTGAGCGCGGCGTGCAGGTCGAGGGCGTGGACACCGCTGATGCGAGCTCCTCGGCCGGCGTAGACCAGCGCGGCCCGTCGACGTTCGGTGGTCGTCGGTGTTCCCCGGTGGCCGAGCACGACACCGGGCAGCACGCGCTGCCAGCGTCCCCGCACTCCACACCAGCGGGTGATCGTCGGGTTGGGCATCCCGGCGACCAGCAGGTCGGAACGCTTGACCACCCCGTGGTTCGCGCGGAACAGGTCGTCGATGGAGGCACGGTCGTACTCTCGTCGTCGCGGCACCCGGGCAGGTTGCCCGCTCGAGGCCCTCGCGCTCGTGCGACGACGGTCGTCCTGTGGACAGTGCTCCCGCGGGGGACCCTGTGGATCCCGGTGCGTCACGGTCCTGAGGCGGGCTCGTTGACGCTGCAGGCTCCTAGGGTGAGCCGGTTGCGTCGACGAGCCCGTCCCGGCACCCGCGGCCGTGGAGGTAGCGCTGACCCGACGAGCTCCTAGGTCGAGCCCGATGCGTCAACGATCCCGACCCCGGGCGGGCGCAGCGGGCTGTCTAGGGTGAGGGGATGCGCATCGCCAGGTTCTCCTCCAGTGGTTCGGACCCGCGGTACGGGGTCGTCGAGGGCGCGCCGGGGGAGGAGGAGATCCTCGTCGTCTCGGGGGATCCGCTGTTCAGCCCGCTGAACCCGACGGGGGAGCGGGTGCCGCTGGTGGACGCGCGGTTGCTGGCGCCGGTCATCCCGCGCTCGAAGGTCCTGGGGATCGGGCGGAACTACGTCGCGCACGCCGAGGAACTCGGCAACGAGGTGCCGGACGAACCGCTGGTGTTCACGGTGCCGAACACGTCCGTCGCCGGGCCGGGGGACCCGCTGGTGGTCCCGGCGTGGGCGGGGGAGGAACTGCACTACGAGGGCGAACTGGCCGTCGTCATCCGCCGCCTGTGCAAGGACGTGCCGAAGGAGCGCGTCGCGGAGGTCGTCTACGGGTACACCGTCGCCAACGACATCACGGCGCGGGCGCTGCAGGGGCCGGACAAGCAGTGGTGGCGGGCGAAGGGGGCCGACGGGTTCACGCCCATCGGGCCGTGGATCGAGACCGACCTCGACCCCGCGGACGTCCGCATCGAGACGCGGGTGGGGACGGGGGAGGACCTCGAGGTCGTCCAGGACGGCCGGACGTCGCTCATGGTCCACGACATCCCGTCGATCATCGCCCACGTGTCCTCGGCCATGACGCTGCTGCCCGGCGACGTCATCCTGACCGGCACCCCGGCGGGGGTCGGTCCGGTGCGGGCCGGGCAGCGCGTCGAGGTCGAGGTCGAGGGGATCGGCGTCCTCTCGACGACCTTCACCGCCCCCGAGTGAGACCCCGGGTGGTCACCCCGCGTCGGTGGGCTGCGCGATCGCGACGGTGATCGTGTCGGTCGCGGTCTGCTTGGAGTAGTCGGCCGCGCCCGGCGCGCTCTGCTCGAGCACGTCGTAGCTGATGAGCATCTCGACGCTGCGGGTGCCGGCCGGGACGGAGGGCAGGACGAAGGACGTGGAGTACGCGTACGGCGCCATCGCGAGGTAGCCGGGGGTCTGCCGCGAGGTGTCCTGGACGGTCGGGCCGGTCGTGGTGGTGCCGTCGGCGGCGACGAGCGAGCTCGTCACGGTGAAGTTGCTGACGTAGGCCTTCTGCTGCTTCTTCGCCGTCCCGAGGTTCGGGCCGGTGATGGTCGCGGCGAGCTGGATCGGCTTGGCGGCCTCGGCCGTCCACTTCCCCATGTCCAGGGTCGACCAGTAGTTGACGGCCAGGGTCATCCCGCCGGCCTGCAGCTCGTGGTGGGCCGACCCGAGGGCGAGGTCGTTCTGCACGGGCGTGACGGCGACGGGCGTCGCGGTGGGCGTTGCCGTGGCGGAGGGGCTCGTCGTCGCGGCGGGCAGGCCGGCGACGGCCGACACGGAACCGCAGGCGGTGAGGGCGGTCAGCGGGAGCAGCAGGCCGGCGGCGGCGACGAGGGGCTTGAGCGAGCGGCGGGTCACGGAGGTCTCCTGGGGGCGGCGGGAGCGGGTTCGTCCTGATGACGCTGACACGCGTGACGCTGCGTGAGCGGGCCCACCACCCGGACGGCGCACCCGTGACGGACAGCAACCACCCTGGTGGCCGCAGGCGCCCCCTCCGTGCTCACCCGTTCAGGCGTGCCGGGCGCAATAGGCTGGGTGCTGCCATGACTGAGACCACGCCTGAGACCACGCCTGCGACCACAGCCGAGACCACGCCCGCCCCGTCCGGGGTGCGCGTCCGCTTCTGTCCGTCGCCGACCGGGACCCCGCACGTCGGGCTCATCCGGACGGCGCTGTTCAACTGGGCCTACGCCCGGCACACGGGCGGGAAGCTGGTGTTCCGCATCGAGGACACCGACGCGGCGCGCGACTCCGAGGAGAGCTACGCGCAGATCCTCGACGCGCTGGCCTGGCTCGGCCTCGACTGGGACGAGGGCATCGACGTCGGCGGCCCGCACGGCCCGTACCGGCAGTCCCAGCGGCGCGCGGTCTACGACGACGTGGTGCAGCGCCTGAAGGACGCCGGTCACCTCTACGAGTCCTACTCAACGGCCGAGGAGATCGAGGCGCGGCACGAGGCGGCGGGCCGGCCGAAGGTGCTGGGCTACGACGGGTTCGACCGCGACCTGACGCCCGAGCAGGTCGCGGCGTTCCGCGAGGAGGGCCGCGAGCCCACGCTGCGGCTGCGGCTGCCCGAGGGCCGGGACTGGTCCTTCGACGACCTCGTCCGCGGGCCGATCGAGTTCAAGGCCGGCTCCTTCCCCGACCCGGTCCTGGTGCGCGCCAACGGCGACCCGCTCTACACGCTCGTCAACCCGGTCGACGACGCGCTCATGGAGATCACCCACGTCCTGCGCGGGGAGGACCTGCTGTCCTCCACGCCGCGGCAGATCGCGCTCTACGAGGCGCTCGTCGACATCGGGGTGGCCAAGGCCGTCCCGCGCTTCGGGCACCTGCCGTACGTCATGGGGGAGGGCAACAAGAAGCTGTCCAAGCGCGACCCGGAGTCCAACCTCTTCCACCACCGCGACCGCGGGTTCGTCCCCGAGGGGCTGCTGAACTACCTGGCCCTGCTCGGCTGGGGCATCGCCGACGACCGCGACCTGTTCTCCGTCGAGGAGATGGTGGCGGCCTTCGACGTCGCCGACGTCAACGCCTCGCCCGCGCGCTTCGACGTCGCCAAGGCGGAGGCCGTCAACGCGGCGCACCTGCGCATGCTGGCGGCCGACGACTTCCGCGACCGCCTCGTCCCGTACCTGCAGGCCGGCGGGGTGCTGCCCGAGCACCCGACCGCCGAGCAGCAGGCGCGCCTCGCGGCCGCCGCGCCGCTGGTGCAGGAGCGGATGACGCTGCTCGGACAGGCGCCCGGGATGCTCGGCTTCCTGTTCGTCGCCGACGAGGACGTCGTCCTGGAGGAGGACGCCACCAAGGCCCTGCGGCCCGAGGCCGCGGACGTCCTCGACGCGTCGCTGACGGCGCTGGAGGCGCTGTCGGAGTGGACGACACCGGCCCTCGAGGCGGCGCTGCGGGCGGCCGTCGTCGACGGCCTCGGGGTGAAGCCCAAGTTCGCGTTCGCGCCGTTGCGGACGGCTGTCACGGGCCGACGGGTCTCCCCGCCGCTGTTCGAGTCGATGGAGATCCTGGGACGCGACGCCTCGCTCGCGCGGCTCCGGAGGCTGCGCGCCACCCTCTGACCGGATCCTCCCCGGCGGCTCAGGTCCGCCGCCGGGGAGCCGATTTGGGAAGCAGGGTGAGCGCCCGCTAGAGTTCATCTCGTTCGGCCGGTTCCCGGCCGGGCGGAACACCATGGGGTATGGTGTAATTGGCAGCACGACTGATTCTGGTTCAGTTAGTCTAGGTTCGAGTCCTGGTACCCCAGCGCTTGTACTGCAAGCTAGGGCCCCGTTGTGTAGCGGCCTAGCACGCCGCCCTCTCACGGCGGTAGCGCGGGTTCGAATCCCGTCGGGGCTACAGTTGAGGCCCCCGGTCACCGACCGGGGGCCTCTTCCCTTGTCCGGGGCCCCTCACGAGGTGGGGGTCAGGGCCGCGGTGAACGCGGCCGCCGTCGCGAGGACCGCGTCGGCGTGCCGGCGGCCCGGGTGCCGCCCGAAGCGCTCGGCCGGGCCCGAGACCGACACCGCCGCCAGGACCCGCCCCGAGGGGGCGCGGACCGGGGCGCTCACCGACGCCACACCGGCCTCCCGCTCGCCGCTGGAGTGCGCCCAGCCGCGCCGCCGCACCCCGGACAGGGTGGCGGCGTCGAAGCGGGAGCCCATGAGCTCCACGGACAGCCGTTCGGGGTCGTCCCAGGCGAGCAGCACCTGGGCGGCGGACCCGGCGTGCATCGTCATCGACGAGCCGACGGGGACCGTGTCGCGCAGGCCGTGCAGGCGTTCGGCGGCTGCGATGCAGATGCGGTGCTCCCCGTGCCGGCGGTAGAGCTGGGCGCTCTCGCCCGTGGAGTCCCGCAGGGCGGTCAGCAGGGGACCGGCGACCGCGACGAGGCGGTCCTCGCCCGCGGCGGCCGCCAGTTCGGCGTGCCGGGCGCCCAGGACGAAGCGGCCCTGCAGGTCGCGCCGGACGAGCCGGTGGTGCTCGAGGGCGACCGCCAGGCGGTGCGCGGTGGGGCGGGCGAGACCCGTCGTCGTGACCAGCTGGGCCAGGCTGGCGGGCCCGGCCTCGAGGGCGTCCAGCACCAGCACGGCCTTGTCGAGGACGCCGACTCCGCTACTCTTGTCCACGAAGCGATACTGGCGTCTCATTCCATGAGACGCAAGGTCGAGACGCACGGTGTGAGACGCAGGAGGAGAGCCGGTCATGGGACGCACGCTGGCGCAGAAGGTGTGGGACGACCACGTCGTCCGCAAGGGGCAGGACGGCGAACCCGACCTGCTCTTCATCGACCTCCACCTCGTCCACGAGGTGACGAGCCCGCAGGCGTTCGACGGGCTGCGGATGGCCGGACGTCCCGTGCGGCGGCTCGACCTGACGATCGCCACCGAGGACCACAACACCCCCACCGCGGACATCCAGCGGCCGCTGTCGATGCTGGAGGACAAGACGTCCGCCAAGCAGCTGCAGACGCTGCGCGAGAACTGCGCCGAGTTCGGCGTGCGGCTGCACCCCCTCGGCGACGCCGAGCAGGGCATCGTCCACGTCGTCGGCCCGCAGCTGGGACTCACCCAGCCGGGGATGACGGTCGTGTGCGGCGACTCGCACACCTCGACCCACGGCGCGTTCGGTTCCCTGGGCATGGGGATCGGCACGTCCGAGGTCGAGCACGTCCTGGCCACCCAGACGCTGCCGCTCAAACCCTTCAAGACGATGGCCATCACCGTCGACGGCCGGCTGAAGCCCGGCACGACGGCCAAGGACATCATCCTGGCGGTCATCGCCGAGATCGGCACCGGCGGCGGGCAGGGCTACGTCCTGGAGTACCGCGGGGAGGCGATCCGGTCCCTGTCGATGGAGGGCCGGATGACGATCTGCAACATGTCGATCGAGGCCGGGGCCCGCGCCGGCATGGTCGCCCCCGACGAGACCACGTTCGCGTACCTGAAGGACCGTCCGCACGCCCCGCAGGGCGCGGACTGGGACGCCGCCGTGGAGTACTGGCGGACGCTGCGCACCGACGACGACGCCGAGTTCGACGCGGAGGTCGTCCTGGACGGCGCCGCCCTCGAGCCGTTCGTCACCTGGGGCACGAACCCCGGCCAGGGCGTCCCGCTGTCCGGTTCGGTCCCGGTGGCCGACGAGATCGGCGACGACGGCGTCCGGCAGGGTGTCGAGCGCGCGCTGCAGTACATGGGCCTGGAGGGCGGTGAGCGCATGCGCGACATCGCCGTCGACACGGTCTTCCTGGGCTCGTGCACCAACAGCCGCATCGAGGACCTCCGGGCGGCCGCGGACGTCGTGCGCGGCCGCACGAAGGCCGAGAACGTCCGCATGATGGTCGTCCCCGGGTCGGCGCGGGTGCGCCTGCAGGCCGAGGCCGAGGGCCTGGACACCGTGTTCAAGGAGTTCGGCGCGGACTGGCGCTTCGCCGGCTGCAGCATGTGCCTGGGGATGAACCCCGACCAGCTCGCACCGGGGGAGCGCTGCGCGTCCACCTCCAACCGCAACTTCGAGGGCCGCCAGGGCAAGGGCGGCCGCACCCACCTCGTCTCCCCGCTCGTGGCCGCGGCCACGGCCGTGCGGGGGACGCTGAGCTCGCCGGCCGACCTCGAGCCCGCCCCCGCACCCGAACCCGCAGCCTGAGAGGACCCGTCATGGAGAAGTTCACCGTCCACACGGGCGTCGGGGTGCCGCTGCGCCGCACCGACGTCGACACCGACCAGATCATCCCGGCGGTCTACCTCAAGCGCGTCACCAAGACGGGGTTCGAGGACGCCCTGTTCGCCGGCTGGCGTTCGGACCCGCACTTCGTGCTGAACCAGGAGCCCTACCGGCCGGGTTCGGTCCTGGTGGCCGGGCAGGACTTCGGGACCGGCTCGAGCCGCGAGCACGCGGTGTGGGCCCTGCGGGACTACGGCTTCAAGGCCGTCCTGGCCCCCCGCTTCGGTGACATCTTCCGCGGCAACTCCGGCAAGCAGGGGTTGCTGGCGGCCGTGGTGTCCCAGAGCGACATCGACCTGATCTGGAAGGCGCTGGAGGCGCACCCGGGCACCGAGGTGACCGTCGACCTCGTCGAGCGCGTCGTGCGCGTCGACGACTTCACGGCCCCCTTCGAGGTCGACGAGTACGTGCGCTGGCGGCTCATGGAGGGGCTGGACGACATCAGCCTCACCCTGCGCCACGCCGACGCCATCACCGACTTCGAGACGCGGCGGCCGTCGTTCAAGCCGACGACGACCCCGCTGGCGCCGTCGGCCTGACCCGCGCCCGACCGGCCCCGGACCCCGCTGCGGCGCAGCGGGACCGGGGCCGTTCTGCGTCTCGACCCGTTGTGCCGCAACGCATCGCGCACCCTCTCCGAGTCCGGCCTCGCGCGGGCGATCGCCGCCGGGAAGCCCCTGCGGCGCAGTGCGACGCCCGCCGGTGACGCCCAGGTGTACTGCGGCGCAACGACTCGCCGCCACACCGGTGGTGGACTCCGGTGATCGTCGGTCGTACCGTTTCCCCCGTCGGGCTCCTGCTCGGCCCTGCGCGATCCGTTGCGCGAGGAGATGATCGGTTCGGACAACGCCCGGTACCCAGGAGGAGCCCCGTGAACAAGGCAGAGATGGTCGACGCCCTCGAGGCCAAGCTCGGCGGTCGCAAGCAGGCCGTGACCGCCGTCGAGGCGGTCGTCGAGCTCATCACGCTCACCGTCGCCAAGGGTGACAAGGTCGCCATCAGCGGCTTCGGCACCTTCGAGAAGCAGGCGCGCAACGCCCGCACGGGCCGCAACCCGCGCACGGGCGAGGCCGTGAAGATCAAGAAGACCTCGGTGCCGCGCTTCCGTCCGGGCACCGCGTTCAAGGAGGTCGTCTCCGACACCAAGGCACTGCGCGCGTTCCAGGCCGCGGCCAAGGAGCGTGCCGCCTCGACCGGGGCCGTCCTGACGACCCCCGCCACGGGCACGGCCAAGAAGGCGGCCGCGTCGACGACGACGGCGAAGAAGGCGGCGCCGGCCACCCGCACCGCGGCCCCGGCCGCCAAGAAGGCCGCTCCGGCCACCCGCACGACCGCCGCGGCGAAGAAGGCCGCTCCGGCCAAGACCGCGACGACCGCCCGGCGCACGGCCAAGAAGGCCTGACCCGCACGTCCCGCACGCGAGAAGGCCCCCGCACTCCGGTGAGTGCGGGGGCCTTCTCGCGTGCGGTGGGTCCTCAGTCGCGGAACGTCTCGATCTGCGCGCCCAGCGGCGTCAGCCGTTCGGCGAGCTGCTCGTACCCGCGGGCGATGATGTCCACGTTGCGCAGCACCGAGGTGCCCTTGGCCGCCAGCATCGCCAGCAGCACGACGACGGCGGGGCGCAGCGCCGGCGGGCACAGCACCTCCGCGCCGGACCAGCGCGTGGGGCCCTCGACGAGCACGCGGTGCGGGTCGAGGAGTTTCACGCGGGCGCCGAGGCGGTTCAGCTCGGTGAGGTAGATGGCGCGGTTGTCGTAGACCCAGTCGTGGACCGTCGTCGAGCCCTCGGCGCTCGCCGCGATGACCGCGAAGAACGGCAGGTTGTCGATGTTCAGACCCGGGAACGGCATCGGGTGGATCTTGTCGATCGGGGCCTTGAGCTCGGACGGGTGCACCGTGATGTCGACGAGGCGCGTGCGGCCGTTGGCCGCGGGGTACTCCGGCGACAGGTCGTAGCGCAGCCCCATCTCCTCGAGGATGGCCAGCTCGATCTCGAGGAACTCGATCGGCGCGCGCGTCACCGTCAGCTCGGAGTGCGTGATGATCGCCGCGGTGAGCAGGCTCATGGCCTCCACCGGGTCCTCCGACGGCGCGTACTCGACGTCGACGGAGATGTCCGGCACGCCGTGCACGACGAGCGTCGTCGTGCCGATGCCCTCGATGCGGACGCCGAGCAGCTCCAGGAAGAAGCAGAGGTCCTGGACCATGTAGTTCGGGCTGGCGTTGCGGATCGTCGTGACACCGTCCACGCGGGCCGCGGCCATGAGGGCGTTCTCGGTCACGGTGTCGCCGCGTTCGGTCAGCACGATGGGGCGCTGCGGGGCGACGGTGCGGTCGACCGTCGCGTGGTAGTTCCCGGTGGTGGCGGTGACCTGCAGACCGAAGGGGCGCAGGGCGACCATGTGCGGCTCGACCGTGCGGGTGCCGAGGTCGCAGCCGCCGGCGTAGGGGAGCGCGAACTCGTCGTACCGGTGCAGCAGGGGACCGAGCATCATGATGATGCTGCGGGTGCGGCGGGCGGTCTCGCCGTCCATGGCCTCGAGGTCGAGGTCGTTGGGCACGTCGAGGACGAGGTCGTTCTCGTTGACCCAGGCGTACTCCACGCCGATGCTGCCGAGCACGTCCAGGATGCGGTGGATCTCCAGGATCCGGGCGACCCCGCGCAGCGTCGTGCGGCCCTTGTTGAGCAGGGCGGCGCACAGCAGGGCGACGCCGGCGTTCTTGCTCGACTTCACCGCGATGCTGCCGGAGAGCTTGACGCCCCCGTGCACGCGCAGGTGCGTCGGGCCGGGGCGGCCGATCGAGACGATGTCGTCCTGCAGGGCGTGACCGACGCGCTGCAGCATGTCGATGGAGACGTTCTGCTGGCCCTGCTCCATGCGGTGCACGGCGCTCTGGGACGTGCCCAGGCGTTCGGCGAGCTGGACCTGGGTCAGGCCCCGGTGCTTGCGCGCATCGCGGATGAGGGCGCCGATCTGCGACAGGTGGTCGCCGGTCGGCGTGAGCTGCTCGGTGGAGACTGCCATGACGCCGAGGCTATCTCATGGATGAGATAAAGCCTGTCAAGGACGTCGGCCGGGCGTGTCCCCTGGTGTCAATGTGTCACACGCCCGGCCTGTTCCCGGTCAGGTTCCCGCTCAGGCGCCCGCGTGCGCCAGCGCGGCGTCCAGCGCCCGCGACAGGTCCCGCCACAAGTCCTCGACGTCCTCGACGCCCACGGACAGGCGGAGCAGGTCCTGCGGCACCACGGCGGGTTCGGAGGCGTGCCGGCGCCGCCGCTCGATGAGCGACTCCACCCCGCCCAGGCTCGTCGCGGGCACCCACAGGCGCACGGCGTCCACGACCGCGTCGGCCCCGGCGGGACCGCCGACGACCTCGATCGACACGAGCGCGCCGAACCCCGTCATCTGCGTCGCCGCGAGCGCGTGGCCCGGGTCGTCGGGCAGGGAGGGGTGGCGCACGCGCGTCACGGCCGGGTGGCCGCCCAGTCGGCGGGCCAGGTCGGCGGCGCTGGCCTGCGAGCGCTCCAGCCGCAGCGGCAGCGTCCGCAGCCCGCGCAGCGCCAGGAACGTCTCCAGCGGGCCGGGGATCGCGCCGTGCAGCGTGCGGTGGGCGGCCAGCGCGGCCAGCAGCGTCTCGTCCCGCGCGACGACGGCGCCGAGGACGACGTCGGAGTGGCCGGAGAGGAACTTCGTCACCGAGTGCACGACGACGTCGGCGCCCAGGTCCAGCGGTCGCTGCAGCAGCGGCGTCGCGAAGGTGTTGTCCACCACGACGACCGCGTCGTGCTCGTGCCCGGCGGCGGCCAGCGCGGCGAGGTCGGCGACCTCCAGCAGCGGGTTCGTCGGGGACTCCAGCCACAGCACGACCGGGCCCTGCACGCCCGCGAGCGCCGCGCGCACGCCCTCGACGTCGGTGATGTCCGTCGGCAGCACCTTGAGCCGGCCCTGCGCGGCGAGGAGCCCCGTCAGGGAGTGCGTGCCGTTGTAGGCGCCGTGGGGGACCAGCACCGTGCCGTCGGCCGGCACGAGGTGCAGCGCGGCGGCCACGGCCGCCATCCCGGAGGCGAAGGCCAGCGCCCGGCCGCCCTCGAGCTCGCCGACGGCGCTCTCGAGCGCCTCCCACGTCGGGTTGGCGAAGCGGCCGTAGCCGAGGGCGGCGGTGCCCAGGGACCCGCCGCCGACGAACGTCGCCGACAGGGACACTGGGGTGTTGAGCTCGCTGTCGAGGGCCCTTCGGGGCCGGCCCGCCACGACGGCGACGGTGGCGGGGGCGAGGGCGAGGTCCCGGTGGTCGGTGGGGGACACGGCTGAGGACACGGACGGGGCGTCGTTCTGCGGCACGGGGGAACCCAACCACACCGCCGGTAGGGTCGGCGCCGATGAGCAGCCAGCCCACCCCCCGCCCGCGCGTCGCCGTCGTCTTCGGTGGCCGTTCCTCCGAGCACGCCATCAGCTGCGTGACCGCCGCGGGGGTCCTGGCCGCCCTCGACCGGTCGGTGTGGGACGTCGTCCCCGTCGGCATCACCACCAGCGGCCGCTGGGTCCTCGTCGACGACGACCCGGCGCAGTTCAAGCTCACCGACGGCAAGCTGCCCGAGGTGCCGGCCGCCGGACCCTCCGTCGCCCTGTCGCAGGACGTGGAGTCCCGTGCGCTGCAGACGGTCTCGGGCGAGGCGCTGGGTGGGCCCGTCGACGTGGTGCTGCCGTTGCTGCACGGCCCGTTCGGCGAGGACGGCACGCTGCAGGGCCTGTTCGAGCTGTCCGACACCCGGTACGTGGGGTCCGGCGTGCTCGCCTCGGCCGCGGGCATGGACAAGCAGGTCATGAAGCTGCTGCTGGCCGGTCACGGGCTGCCCGTCGGGCCCTGGACGTCGTTCCGCGCCAAGCGCTGGGAGCGCGACCGGGACGCCGTCGTCGCCGAGGTCGAGGCGCTCGGCTACCCCGTCTTCGTCAAACCCGCCCGCGCCGGGTCGAGCATCGGGATCACGCGCGTCACCGACCGCGCCGGGCTCGAGGCCGCCGTCGCCGAGGCCGTCGCGCACGACCCCAAGGTCGTCGTGGAGGCCGCCCTGAGCGGCCGCGAGGTCGAGTGCGGCGTCCTGGAGGACCTCGCCGGCGGCGAACCCCGCACGAGCCTGCCCGGGGAGGTCGAGGTCGTCGGCGGCCACGACTTCTACGACTTCGAGGCCAAGTACCTCGACGCGGGCAACGTGCGGCTCTCGTGCCCGGCCGACCTGCCCGACGACGTCACCGCCGCCGTGCGGCGCACGGCGGTGCGCGTCTTCGAGGCCATGGAGGCCGAGGGGCTGGCGCGCGTGGACCTGTTCGTCGACGTCGAGCGCTTCCGGGCGACCGACGGCGCGGAGGGGATCGTCGTCAACGAGATCAACACGATGCCCGGGTTCACGCCGTTCTCGATGTACCCGCGGATGTGGGCGGCGACCGGCGTGGACTACCCGCAGCTCGTCGACCACCTGCTCACGCTCGCGCTGCAGCGGCCCACCGGGCTGCGCTGAGCGTTCAGAGGCAGGTGCGCGTCTGCGGGATGCGCGAGACCGGCCCGGCGAGGTCGATGAGCTGCGACGTCGCCTGGTCGCGTGTCAGGCCCGTCCCGAAGCGGACGGTCACCTCGACCGCGGGGGTGCGGCCGTAGGTGAGGAACCGCACCGCGCGGTCGTTGCTCGCGTCCTCGACCCAGTCCACCGTGGGCCCGGAGTCCGGCCCCACGGGGATGCACGCCTTCGTCGTGGGCCCGAGCACGAGGCCGCCGCAGCGCAGCACGACCTGCTCGTCGCCCCACACGGCGACGCCCTCGGCGCCCTGGGGCGTCCGCCCGAGCCCGTCGAGGCTCTGCGGCAACGCCCGCAGCAGGGGCGCGCACGCGGGGTCCCCGGCCTGCGGGGCGGCCTCCACCCCGTCCGAACCGCGCAGGTAGACCCACGCGGCCACCGCGGCCACGACGACCACGACGAGCCCGACGGCGAGCCGCCCGGGCCGGGACGGGTGGCCGGAGCCGCTGGACGGGGTGCTCGCGGGGGTGCTGGACATCGCCCCGTAGTGTGCCCGCCCGTGGGAGCGGACGGGACGGGGGACGTGCGTGTCGGGGACCTCGACGAGACGGCGCTGCTGGCCCGCGTGGTCCCGCTCATGCCGACCGAGGCGCTGCTCGGCCCCGGGGACGACGCGGCCCTCGTGGCCGCGCCGGACGGGCGCGTCGTGGCGACGACCGACGTCCTCGTGGAGTTCCGCGACTTCCGCCGCGACTGGTCCAGCGGCGCCGACGTCGGCTGGAAGGCCGTGGCGCAGAACGTCGCCGACGTCGCCGCGATGGGCGGCCGCTGCACGGGCCTGCTCATCGGCCTGTCCGTGCCGACCGACCTCGAGGTCGCGTGGGTGGAGGACTTCGCCCGCGGGGTCGCGGCCGCGTGCGCGTGCTTCGGCGCCGTGGTCGTCGGCGGCGACCTGTCCGCCGCGAGCGAGGTCGTCGTCTCCGTCACGGCCCTCGGCGACCTCCAGGGCCGTCCCCCCGTGCTGCGCTCGGGCGCCCGTCCCGGCGACGTCGTCGCCGTCGCCGGGGTGCTCGGCCGCTCCGGGGCCGGGCTGGAGGTGCTGCAGCGCAATGGGTCCGCGGCGCCCCGCGAGGAGGAACTGGTGACCGTGCACCGGCGTCCGCAGCCACCGGTCGCCGCCGGCCCCGCTGCGGCGCTCGCAGGCGCCACGGCGCTCATGGACGTCAGCGACGGGTTGCTGCGGGACGCGGGGCGCATCGCGGCGGCCAGCGCCGTCACCGTCGAGCTGACGACGACCGGGGCGCTGGGGGAGTGGTCGCGCGCGCTCGGCCCGGAGCGGGGCCTGGAGCACGTCCTCACCGGCGGCGAGGACCACGCCCTCCTGGGCTGCTTCCCGCCCGAGGCGGTCCTGCCGACACCGTTCGCGCCCGTGGGGCGTGTGGGCGTGGCGGGCCCGCACCCCGTCCTCGTCGACGGGCGTCCCTGGACCGGCTCGACGGGGTGGGACCACTTCGCGCGGTGAGGGGAGGGGCGGCAGGGCCCGGAGAACGACGAAGGGCCGGATCCCGCAGGATCCGGCCCTCCGTCGTCTGGAAGGGGGTCAGCGCGTGACCTTGCCCGCCTTCAGGCAGGAGGTGCACACGTTGAGGCGCTTGGGGGAACCGTTCACGGTGGCCTTGATCCGCTGGATGTTCGGGAGCCACATGCGGTTGGTCCGGCGGTGCGAGTGCGAGACGCTCTTGCCGAAGCCAGGGCCCTTGGCGCAGACGTCACAGGTGGCAGCCACGGGGAACTCCTGAAGTCGAACGAGAAGTGCGGCCCCCCGGACGGGAGGCGCAGGTGCCCGGCCGTCCGGACACCTCGAACACCATAGCCGAGGACCGCCGCCCGGGTGAAACCGGCGCCCGCGGGACGCCGCCGCCTCCAGCCCGGGCCGCGCGGAACCGATGGTCCGGTGTGCCGACCGACCCCCAGCAGCCGCGACGCGGCCGGTGGTGGGTGGCCCGCGACCACGTCGCCGCGTCCCGCGCGGTCGGCGCCATGACGGCCATCGGCTGCCTCTACGCCCTCGGCAACGGCGTCGTCTCGCCCGAGACCATGGGCACCCGCCCCGGCGGGTGGCTCGTCACCGGGATCAGCGCCGCACTCGTCGGGCTGCTGGCGGTCGCGATGGCGCTGCGCCCGCGACGGGCCCCGGCGGTGGGCCCGGCGGCGCTGGCCGCGCTCGCCGGCGGCGTCGTGCTGCTGCTGTGC
The DNA here is from genome assembly GCF_040796495.1 of Kineococcus endophyticus. NCBI lineage: Bacteria > Bacillati > Actinomycetota > Actinomycetes > Kineosporiales > Kineosporiaceae > Kineococcus > Kineococcus endophyticus. The sequence goes on along the minus strand of NZ_JBFNQN010000005.1, from coordinate 271,676 downwards.
CTGTGGACCGACGACGCGTCCTTCGGTGCCCAGATCTACCTCGGCTGGCCGGCGCTGTTCGCCGCCTTCCACCTGCGGCCCCGGGCGGCGTGGCTGCTGACCGCCCAGGCCGTGCTGGCCGACGCCGTCCTCCTCGGGCTGCTCGAAGGCCCAGTCGGCGTCCTGCGGGACACCCCCGCCCACCTCGCCACCTTCGGTCTGGTGACGCTCCTGCTGACCCGGTCCGGTGAGTCCCAGGAGCGGCTGCTGGCGCGCCTGCGCAGCGAGGCGGCCGAAGACGCCCTCACCGGCCTGCTGACGCGCCGGGCGTTCGACGCGGCACTGGCCGCCCGGGTGGCCGACGGGACCGCGCAGGGACTGCTCCTCGTCGACCTCGACCGCTTCAAGTCCGTCAACGACAGCTACGGCCACCCCGTGGGCGACGCCGTCCTGTGCACCGTCGCCGCCGAGCTGCGCGCCGCGTGCCGCGCCGGTGACGTCGTCGGACGCCTCGGGGGCGACGAGTTCGCCGTCGTGCTGGTGTGCCCGGACGTGCGCGGGGGTGCGGCCGGTGCCGGGGACCTGGCCGAGGTCGCCCACCGCGTGCGGGCCGCGGTCGCGCGCTGCACCGTCCCGGGCCGCAGGGAGCACCGGCTCTCCGTGAGCGTCGGCGGCGCCCGCGTCGTGGCGGAGGAGTCCGTGGCCGCGCTGGTGGACCGCGCCGACGCCGCGCTCTACGAGGCCAAGCGCGCCGGGCGGGACCGGGTCGTCCAGGCCCGGGGGTGAGCAGCGGTAGCCTGCCCGCGTGCTCGACCTGGACGCCCCGCTGTCCAGCCTGGTGCCCCGCGCCGGCGACGGGACCAGCAAGAACGCCAACCCCGCCAAGTGGTTGAGCCACCTCGGGCTCGAGACGGGCCGGGACCTGCTGTGGCACCTGCCGCGCAAGTACCAGGACCGCGGTGACCTCACCCCGATCCGCGAGCTGGTCGTCGGCGAGGACGTGTCGATCCTCGCGCAGGTGCAGGACGTCGGGAAGGCGCAACCGCTGCAGCGCAAGACGGGCTGGCGGACGGTGGTGACCCTCTCGGACGGCCGGGACCGCATCACGGCGACGTTCTTCATGGCGAACCCGCACCAGTTCGGTCCCCTCCTGGGCAAGTACCCGGTGGGTTCGCTCGTCCTGGCCACGGGCCGGGCCGGGAAGTTCCGCGAGACCTGGCAGCTGGACAAACCCGTCTTCGAACCCCTCGAGGAGGGCGAGGACGCCGAGGCGCTCGCCGAGAAGCCCATCCCCCTCTACCCCGCGACGCGGGACTGCCCGAACTTCGTCGTCCGGGCGAGCGTGGCGACGTTGCTCGACGCGCTGGCCGTCGACGGCCAGGGCTCCGGGGTCGAGGAGTTCCTGCCCCCCGACGTCGCGGCGGCCGAGGGCCTCCTGCCGCCGCTGGCCGCGCTGGAGGCGGTGCACCGACCGCGCGACCGCGCCCACCTCGCCCGGGGGCAGGACCGGTTGCGGTTCGAGGAGGCGTTCGTCCTGCAGACGGCACTCGCCCTGCGGCGCGCCTCGACGGCCACCCAGACCGCCGTGCCCCGCGTCCCCTCACCCGACGGCATCGCGGCGGCCTTCGACGAGCGGTTGCCGTTCCCCCTCACCGGGGCCCAGCGCCGCGTCGGGGAGGAGGTCGCGGCGGAACTCGCGCGCCCGCACCCCATGCAGCGCCTCCTGCAGGGTGACGTCGGGTCCGGCAAGACGCTGGTGGCGCTGCGCGCCATGCTCGCCGTCGTCGACGGCGGGGGGCAGGCCGCGCTGCTCGCGCCGACCGAGGTCCTCGCCGCCCAGCACCTGCGGTCCATCACGGGTGCGCTCGGCGACCTGGCCGCCGGCGGTTTCCTCGGCGGGGACCCGCGCGGCACCCGCGTCGTCCTGCTGACGGGCTCGATGGGGGCGGCGGCGCGACGGGAGTCGCTGCTGGCCGCGGCGAGCGGGGAGGCCGGCATCGTCGTCGGCACGCACGCGCTGCTGCAGGAGGGCGTGCAGTTCGCCGACCTCGGCCTGGTCGTCGTCGACGAGCAGCACCGGTTCGGTGTCGAGCAGCGGGACGTGCTGCGGCGCAAGGGGACCGAGACCGGACGTGGAGTTCCCCACCTGCTGGCCATGACCGCCACCCCCATCCCGCGGACCGTCGCCATGACGTTGTTCGGCGACCTCGAGACGTCCGTCCTCGACGAACTGCCCCCCGGCCGCGCCGACGTCCAGACCGTCGTCGTGCCGCAGGACAAGCCCGCCTGGGTCGACCGCACCTGGCAGCGCATCGCCGAGGAGGCGGCCCTGGGACGGCAGGCCTACGTCGTCTGCGCGCGCATCGACGCCGACGACGACGACCTCGCCGACGGGGCCGAGGAACCCGACGACGAGGAGCCGCCACCGCCGCCCGCCAAGGGGAGCGGCGGGGGGCGTCCGGCACCGCGTCCGGCGGCCGCCGTCTCGCAGGTCGTCGAGGTCGTCCGCGCCCACCCCGCGACCGCGGCCCTGCGCACCGAGGTCCTGCACGGCCGGCTCCTGCCGGCCGAGAAGGAGGACGTCATGGGCCGGTTCGCCGCCGGCGAGCTGGACGTCGTCGTGGCCACCACGGTCGTCGAGGTCGGCGTGGACGTGCCGAACGCCAGCGTCATGGTCGTCGTCGACGCCGACCGGTTCGGCATCTCCCAGCTGCACCAGCTGCGCGGGCGCATCGGCCGCGGCGGCCTGCCCGGGACGTGCCTGCTGCTGTCGGGCACGAGCCCGGACTCCCGCGCCGGCCGCCGCCTCAAGGCCCTGGCCCGCACCCGCGACGGGTTCGAGCTCGCGCGGCTCGACCTCGCCGAACGGCGCGAGGGCGACGTCCTCGGCGCCGCGCAGTCCGGCGAGCGGTCCTCCCTGCAGCTCCTCGGCGTCCTGCAGCACGCCGACGTCATCGAGCGGGCCCGTTCCCGGGCCCGCACCCTCGTCGAGGTCGACCCCGGCCTCGCCCGGCACCCCGGGCTCGCGGCGGCCGTCGCCTCCCGCGTCACCGGCGACACCGCGGCCTTCCTGGGCCGCACGTGAGGACGCGCACATGAGCAAGAGCAAGCGCACGGGGGCCCGCGGCCCCGCCCGGGACGTCGTGCTCGGCCTGGAGCGCCTCCTCGTCGGCTACGGAGAACCCGTCTGCGCCCCCGTGACCGTCGACGTCGCCCGTGGCGAGGCGCTGTGCCTGGTCGGGGCCAACGGCGCGGGGAAGTCCACGGTCCTGCGGGCCGTGGCCGGTCTCCTGGAACCCCTCGACGGCACCGTGCGCCTGCACGGCGAACCCGTCGACGAGCGGTCGGTGCGGTTCCGCCGCGAGGTCGCCTGCGTCTTCGACGAGGACGCCTGGTTCGCGGAGCTGTCCGTCGCCGAGCACCTCGAGCTCGTCGCCCGTGGGCACGGCGTGCGCGACGTCGTCGACGTCGTCGACGCCGAGCTGGAGTCCCAGCGGCTCACCGACGCCGCCGACCAGCTGCCGACGTCCCTGTCCAGCGGGCAGAAGCGGCGGCTCCTGCTGGCCGCCGCGCTCGTGCGCCCGCGCTCGGTCCTGCTGCTCGACGAACCCGAGCAGCGGCTGGACCCGACGGGCCGGGAGGCCCTGGCCGACCGGCTGCTCGCCGAGCGCGACGCCGGGACGGCCCTCGTCCTGGCCACCCACGACGTCGTCCTGCTGCGCCGGCTCGCCACGCGCGCGGTCGTCATCGACGACGGAGGGGACGGGGGCGAGGGGCGCGCCGGCGGGACCTGCCGCGTCGTCGACGCCGACGAGGCCGCCCGCATCGTCAGCGACCCCGTCCGGTGAGCGTGTCCGACCTCGACCCCGGGGGTGCCCTCGTCGGTCCCCTCGCCGACCAGCCCTACCCGACGCGGCGCGAGCTGGTCGACGAGGCCGCGCCCTCCCGCGCCGCCCGCGGTCTGCGGGCCACCGTCGTCGACACCTACACGACGCTCCTGCAGGTCGGCATCGCCTTCCTGCTGCTCCTCGGCGGCAGCGGTTCGCTGCGCAACGCGTTGCGGGCCGGGCTGTCCGCCTCCGGTGGGGGACCGGGCTGGACCGCGCAGACCTCGGCCGTCCTGACCGCCGTGGGCCTGTCGGTGAGCTTCGTGGCCTTCGGGCTGGCCGTGTGGTGCCGGCTCGGGCCGGTCTCCCTCGGCACCGCGCCGACGACGTGGTGGACGCCGCTGCCCGTCGACCGCGGGGAGCTGCTGCGGCCCGTCGTGCGCCACCGCGCCCTGGGATCGGCGCTCGCGGGCGGGCTGTTCACGGCCTGGGCCACGTCGGTGGCCTTCGGCGTCACGGCCGAGCTCACGGGGCCGCTCGCGGCGGCCGGGCTCGGCGGCGGGTTCGCCGTGGGGGCCGGGCTCGCGGGGGCCGGGTACCTGCTCGTCGTCCGGCCCGCGATCCGGTCGGGCGTGCCCGCGCTGCTGCGCGCCGGTCGCGTCCTGGACGCCGTGGGGGTGGCCGTCGTCGTCGCGCTCGCGGCGAGCGCCGCGGTCGGCATCGCCGTCGACGCGGTGCAGCCCGAGGCCGTCCTCGTGCCCGCCGCCGTCGTCGCGGCCGGCGCGGTCGTCGTGGCCGTCCTGGCGGGTCGGCCCGCCCTGGCGCAGGCCGGGGACGTGCCGTCGCCCTCCCTGCGGCGCGGGGCGTCCCGCCTCGAGCGGCTCACGTCCTCGGTGCTGCAGGTCGACATCCGCGAGATGGGGCGCGCGATCGCGGCCGACTCCGGTGGGAGGGTCCGGCGCCGGCGGCGGTTCCCGCGCGTCAGCGGCCCGGTCTCGGCCGTCGTCGCGGCGGACCTGCTCCTCCTGCGCCGGCAGCCGCGCCGGCTGGTGACCGTCGGGGTCCTCGTCCTCGTCCCCTTCGTGCTCGCCGCCGGCACCTCGGCGCACCGGGCCGTCGCCGCGCTGTTCCTGTGGCTGGCCGGCTACGCCGCGGCCACGACGCTGTCGGAACCGGCCCGCAGCCTCGCGCTCGTCCCGGCGGCCGCCCGGGCGCTGCCCATCGCCGCCTCGACGGTCGTCGCCGTCCGGTGGATCCCGGTGGCCGCCCTAGCGGCGGTGTGGGGGGCCCTGGCCTACCCGCTCGCCGTCACGGCCTCCGGTCTGCTGCACGGGGAGTCGCTCGGCGCGGCGTGGTGGTCGTGGGCGCTGCTGGGGGCCCTGGCGGGGCCCGGGTTCGCCGCCGCCGCCCTGCGCGGGGCCGTCCGTCCCGACCCCGACCTGTCCGGTCCCGCCGTCTCGACAGCCATGGGGGCGGTCCCACCGGGGGCCGCCGCGGCCGTGACCACGGGCCCCGACCTCGCCGTCCTGGTCAGCGTGCCGGTCCTGCTCGCCACCCTGGCCCGCGGCGCCTTCGACTGGCTGCTGCTCGGGCAGCTCGCGGCCTCGGCGGCGGCCGTCGGCATCGGCTGGGCCTACGCGGCGCACCGGGCGAGGAAGGTCTCGTGACGCGCATCGTGGCCGGCGTGGCCGGCGGGCGACGGCTGAAGGTGCCGCCGGGGGAGACCACGCGCCCCACGAGCGACCGCGTCCGGGAGGCGCTGTTCAGCGCGCTCGACGCCGCCGGGGCGGTCGAGGGGGCGCGGGTGCTGGACCTCTACGCCGGCTCCGGCGCCCTGGGCCTGGAGGCGGCCAGCCGCGGTGCGCAGCAGGTCGTGCTCGTCGAGGCCGCCAAGCCCGCGGCCGCGACGGCCCGGGCCAACGTCGCCGCGCTCGGGCTGCCCGGCGTCCGCGTCGTCACCGACCGCGCCGAACGCTTCGCCGCCTCGCCCATCGCCGTCGTCGACGGCGGCTGGGACCTCGTCCTGGTCGACCCGCCCTACGCGGTCGCGACCGAGGACGTGACGGCGCTGCTGGGCGTCCTCGCGCCGCTGCTGGCCCCCGGCGCCACCGTCGTCGTCGAACGCTCCTCCCGGACCCCCGAACCGGGCTGGCCGGACGTCGTCGACCGCGTCCGCGAACGGCGCTACGGGGAGACGACGGTCTGGGTCGCTACGGTGCGGTCGTGACCTCAGCGGTGCGGGCGTGCGTGTGCCCCGGCAGCTTCGACCCCCTGACCCTCGGCCACCTCGACGTGCTGCTGCGCGCCGCGGACCTGTTCGACGTCGTGCACGCCGGGGTCGCGGTGAACCCGGGGAAGCGGGGTCTGTTCACCGGCCCCGAGCGCGCCGAGCTCGTCCGCCGGTCCCTGGCGGAGTCCGGGGACCCGCGGGCCGGGCGCGTGGTCGTGGCGGAGTTCGGCGACGGCCTGCTCGTGGACCACTGCCGGCGCCTCGGGGCCCCCGTGGTCGTCAAGGGCCTGCGCAGCGGCACGGACTACGCCTACGAGCTGCCGATGGCCCTGATGAACCGCCACCTCGCCGACGTCGAGACGGTGTTCCTCGTGGGCGACCCCGCCTTCGGCCACGTCTCCTCTTCGCTCGTCAAGGAGGTCGCCCGGTACGGCGGCGACGTCTCCGGTCTCGTGCCCGCGGCGGTGCGTGCGGCTCTGGCCACCCGGATGGGGGAGGATGCCCCCGACCCGGACTGACCGCCGGGCGGTGATCTGGGGAGGCAGTTGCTGTGGAGGTGCACGAGAAGCTCGGCGAGCTCGCCGCGCTCGTGTCGGGTGCGCGGGGAGTCCCGCTGTCGTCGTCCGTCGTGGTCGACCGCGAGCAGCGGCTCGCGCTCGTCGCCGACGTCCGGCGGCTGCTGCCGGCCGAGGTGCAGCAGGCCGGGGACGTGCTCGCCCAGCGCGACGAGGTCCTCGAGGCCGCCCGCCTCGACGCCTCCGAGCTGGTCGAGCAGGCCCGGTCCCGCGCCGAGGAGCTCGTCGACGCGCAGGCCGTGACGAAGGCCTCGCGCGAACGCGCCGACCACATCGTGCAGACGGCCCGGGACGAGGCCAAGCGCCTGCGCCTGGACGCCGACGCCTGGGTGGACCGCAAGCTCGCCGACTTCGAGGACGAGCTGGACCGCCTCAAGCAGCAGGCGGCGCGGGGACGCGACCGGCTGAAGGTGCGCGACACGGGCGTCGAGTCCCCCGCGGACGCCGGGACGGACGCGGACGCGGCGCCCGCGGCGCCCGGGAGCAGCTCCTGACGCGCTGCCCCCGCGTGCGATTGGGTCGTGGCGTCAGCCTCGGTTACCCTTGGGGACGGCCTCGGCGCGTGTGGTGCTCCCACTCAGCGACGGGGCCGTGTGGTGTGTCGGAACGGTCGAGCGACGAGGTGTGGACGTGAGCAAGAGGCAGCTGCCGGAGGGTCACCTGGACCCGAACGCGCCGCTCGTGCTGTCCACGCACGACCTCGGACGCCGGCCGGGGACGATGCGCACCCTGCAGCGCACCGTTCCCGCCCCCGCCGACCTCGGCATCGCCGTCATCGGTGTGCCCGAGGGCAGCGACCTCGAGCTCGACCTGCGGATGGAAGCCGTCATGGAGGGTGTGCTCGTCTCGGGCACCGTCCGCGGCACCGCCGTCGGCGAGTGCGTCCGGTGCCTCACCGAGGTCACCGAACCCGTCGAGGTCACGCTGCAGGAGCTGTTCGCCTACCCCGGCAAGACGCCGGTGGAGGTGGCCGACGACGAGGACGAGATCCGTGAGGTCGCCCCCGGCGAGCTCGTCGACCTCGAACCCGCCGTGCGGGACGCGATCGTGCTGGACCTTCCGTTCCAGCCCGAGTGCGACGGCCCCTGCCAGCAGGACTACGAGATCGGGGTGTCCGAACCGGCGCCCGTCTCCGAAGAACCGGCGGACCCGCGGTGGTCCGCCTTGCAGTCCCTGCTCCACAGCAGTGACGACTCCCCGTCCGGAACCAGAGAGAAGAGCTGATCGTGGCCGTCCCGAAGCGGAAGATGTCCCGCAGCAACACCCGCGCCCGCCGTTCGCAGTGGAAGGCGCAGGAGGAGACGCTGGTCCGCAGCACCGTCCGTGGCCAGGTCGCCTACTCGCGCCCCCACACCGCCCGCGTGGTCACCGACTCCGCCGGCACCCCGCTGTACCTCGAGTACAAGGGCCGCAAGGTCAAGGACCTCTGAGCTGACCGCTCAGCAGGCCCCCGCCGTCACGCCGGGCGACGTCCGCGACGTCGCCCGGCTGACTGCTGCCCTGGGCGTGGAGGTGGACGCCGAGCTCCTGCTGCTCGCGATGACCCACCGCTCCTACGCCTACGAGCACGGCGGGCTGCCGACCAACGAACGCCTCGAGTTCCTCGGGGACGCCGTGCTCGGCCTGGTCGTCACGCACGAGCTCTACGCGCGGTTCGCGGACGTTTCCGAGGGCCGGCTCGCCAAGCTGCGGGCCGCTGTCGTGAACTCCCGCGCCCTCGCGGACATCGCCCGGGGCCTGGACCTCGGCGCGCACGTGCGCCTCGGCAAGGGTGAGCTCGGCACCGGTGGCCGGGACAAGAACTCGATCCTGGCCGACACCATGGAGGCCGTCATCGGGGCGACCTACCTGTCCGTCGGCATGGAGGGCGCGCGCGAGTTCGTGCTGCGCCTGACCTCCCCGCTCATGGACTCCTCCGAGCGGCTCGGCGCCGGGACCGACTGGAAGACGGCGCTGCAGGAGCTGACCGCGGCGGAGGGGCTCGGCGTCCCCTCGTACGCGATCTCCGAGTCCGGACCGGACCACGCCAAGAACTTCACGGCCGACGCCGTCGTGGGGGGCACCGCCCTCGGAAACGGCGAGGGGCGCAGCAAGAAGGAAGCCGAGCAGAAGGCCGCCAGCGCGGCCGTCGAGGCCCTGCGCGCCGCCACCGCCGCGGCCGCCGTGCGCGCCTCCTCCTGAGCCGCAGGTCCTGACGTGCCCGAACTGCCCGAGGTCGAGGTCGTCCGCCGTGGGGTCGCCCGGTGGGTCGTCGGCCGCACGGTGCGCTCGGCGCGGTTCCTGCACCCCCGGGTGACGCGCCGCCACGTCGCGGGCCCCGAGGACGCCGTCGCCCGCACCGAGGGCCTCGTCGTCGCCGACGCCGTGCGCCGCGGGAAGTACCTCTGGCTGCCGCTGGCCACCCCCTCCGGTGACGCGGTGGACGCGATGGTCGTCCACCTCGGCATGAGCGGGCAGCTGCTCGTCGAGGCGGCGGACGCCCCGGCCGAGAAGCACCTGCGGGCCGTGTGGGAGTTCGACGACGACCGCGAGGACCTGCGCTTCGTCGACCAGCGCACGTTCGGCGGCGTCGCCGTCGTCCCGCTCGTCGGCGTGGCCGACGGAGGGCTCGGCGGCCGGGGGGAGTCCGTGGACGCGCCCTGGTCGCGGTTCGTGCCCGCCCCGGTCGCGCACATCGCCCGTGACCCCCTCGACCCGGCCTTCGACGACGCGCTGTTCGCGAAGCGGCTGCGGGACAAGACGACCGGCGTCAAGCGGGCGCTCCTGGACCAGACGCTCGTGTCCGGGGTCGGCAACATCTACGCCGACGAGGCGCTGTGGCGGGCGAAGCTGCACTACGCCCGCCCGACGCGGTCGACGACCCGTGCCCAGGCCGACGCGCTGCTCACCGGGCTGCGCGAGGTCATGACCGCCGCGCTCGCCGCGGGCGGCACGAGCTTCGACTCCCTCTACGTCAACGTCAACGGGGCGTCGGGGTACTTCGACCGGTCCCTCGCCGTGTACGGGCAGGAAGGGCGGCCGTGCCCGCGGTGCGGGTCCCTCGTGCGCCGCGACCCGTTCATGAACCGGTCGTCCTACTCCTGCCCCGGGTGCCAGCCGGTGCCGCGCACCGCGCACTGGTGAGGATCACGCCCGCCACAGCTGCGTGGGGTCGGCGGCCGGCCTGAACCCCAGCGCCTCCACGGCCGGGGCGACCTCGCCGAACCGGCGGCGAGCTCGCCCGGGCTGTGCGCGTCGGACCCGAACGCCAGGTCCCGGCCACCCTCCTCGCGCCACCACCGCACGACCCGCAGGTCCAGCGGCAGGGACGTGTTCACCTCCAGGGCCCGCCCGCTGGCGGCCAGCGCGGACAGCGTGTGCCGCAACGGTTCCTCGAACTCGTCCCAGGGAAGGGGGAGGTCCGCTGGCCAGTGCCGCAGCGGGTGGTCGACGTGGCCGAGGACGTGGAACGGCACGTCGGCCGCGACCATGTCGCGGACCTCGGCCCAGTAGGAGAGGACGACGTCCAGCGCCGAGCGCTGGGCGTACGCGGGGTCGACCTCGCAGAACTCCCCGGGCGCCGCGAGGTCGGGCAGGGCGTGGATCGATCCGACGATCCGCTCGAACCCCTGGCGCCGCAGCAGGTCCGCGACCTCGTCCGGGCGCCGGTGACCCGCGTCCAGTTCGATGCCGAGGCGGATCGTCAGTTCGCCGAAGAGGTGGCGGCACCGCTCGACCTCGGCGACGTACGCCTCCACCTCCAGGGGGGCGGCGAGGAACCTTCCGTGCGCGTCCAGTGTGGCGCGGACCCCCTCGGGGCGGTCCCACCCGCCGGGCGGAAGCGACCAGGGTTCGAGGTCGACGTGCTCGGTGAAGGAGACGGCGGGCAGGCCGAGCTCCACCGCGCGGCGGCACGTGCCCTCCATGTCGCCGTCGAAGGCGTCGTAGGAGAAGCGGCTGTGGACGTGGTCGTCGGCCGGAAGGGGGTTCACGGGGCTCCTCGGGCGCGGGCGAGCAGGGCTTCGACGGCGTGGGCCTTCGCCGCCTGGCACCCGGCCCGGTCGTGGGGGAGCAGGTGCGCCGCAGCCCTCTTCACCGCCGCGTAGACCAGGGCGTCGGCGGGGTGGGACCGGAGGTGGTCCCGCAGGTCGACGTGGTCGCGGTGCGCCGGGCTGCCGTCCACGACGACGTACAGGTGGTGGGGCGGGAGACCGGGCCGCGCCGCGAAGGCGTCCCGGCCCTCGATCCCGAGGTCGCCCTCGGGTCGCCAGCCGGCGCCGGCCAACGCCTGCCCGGCGGCGCGGCGTGCGGTCGCGTCCGGGACCACCACGTCGACGTCCAGGACGGGTTTCGCGGCCAGGCCCGGCACCGCGGTCGACCCGACGTGCTCGACGGTCACCGCCAGGTCGCCGACGACCGGCGGCAGGGCGTCCCCGGAGGAGGGAGAACTGCGCCGGCCACGAGGGGTCGGCCTCGACGACGCTCACGCGGAACCCGGCGGGGGTCTGCCCGGGCCCGTCGTCGGGGCGGCCTGCCGCGACGGGCGCACCGGTGCGGTGGCGGCTCACGCTTCCTCCTCGGTCGGGAGCTGTCGGCGGCCCGCGGAGGTGTTCCCACGCCGTCGGACCGGCGTGGAATCGGCCGGGACGTCGCTCCTACGACCGCCGCGCCGGTCCCACGGCTGCACACACGGGGACCGGGCACGGGGTCGGGCGTGGGACCACGCGTGGGTGTGTCCTCGGCGTCGTGGCGAGCCCGCCCCGACGGAACGGGGGCTCCCCGGTGACGGTCATCGTCACCGGGGAGCCCCCGTTCCACTCCGGGCACCTCACCCCTTGAGCGCGCCACCGAAGTTGAACGCCCCGCCGAGGCGGCGGGAGAGGACGACGTACAGGACGACGACGGGGAGCGTGTAGAGCACCGAGTACGCCGCCAGCTGTCCCCACTGGACGGAGCCGTACTGGCCGAAGAAGGTGAAGATGCTCACCGAGGCCGGCAGGCGGTCGGGGGACAGGAGCAGGACGAAGGGGACGAAGAAGTTCCCCCACATCCCGATGAACGTGAAGATGAGGACGACGGACAACCCCGGCCACATGAGCGGCAGGACGATGTACCGCAGCGTCTGCATCGAACTGGCGCCGTCGGTCCAGGCCGCCTCCTCCAGCGTGATCGGCACCCCGTCCATGAAGTTCTTCGTGAGGAAGATGGAGAACGGCAGGGCCGTCGTCGCCATGAAGGCGATCGTGCCGCCGAGGGTGTCGATGAGGTTGAGCTGCACGAACAGGCCGTACACGGGGACCATGATGGCCGTGATCGGCAGACCCGTGCTGAACAGGATCGTCAACAGGAACGGCCGCTTGTACCGCGTCTCGAACCGGGACAGCGGGTAGGCCGCGAGCGTCGCGACGACGATCGCGATGGCGGCCGAGCCGACGCACAGGACGAGCCCGTTCCACATCGGCCGGTAGGTCGTCTCCGGCGTCATGACGGCGCGGAAGTTGTCCAGGCCGAAGGTCGACCCGCTGGGCAGTTCCAGCTTGAGTCCGGCGTCGGAGTTGAAGGCCGCGAAGAGGACCCACAGCAGCGGGACGAGGAACATCAGCCCGATGACCGACGTCACGACGTTCGCGAGGACCGTGGCGACCCAGGTGCGGGGGCCGCGGCCGTGACCGGACGCCGAGGACGACGTGCCGGAGGCCACCAGGGGGGCGGGGGTCTGTGTGGTCATGAGGGCCTCAGTCCTCGCGCAGCAGGCGCATGTAGAGGATGGAGAACACGGCGCCGACCGCGAGCAGGACGAGCGCGATGGCCGTCCCGTACCCGATCTGGCTGAACGAGAACGCCTGTTCGTACATGTAGAGCGGGAGGGTCTGGCTCTTCGTCCCCGGGCCACCCTTGGTCATCGTGTAGATGAGGCCGAAGACCGACAGCGTCTGCAGCGTGATGAGCATGAGGTTCGTCGTGACGGTGCGCTTGATCATCGGCACCGTGACGTACCGCAGCCGTCGCCACCCGGTGGCCCCGTCCATCTCGGCGGCCTCCTCGATCTCGGCCGGGATCTCCGAGAGCGCCGCGTTGTAGACGAGCATCGAGAAGGCCGTCCCGCGCCAGACGTTGGCGAGGGAGACCGCGATGATCGGCAGCGTGTAGAGCCAGTTCTGCCCGAGACCGAACCGCCCGAGGATCTCGTTGAACGTCCCGTCCTGGGCGAGGAAGGCGTACCAGACGTAGCCGGCGACGACCTCGGGGATGACCCAGGCACCGATGACGGTGATGCCCACGAGCGTCCGGACGACCTTCACGGACCGCTTCTGCAGCAGCGCCAGGGCCAGGCCGAGCAGGTTCTGCCCGACGACGGCCGAGAGGAACGTGAAGACGAGCGTCAGGACGACCGAGTTGGCGAACGCGTCGCTGCTGAAGGCGGCCCGGAAGTTGTCCAGGCCGACGAACTTGGTCTCGCCCGATCCTGCGCCGGTCAACGCGATGTTCGTGAACGCCGCGTAGACGCACCACAGGATCGGGCCCGCCAGGAACACCAGCAGCAGCACGATCGCCGGTGTGAGGGGGAGTGCCCGGGCGATGTCGACCTTGACCGGGTGCGTCCTGCGCCGCAGGTCCGGTCCTGCCGGAGCTCCCGGTCGTGTCACCGTGGCCATGGGTCCTCCTTCCTGCGACTCAGAGCGTCGCGGTCTTGTCCTCGCCGACGATGCCCTTGACGGCCTCGTCGTAGGCCTTGGCGGCGTCCGCGGGGCTGGCCTGGCCGGTGACGACGGCCTCCATCGCGACCTGGATCTCGTTGGAGACGCGCGGGTAGTCGGTGTTCTGCGGCCGGTACTGGGTGACCGGGACGAGGCTGGAGAAGAACTCCAGCGTCGGGTTGGAGCCGGTGTAGCTCGCGTCGGCGGCGACGTCCTTGCGGACGGCGACGGCGGCGGAGTTGATGTTGTAGCGGAGGTTGTTGTCGAACGAGGTCAGGGTGGAGATGACGTTCCACGCGTTGTCCGCGTTGGACGCGTTCTTCGTCATGGCCCACGTCCAGCCACCGGACATCGAGATCTTGCCGTCGCCCGAGCCGTCCTTCGTCGGCATCGGCGCCTGGGCCATGACGTCGTTCCACTGCTCCCAGGGCGCGCCGCCGGTCGTGAGCCAGTTGCTGGACTGCCACGACCCGTCGAGGGCGATGGCGAGCTGGCCCTTGGGGAGGAACTCCTCCGAGACGCGGTTGCCGATCTGGGCGTCGAGGGCGACCGAGGGGTCCGGGGCGAGCTTCTCGTCGAAGATCGTCTTGATGAACTGCAGCGCGTCGACGAACTCGGGGCTGCCGACGTTCCACTTGTCCTTGCTCGGGTCGTAGAGCGTCGAACCGGTGCCGTAGAACAGCATCTCGAAGCCCTGCATCGAGGCGGCCTCGCCGGCCGCCTTGCCTGCGTAGACGTTGATCGGGGTGACGTTCGGCAGCTTGCCCTTGATCTCGCGGCAGGCGGTGAGGATGTCGTCCCAGCTCTTCGGCGCCCACGCCTCGGGCAGCCCGGCCTGGCTCAGCAGGTCCTTGTTGAACCACAGGGCGCGGGTGTCGGTGCCGTCGGGGATGCCGTACGTCTTGCCGTCCTGCGCCTTGGCGGCGCCCTTGGCGACGTCCTGGAACTGGTCCCACTGGTCCCACTTGCCCAGCCAGGTGTCCAGCGGCTGCAGGTACCCGGCGGTGATGTCGGAGTTGATGAGGAACGTGTCCTCGTACACGACGTCCGGCGAGGTGCGCGGCGAGCGCATCATCAGCTGGAGCTTGGTGTAGTAGTCGTTCTCGGAGGCGACGATCGGGACGAGCTCCATCGTCTTGCCCGAGTTGGCCTTCTCGTACGCGGTCTTCACCGTGCCGAGGTAGTCCTTCATGACGGTGCCGGAGCCCCACTGCTGGTAGGCGACCTTCGTCGTCCCACCGGCGGACCCCCCGCCGCTGTCCGAGCCACCGCCGCAGGCGGCGGTGGCGAGCGCTGTGCCGGCACCCAGGCCGGCGATCGACAAGAAGCTGCGACGACGCACAACCCACTCCCTCGTGGCGGTGTTCCGTGTCCGGAGTCCTGCACGGCCCTCTCGTCGGGCCGTGCGAGGAAACTAAATCCAGTGGATTGACCGTGTCAACGGATCCGGCGCATCATTCTGAGAACGATCCCAACGGGGTCGCCGAGCGCGAGGAGGCGCGGTGCGACGAGGCACGAACCTGCCGTGGGTGGGGGACTACAACCAGGCCGTGGTGCTGGACGGCATCCGGCGTCACCCGGGGACGTCCCGGACCGAGCTCGCGGCCGCCACCGGGCTGACGCTGCAGACGGTGTCCAACATCGTGCGCCGGCTGCTGGACCGCGGACTGGTCCAGGAGGGGGTGCCCGCGGGGGCCCGGGGGAGCCTGGCTCCCGCGCGCACCCGCGCCGGGGGCAAGCCGCGCACCGCGCTGTCCGTGCGGCCCGGCCAGGCCCTGGCCGTCGGGGTGCAGTTCGAGCGCGAGCACGTCGACGCGGTGCTGCTGGACCTGTCGGGGGAGCTGCTGGCGAGCGTGCGCGAGCAGCTGCCCGACCCGACGGGCCCGGCCGCCTCGGTGCGCCCGGCCGTGGGGCACGCCACGCATGCCGTCCGCCGGCTCGTCGACGGCAGCGGGTGCGCGGACGCCGTCCTGGGGGTCGGCGTCGCCGCCCCCGGCCCGATCGACTTCACCGGCCCCGTCCGCAGCTCGGCCATCAACCTGCCCGGCTGGCGCGGGGTCGCGATCGCCGACCTGCTCGCGGCCTCGACCGGCCTGCCGGTCCTCGTCGAGAACGACGCCACCGCGGCCGCCGTCGGGGACCTGTGGCGGTCCCCGCGGGTGGGCCGCAGCTTCCTCTACCTCCACGTCGGGGCCGGCATCGGCGGCGGCGTCGTCGTGCGCGACGAGGTGCTGCGGGGGGAGTCGGGCAACGCCGGCGAGGTCGGGCACGTCGTCGTCGAGCCCGACGGGCCGGCCTGCTCCTGCGGAGCCCGGGGCTGCCTGGAGGCGGTGGCCGCACCGGTCGCCGTCGTCCGCCGGTACGGCGAGCGCGTGGGGGCGGCCGCGGCCCGGGCCGCGGGACTGCGCCTGGCCGAGCACACCGTCCTCGACGACCACGACCGGCTGGAACTGCTGGCCCGGGGCGGCGACGCGGTGGCCGACGAGGAGCTGGCGCGCGCCGCGGGCGCCGTCGCCCGGGCCGTGCTCGGGGTCGTGAACGTCGTCGACGTCAGCGAGGTCGTCCTCGGCGGCGGAGGCCTGCGGCGGACGGGGGAGCGCGTGCGGGAGGCGGTGCGCCGCGGGCTCGGGGTGGCGATGACGCGCGAGGTCCACCCCGTGACGGTCCGCTCCGGGGAGGCCGGTGAGCTCGCCGGGGCCCTCGGCGCGGCGAGCGCCGTCCTGCACGAGGCGCTGTCCTCGACGTGGACCGGCGTCCACGTCCCCGACCGGGAGATCGTCATCTCCCCGGTGGCGCCCGTGCACTGAGCGGGGGACCGGTGCCGGATCTGGCAGGATGCGCCGGGGCCCGAGGACCCCGCCCGTCAGCGGGCCCGTCCGCCCCGTCCACTCCGCTCGCGCAGTCCGACCCGAAGGTTCCGATGGCCGTCACCGCCGCCCCGTCCGCGCTCGACCGCTGGTTCGAGATCAGTGCCCGCGGCTCCACCGTCGGCCGCGAGGTCCGCGGGGGGCTGGCGACGTTCTTCACGATGGCCTACATCGTCGTGCTGAACCCGCTCATCATCGGCACCCAGCCGGACAGCACGGGGCACTACCTCGGTGGGGGCACCTCCCCGAACCTCGCGGCCGTCGCCGCCGGGACCGCCCTCGTCGCGGGCGTGGTCACCCTGCTCATGGGGGCCGTCGCGAACTACCCGCTCGCCCTCGCGACGGGGCTGGGGCTCAACGCCTTCCTGGCCTTCGGCGTGGCCAAGCTGCCGGGCATGACGTGGCCCGACGCGATGGGCCTCGTCGTCATCGAGGGCCTGCTGATCCTCGTGCTGGTCCTCACCGGGCTGCGCCAGGCCGTGTTCCGCGCCGTGCCGGCCCCGCTCAAGACGGCCATCAGCGTGGGCATCGGGCTGTTCATCACGATCGTCGGCCTCGTCGACGCCGGGTTCGTCCGTGCCGGGAGCGGCACACCGCTCGAGCTGGGCATCGGCGGGTTCCTCGCCGGCTGGCCCACCCTCGTCTTCGTCGTCGGGCTCGTCCTCATCCTCGTGCTCATGGCCCGCGGCGTCCGCGGGGCGATCCTCGGCGGGATCGTGGTCGCGACCGCGCTCGCCCTCGTCGTCGAGGCCGTCGCGCACCTGGGTCCGCGCACGGGTGCGGACGGCTCGGTCGCCAACCCGCGCGCCTGGGGCCTCAACGTCCCCGCGCTGCCGGACTCCTGGATCGACACCCCGGACTTCGCGACGCTGGGGCACTTCTCGCTCCTGGGGTCCTTCGAGCGCATCGGCTGGGTGACCGTCGTGCTGCTCGTCTTCACCCTCATGCTGGCCGACTTCTTCGACACCATGGGCACCGTCGTCGCCATCGGCGCCGAGGGCGACCTGCTCGACGAGAACGGCAACCCCCCGCGCATGAAGCGCATCCTCGTCGTCGACTCCCTGGCCGCGGCGGCCGGCGGTGCGGGCGGCGTCTCGAGCAACACCAGCTTCATCGAGTCGGCCACCGGCGTCGGCGAGGGGGCCCGCACAGGCCTGGCCAGCGTCGTCACCGGCATCGCGTTCCTGCTGACGACGTTCCTGGCGCCGATCGTCTCGATCGTCCCCTACGAGGCCGCGACCCCCGCGCTCGTCGTCGTCGGGTTCCTCATGATGACCCAGGTCAAGGGCATCGACTGGGCCGACTTCGAGATCGCCGTCCCGGCGTTCCTGACGATCGTCCTCATGCCGTTCACGTACTCGATCAGCGCGGGCATCGGGGCGGGGTTCGTCGCCTTCGTCCTGCTGAAGGTCGCCCGCGGCCGCGCCCGCGCGGTGCACCCGGTCATGTGGGTCGTGGCGGCGCTGTTCGTCGTCTACTTCGCGATCGACCCGATCAAGCAGGTCCTCGGCGTCGCCTGACCCGCGGGCCGGCGACGCCGAGGCGGCGTTCAGCTCCCGAGCGGGCGGGGGGCCAGCCGCTGCAGCTGAGTGACGTGGGCGGGGGTCAGCTCCTCCACGCTCGTCACCTGCAGCAGCTTCATGGTGCGGACGACCTGGTCGGACAGGATCGCGATGGCGCGGTCCACCCCGGCCCGGCCCCCGGCCATCAGACCGTAGAGGTAGGCACGGCCGACGAGCGTGAAGCGCGCGCCCATCGCGATCGAGGCGACGACGTCGGCCCCGTTCATGATCCCCGTGTCCACGGCGACCTCGGTGTCGCGGCCGACCTCGCGCACCACCTGCGGCAGGAGGTGGAACGGGATGGGCGCGCGGTCCAGCTGCCGCCCGCCGTGGTTGGACAGGACGATCCCGTCGACGCCGAGGTCGGCCAGGCGGCGGGAGTCCTCGACGTTCTGGACGCCCTTGACGACGAGCTTGCCGGGCCACATGCCGCGGATCTCGGCGAGGTCGTCGTAGTCGATCGAGGGGTCCATCGCGTAGTCGAGCAGTTCCCCGACCGTGCCGCCGGTCTCGGTGAGGGAGGCGAACTCGAGCTTGCGGGTGGTGAGGAAGTCGAACCACCAGCCCGGACGGGTGGCGGTGTCCAGGACGGTGGAGACCGTCAGCTGCGGGGGGATGGAGAACCCGTTGCGCTTGTCGCGCAGGCGGGCCCCGGCGATCGGGGTGTCGACCGTGAACATCAGGGTGTCGAACCCGGCGGCCGCGGCGCGCTCGACGAGGCCGTAGGAGATCTCCCGCTTGCGCATGACGTAGAGCTGGAACCAGTTCCGGCCCGTCGGGTTGGCGGCCTTGACGCCCTCGATGGTCGTGGTGCCCAGGGTCGAGAGGGTGAAGGGGATGCCCGCGGCCCCGGCGGCGCCCGCGCCGGCCTCCTCGCCCTCGGTCTGCATGAGGCGGGTGAACCCGGTGGGCGCGATGCCGAACGGCAGGGCGGCCGGCCCGCCCCAGATCGTCGTGGACGTGTCGACCTTCGAGACGTCGCGCAGGATCGAGGGGTGGAACTCCACGTCGCTGAAGGCCTGCCGGGCCCGGGCGAGCGAGATCTCGCCCTCGGCGGAGCCGTCGGTGTAGTCGAAGGCGGCCCGCGGCGTCCGGCGCTTGGCGATGAGCCGCAGGTCCTCGATGGTCAGTGCGGCGTCCAGGCGGCGCTTGCGGCCGTCGAGCTGCGGCTTCTTGAACCCGACGAGGTCCAGCAGTTCGCGGGGGTTCGGGGCCTGGCGCTTCACGACACTCCTCCGTTGGTGTGCTGCAGTGCGGTACCGGTGCGGGGTGGGACCGTCACCAGGTCGGCAGTCTGCCGCACCAGGGCGCGCAGGGTCTCCAGCGACCCCGGCAGGTCGCCGGCGGCGCGCGCCTGGACGAGGACGTTCCCCAGGGCCGTCGCCTCCACCGGGCCGGCGACCACCGGCAGCCCGCAGGCGTCGGCCGTGAGCCGGCACAGCAGGCCGTTCCTGGCCCCGCCACCGACGAGGTGGACGACGCGGACGTCCCGGCCGGACAGCCGGACGGCGTCGGCGACCGACCGGGCGAAGGCGGCGGCCAGGCTCTCCAGCACGCAGCGCACGACCTCCGCGCGGGCGGCGGGGGCACGTCCGCCCGCCTCCTCGACGAGGGTGCGCACCCGAGCGACCATCGGGCCGGGCGGCAGCAGCCGCGGGTCGTCGACGTCGACGAGCGGCCCGCCGGGGGCGACGTCGGCGGCCGCGGCGAGCAGCGCGGTGAGGTCGACCGGACCGCGCTGACCGGGTTCGGCCTCCCACTCCGCGACGCACTGCTGCAGGACCCACAGGCCCATGACGTTGCGCAGGTAGCGGATCCGGTCGTCGACGCCGCGCTCGTTGGTGAAGTTCGCGGCGGCGGAGTCCGCCGTCAGGACCGGTTCCTCCAGCTCGACCCCGACCAGGCCCCACGTGCCGCAGGCGATGTAGGCGAAGGCCTCGTCCTGGGCGGGGACGGCGACGACGGCCGAGGCGGTGTCGTGGGAGCCGACCGCCACGAGCCGCGTCCCCGCACCGAGCCCGGAGTCGGCCAGGACCTCGCGTCGCAGCCCGCCCAGGACCGTGCCGGGGTCGTGGACCGCGGGCAGCAACCCGGGACGGATGCCGGCGAGGTCGACGAGGTCGGGCGCCCAGCGGCCGGTGCGGACGTCCGCCAACCCCGTCGTGGACGCGTTGGTCGCCTCGGCCCCCTGCACGTCGGCCAGCCAGTGCCCGAAGAGGTCCGGCAGGAGCAGCAGCCGGTCGGCCACTTCCAGCAGCCGGCCCTCGGCCACGAGCTGGTACAGCGTCGTGAAGGGCAGGTGCTGCAGACCGTTGCGGCGGTACAGGTCCGCCGCGGGGACCCGGGCGTGGACCCGGTCGGCCACGCCGTCCGTGCGGCCGTCGCGGTAGTGCCGGGGTGTGCCCAACAGCGTCCCGTCGGCTGCGAGCAGCCCGTAGTCGACGGCCCAGGTGTCGACGGCGACCGAGGACGCGTCCGCGGTGTGCCGGGCGACGGCGCGCAGGCCCGTCCGGACCTGCTGCCAGAGGCCGACGGCGTCGGTGAACCACGACCCGGCCACGGGCACCGGGCCGTTGGCGAAGCGGTGGACCTGCTCCAGACCGAGGACCCCGGGACCGGCCGAGCCGACCATGACGCGGCCGCTGGAGGCCCCGAGGTCCACGGCGACGTGGACGGACATCGAGCCTCCTCCTAGCGCAGGAACGCGGCGGCGACGCCGGCGTCGACGGGGACGTGCAGACCGGTGGTGTGGGACAGTTCGCCGGCGGTGAGCACGAAGACGGCGTTCGCGACGTGCTCGGGCAGGACCTCCCGCTTGAGCAGGGTGCGCTGGGCGTAGAAGTTCCCCAGGTCCTCCTCGGCGATCCCGTAGGTGGCGGCGCGCTGGGCGCCCCAGCCGCCGGCGAAGATCCCCGACCCGCGGACGACGCCGTCGGGGTTGACGCCGTTGACCTTGATGCCGTGCTCGCCGAGCTCGGCCGCCAGCAGCCGCACCTGGTGGGCCTGGTCGGCCTTGACCGCCGAGTACGCGATGTTGTTCGGGCCCGCGAACACGGAGTTCTTCGAGGCGATGTAGACGATGTCCCCGCCCAGGCCCTGCGCGATCAGGACCCGCGCGGCGGCCTGGGAGACGAGGAACGACCCCTTGGCCATGACGTCGTGCTGCAGGTCCCAGTCGCGTTCGGTCGTCTCCATCAGGGGTTTGGAGATCGACAGGCCGGCGTTGTTCACCACGAGGTCCAGCCCACCGAAGGCCAGGACGGCCTCGTCGACGGCGGCGCGGACGGCGTCGGGGTCCGACACGTCGGCGGCCACGCCCACGGCCACGTCGCTCGATCCGAGGTCCCCGGCGATCTCTCGGGCGGCGGCCTGCGCCTTCTCCAGGTCCAGGTCGGCGACGACGACGCAGGCGCCCTCCGCGGCGAGGCGGGTGGCGATGGCCTTGCCGATCCCCGACGCCGCCCCGGTGACGAGGGCGATGCGGGTGGCCAGGGGCCTCGGCTTCGGCATCCGCGCCAGCTTGGCCTCCTCCAGGGCCCAGTACTCGATGCGGAACTTCTCGCTCTCCTCGATGGGGGAGTAGGTGGAGACTCCCTCGGCACCGCGCATCACGTTGACCGCGTTGACGTAGAACTCCCCGGCGACGCGGGCGGTCTGGGCGTTGCGGCCGTAGGAGAACATCCCGACCCCGGGGACGAGGACGATGGCGGGGTCGGCGCCGCGCATCGCGGGGGAGTCCTGGGTCGCGTGCCGTTCGTAGTACGCGCGGTAGTCGGCGCGGTAGGCCTCGTGCAGCTCGGCCAACCGCGCGTGCACCTCCTCCAGGGAGGCGGTGGGGGGCAGGTCGAGGACGAGGGGTTTCACCTTCGTGCGCAGGAAGTGGTCGGGGCAGGAGGTGCCCAGCGCCGCGAGCCGCGGGTGCTCGGCGCGCGCGAGGAAGTCGAGCACGACGCCCGAGTCGGTGAAGTGCCCCACCTGCGGCGCGTCGCGGCTGGCGAGGCCGCGCAGCACGGGAGCCAGGGCGGCGGCGCGGGCGCGACGCTGCTCGACGGGCAGGGGTTCGTACCCGGGCAGGACCGGACCGAACGGTTCGGGCGCGGAGTTCTCGGCGAGGAAGCGTTCCGCGGTCTCGATGATCCACCGGGAGTTCGCCTCGGCGTCAGCGGAGGTGTCGCCCCAGGCGGTGATCCCGTGGCCACCCAGGACGGTGCCGACGGCCTGGGGGTTCTGCGCCTTCACCGCGGCGATGTCGAGCCCGAGCTGGAACCCGGGTCGGCGCCAGGGGACCCAGACGACCTTGTCACCGAACGCCTGCTCGGTGAGCTTCTCGCCGTCGGCGGCGCAGGCCAGGGCGATGCCGGCGTCGGGGTGCAGGTGGTCGACGTGGGCGGCGTCGACGAGGGCGTGCATGGCCGTGTCGATCGAGGGGGCGGCGCCGCCCTTGCCGAACAGGCAGTGGTCGAAGGCGGCGACCATCTCGTCCTCGCGCTCCACCCCCGGGTACACCGTGCGCAGGGCGCGGACGCGGTCCAGGCGCAGCACCGCCAGCCCGTCGGCCGTCAGGGTGCCGAGGTCGCCCCCGGACCCCTTGACCCACAGCAGGTCCACGGCGGTCCCGGTCACCGGGTCGGTCGCGGTGCCCTGAGCGGAGGTGTTCCCCCCGGCGTAGTTGGTGAACCGCGGGTCCGCGCCCAGGGCGTGCGAGCGCTCGAGCAGCTCGCGGACCGGGGCGGGGGTCTGGTCGGGAGTGCTCACGCGCCCCACCCCGCCTGCGTCCCGCCGATCCGCTCGCCCGCGGTCCGCTGCAGGTAGCCCGAGGCCTTGAACGCCGCCATCGGGTCCGGGTCCAGTCCGCTGCTCTCGCGCAGTTCGGCCAGGAGCGGGCGAACGTCGGTGTGGTAGGCGTCCATGAGGACGTCGTGGGCGCCGAGGACGTCGCCGGCGTGCTGCGCCGCGCGCAGGGCGTCGCGGTCGACGAGCAGCGCCTTCGCGGTCGCCTGCTGCACGTTGGTCACCGAGCGGATCTGGCCGGGGATCTTGTCCTCGACGTTGTGGCACTGGTCGAGCATGAAGTTGACGCCCGGCCCGGCCGGGTCCCAGCCGGGGTCGGACGGAGTCCCCGGCGCCAGGGCCCCCGCACCGACGATCTCGTGCATGATCCGGAACAGCTGGAACGGGTCCGCGGCCCCGGCCATGAGGTCGTCGTCGGCGTAGAACCGGGAGTTGAAGTCGAAGGCCCCCAGCCGGCCGGCGCGCAGGAGCTGCACGACGATGAACTCGATGTTCGTCCCGGGGGCGTGGTGGCCGGTGTCGAGGACGACCTTGGCCCGCTCGCCCAGGGCCAGGCAGTGCAGCAGGGAGGTGCCCCAGTCCGGGACGTCGGTGGAGTAGAACGCCGGCTCGAAGAACTTGTACTCCAGCACCAGGCGCATGTCCTCGTCGAGCAGCGCGTAGACCTGCTGCAGGGACTCGGCGAGACGGTCCTGCCGTTCGCGCAGGTCGTCCTGGCCGGGGTAGTTGGTGCCGTCCGGCAGCCAGAGCTTGAGCTCCTTCGACCCCGTGGCGCGCATGACCTCGACGCACTCGGCGTGGTGGGCCACGGCCTTGGCGCGCACCCGCGGGTCGGCGTGGGTGAGGGAACCGAGCTTGTAGTCGTCGTGCTGGAACAGGTTGGCGTTGACCATCCCGATGCTCACGCCCAGGTCCGCGGCGTGGGCGGCGAGCTTGCCGTAGTCGTCGACGAGGTCCCAGGGGATGTGGAGGGACACGCGGGGGGCCACGCCGGTGTACTGGTGCACCTGGGCGGCGTCGCTCACCTTCTCGAACGGGTCGCGGGGGGTGCCCGGGGTGCCGAAGACCTTGAACCGCGTGCCGGAGTTGCCGAACGCCCACGAGGGCAGCTCGATCGCCTGCTGCCGCAGCGCGGCCAGGGCGCGCTCGCGGCGGGTTCCGGGGGTGCTCGAGGTCGGGCTCGTCTCGGCAGTCGTCATGCTCGTTCGCTCCTGCTCGCTGGGACCTCGCACGTGCCAGGGTCCACTCCGTCGGGGACGCCGTCACGGTAGACCGCCATTGACACGTTTCACAAGAGCCGGGTGACGGGACCCTGGCGCCGGAGGGGAGGCGTCGGGGGCCACGGCGTGCTCGATGCGGGGTGGGCGTGGTCGGGAAGGCGTTGTCCCGCACGTCGTCGCGCGGGTCCGAACGTGTCGTGCGGCCCCCGTGGGGGAGCGGCGGACGACAACGATCCGGCGAAGGTCGCGCGGAACCCTTGACTCCGTGCGGCGTCGTCCCCACACTCGGGCTTGCCGCTTTGAATCGTGTCAGGCGGAGCAAGAGCCGGCGCCGACGCCGGTCCGTGGTCTCGAAGAGGAGACGAACTCGTGACACGCACCTCCACCCCACGCCGGCCCGCGCGGCGCGTCCTCGCCTTCGCGGTCGCGCTGGCCCTCACCCCGCTGACGGCCTGCAGCGCCGGCAGCCTCGGCTCGTCCTCGGACTCCTCCGGCGACGGGACGACGATCACCTGGCTCACCGGCGCCGACGAGACGGCGCAGGCCACGGCGAAGTCGATCGTCGCGGCCTTCGAGAAGGCCAACCCCGGCATCACCGTCAAGCTCGACGGCAAGCCGGCCGGCGGCGACGGTGACAACCTCGTCAAGACCCGCCTGCAGACCGGCAGCATGGCCGACGTCTTCGACTACAACTCCGGGTCGCTGTTCCAGCAGATCGCCCCGGAGAAGAACCTCACCAAGCTCACGGGCGACGACGCCGTCGCGAAGGTCGACGACAGCTACGACGCCCAGGTGTCCGTCGGTCAGGACATGTACGGGGTGCCCTACGGCACCGCGTTCGGTGGCGGCGTCATGTACAACAAGAAGGTCTTCGAACAGCTCGGGATCCAGGTCCCGCAGACGTGGGCGGAGTTCACCGCCGCGGCCGACAAGATCAAGGCAGCGGGCATCGCCCCCGTCATCCAGACCTACGGCGAGACGTGGACCGCCCAGCTGCCCATCCTGGGCGACTTCCACAACATCGCGGCGGCCGAGCCGGACTGGGCGGAGGACTACACGGCCAACAAGGCCAAGGACGCCACCGACCCGGTCGCCCTCGCGGGGTTCCAGCACCTGCAGGAGATCCACGACAAGGGCTGGGCGAACGCCGACTTCGCCTCGGCCAAGGTGCCGGACGGCATGCGCCTGCTCGCCGACGGCAAGGGCGCCATGTACCCGATCCTGTCCGGCAACATCACCACGCTGGCCCAGGCCGCCCCCGACAAGGTGAACGACGTCGGGTTCTTCGCCCTGCCCGGCACCGACGCCGCCACCAACGGCCTGACGGCGTGGTTCCCCAACGGGGTCTACATCCCCAACACCACCAAGGACGCCAAGCTCGAGGCCTCCAAGAAGCTGCTGGCCTTCATCGCCAGCCCGGCCGGCTGCGACGCGCAGAGCCAGGCCAGCCCGCCCACCGGCCCTTACCTCGTCGAGGGCTGCACGCTGCCCTCGGACGTGCCGCAGGTGACCAAGGACGTGCAGGCCTACTTCGACGCGGACAAGCAGTCCCCGGCGCTGGAGTTCCTCTCCCCGGTCAAGGGGCCGAACCTGGAGCAGATCTGCGTCGAGGTGGGCTCGGGCATCACCCCGGCCACCGACGCGGCCAAGCTCTACGACCAGGACGTCCAGAAGCAGGCCCAGCAGCTCGGCCTCGAAGGTTGGTGACGGACGTGTCGGCGACCACCAGCTCCCCGCCGGGGACCGTGCGCGCAGGCGCCGGGGGTTCGCGCCGGCGCGACGGTCGCCGGCGCAGTCCGTACCCGCACTGGTTCTTCCTGCCCGCGGCGGTCGTCTACGCCGTGCTCTTCCTCGTCCCCACGCTGCTGTCGTTCTACTTCAGCCTGACGCGGTGGACGATCTTCTCCAGCGAGTTCATCGGCCTGGACAACTTCGCCCAGTTCTTCTCCGAGCCCGCCCTCACCAAGGGCTTCGTCAACACGTTCGTCTACGCCGTCGTCACGTCCGGGGCGAAGGTCGTCCTGGGCATGGCCCTCGGCCTGCTCCTGACGTCGCAGATCGTGGGGCGCGGGTACCTGCGCTCCGTGGTCTTCTTCCCGGTGCTGGTGTCGACCGTCGGGGTCGGCATCACGTTCCAGGTGCTGATGAACCCCGAGAAGGGCGTCATCAACCAGGCCCTGGGCGTCTTCGGGATCGACCAGGTCGGCTGGCTCACCAACCCCTCGCTCGCGCTGTTCTCGGTGGCCCTGGTGGACATCTGGAAGGGTGTGGGCCTGGCCACCGTCATCTACATGGCGGGGATCGTGTCCATCCCGAACGAGTACCGGGAGGCCGCCAAGGTCGACGGTGCCGGGGCCTGGACGACGTTCCGCAACATCGTCCTGCCGTTGTCGTGGCCCGCGACCTCGACGGTCGTCACGCTCTCGCTCATCGGCGGCCTGCGGTCCTTCGACCTCATCTGGGCCATGACCAAGGGCGGGCCGGGGTTCACCTCCGACGTCATCGCCTCGGTCATCTACAAGCAGTACCAGGCGGGGTTCTACGGCCTGTCGACGGCGGGGAACGTCATCCTGTTCATCGCCGTCACCGCCATCGTCATCCCGCTGACGCGGTTCCTGTCGAAGAAGGAGGTGGAGATGTGAGCACCCTGACCGGCACCACGGCGGCCGAGACCCTCAAGGCGCCGCGCGGACCGCGCGGCAACATCCGCACCGCCTCGGCCCTGTACCGCTGGGGCGTGGGCGGCCTGGCGGTCCTGGCCAGCGTCGTCGTCTTCCTCGTGCCGTTCGCCTTCATCGTCACCACGGCGCTCATGGACTCCCAGCAGGCGGGGGAGTTCGCCCTGGCCTGGCCGCGGAACCTGCAGTTCGTCGAGAACCTCGTCACGGTCCTGCAGACCCGCGACTACATCCTCGTCATCGCCTTCATCAACTCGACGATCCTCACGGTGGTCTCGGTCACCGCGCTCGTGGTGCTCGGGGCGATGGTGGCGTTCGTGCTGCAGCGCCGCCGCAGCCGCATCACGCCCCTGGTGAACTTCCTCGTCCTGGCCGGGCTCATCATGCCGCCGGCGGTCGTGCCGACGATCTGGGTGCTGCAGAAGCTCGGGTTGTTCGGCGGGATGCCGGGGCTGATCCTCGTCGAGATCGCCTACGGCCTGTCCTTCACCGTCCTGCTGTTCCGCGCTTTCCTCGGGACCATCCCGCGTGAGCTGGACGAGGCCGCCATCATCGACGGGGCCGGCCCGTTCCGGTTGTTCTTCCAGGTGGTCCTGCCGCTCCTGCGGCCCGTCACCGTGACGATCATCGTCGTGCAGTCGGTCAACATCTTCAACGACTTCACCAACCCGCTGTACTTCGCCCCCGGCGACGCCAACGCGACGGTCCAGCTGACGTTGTTCAACTTCCAGAGCCAGAACCTGACGTCCTACAACCTGCTCTTCATGGACATCCTGCTCATCACGATCCCGCCGCTGGTCATGTACCTGTTCTTCAACCGCCAGATCGTCGCCGGCATGACGTCCGGCGCCGTCAAGGGCTGACGACCGGCGTCCGTCCGATCCACCCCAGCACCGACTCCCCGGAGGAACCCCCGCATGTCCCCACGCTGGCACGCAGCGATGATCACGGCCGACGACGTGCCGCAGGCGCCGTTGCTGCGCACACGGTTCACCCTCGACGAGGGCCACGGGGAGGTGGCCTCCGCCGTCCTGCACGTCACGGCGCTCGGGGTCGTCGAACCCCACCTCGACGGCGAACCCGTGTCGCAGGACGTCCTCACGCCCGGCTGGAGCAGCTACGAGTGGCGGCTGCGCCACGCCACCCACGACCTCACGGAACGGTTCGCCGGAGGGTCGGCCGACCACGTCCTCGGGCTCGCGCTCGGCAACGGCTGGGCCGTGGGCCGGCTGGCCTGGAGCGGGAAGAGCGGCCTGTACTCCGACCGGATCGGCGCCTTCGCCCAGCTCGAACTGCGGTTCGCCGACGGCCACGAACAGGTGGTGGCGACGGGCCCGGACTGGCAGGCGCGCCCGTCGGCCGTGACGGCCGACGAGATCTACGACGGCCAGGACGTCGACTTCCGCCGCCTCGAACCGCGCTGGGCCGCGCTCGACGGGCCCGCCGACGGCTGGAGCGGGGTCAGCGTGCTGGAGTTCGACACCGACCGGCTCACCGAGTTCGTCGGGCCCCCGGTCCGGCGCCAGGAGGTCGTCAAGCCCGTCGCCGTGACGACGTCGCCGAGCGGGAAGACGCTCGTCGACTTCGGGCAGAACCTCGTCGGGTGGCTGCGGTTCACGGTCACCGGACCGGAGGGCAGCACCATCACCCTGCGGCACGCCGAGGTGCTCGAGCACGGCGAGCTGGGGGTGCGTCCGCTGCGGACGGCGAAGGCGACCGACCACCTCGTCCTGTCCGGCGGTGCAGACACGTTCGAACCGACGTTCACGTTCCACGGGTTCCGCTACGCCGAGGTCGAGGGCTGGCCCGGCGAGCTCACCGTCGACGACCTCGAGGCCGTCGTCGTGCACTCCCAGCTGCGGCGGACGGGGGAGTTCGAGTGTTCGCACGAGCTCGTCAACCAGCTGCACCGCAACGTGGTCTGGGGTCAGAAGGGCAACTTCCTCGACGTGCCCACCGACTGCCCGCAGCGCGACGAGCGCCTCGGCTGGACGGGTGACCTCGCCGTCTTCGGCCCCAGCGCCGCCTACCTGTTCGACGTCTCGGCGTTCCTGCGCGACTGGCTGCGCGACCTCGACGCCGAACAGGCCCACGACGACGGCATCACGCCCTACGTCGTCCCGGACGTCCTGAAGTTCTCGCCGCCGAAGGAGCTGCGCGGCAAGGCCGACTCCACGTGCTTCTGGTCCGACGTCGCCGTCTGGCTGCCGTGGACGCTGTGGCAGGCCTACGGCGACCGCGAGGCGCTGGCGGAGGCCTACCCGGCCGCCGTCGCGCACGTCCGGCACGTGGAGGGTCTGCTGTCCGCGACGGACCTGTGGGACGAGGGGTTCCAGTTCGCCGACTGGCTGGACCCGGACGCCCCGCCGGACGACCCGGCGGCGGCCAAGGCCGACAAGGGCGTCGTGTCGACGGCGGCGATCCACCGCTCGGCCCGCACGGCGGCGGACATGGCGCGGGTCCTGGGTCACGAGGAGGACGCCGCCGCGTTCGAGGCCCTCGCCGTCCGGCTGCGCACGGCGTTCCTGCAGCACTACGTGTCGCAGGACGGCACGGTGCTCTCGGACTGCGCCACGGTCTACGCCCTCGCCATCGAGTTCGGACTGCTGGACGGGGAGCTGAAGGCCAAGGCCGGTGACCGGCTCGCGGAGGTGGTCGCGAAGGCCGGGTACCGGGTGTCGACGGGTTTCGCCGGGACGCCGTACGTCACCGACGCCCTCACCTCCACCGGCCACCTCGAGGAGGCCTACCGGCTGCTGCTGGAGGAGGGCTGCCCGTCGTGGCTGTACCCCGTGACGATGGGGGCGACCACGATCTGGGAGCGGTGGGACTCGATGCTGCCGGACGGGACGATCAACCCCGGGCAGATGACGAGCTTCAACCACTACGCCCTGGGGGCCGTCGCGGACTGGATGCACCGCGTCGTCGCCGGGCTCTCGCCGCTGGAGCCGGGGTACGCGCGCTCGCTCGTCGCGCCGCGGCCGGGCGGGGGCCTGACCTGGGCGAAGGGTGCCCTCGAGACGCCGCACGGCCGGCTGGCGGTGAGCTGGCGGCAGGACGGCGACGCCCTCAGCGTCGACGTGACGGTCCCGGCGGGGACGTCGGCCGTCCTGCGGCTGCCCGACGGCAGCGAGCGCGAACTCGCCGCCGGCGAGCACAGCGTCACCGCCTGACCGGGCTGACCGGGCCGGCAGTCCTCCCGGCGCGGCGCGCGACGTCCGCGCGCCGCGCTGGGAGGATCGCCGCATGACCCAGCTGGGCACCCGGCCGCGACGCTCGCGCTTCGCGCCGGAGGTGCTGCCCGACGGGCGCCGGCGGTTCAGCCACGAGGCCGTCGTCGCGCGCCGGGTGCTGCTCGCCGGCGTCCTGGCCGCCGGGGTCGGCGGCGGGGTTGTCGTCTCGCGGCTGTCGGGGGACGACGCGGAGGTGGTTCCCGCGGCGGGCGCGGCGGCCCCGGCCCCCGAGCCCGCGCCGTCGGCCGCTCCCGTCGCCGTGGACGGACCGTCGCGCACGGCCGCCGACAGCCCGTGGGTGGTGGTCAACAAGCAGCACCCCCTCGACCCGCGCGACTACGCGCCGCCCCTGGCCGTCGTGGACGGCAAGGAGGTCGCGGCCGTCATCGCCCCCGACCTGCGGTCCCTGCTGCAGGACGCGCGTCGCGACGGGGTGGACCTGAGCGTCACGAGCGGGTACCGGTCGTTCCAGCGCCAGACGTCGGTCCACGACAGCGCCGTCGCCCGCGACGGCCTGGAGTCCGCCGAGAGCGTGTCGGCGCGCCCGGGGTACAGCGAGCACCAGACGGGGCTCGCCGTCGACTTCGGCGGCCGGACCCAACCCGGGTGCCTGCTGAAGAACTGCTTCGGCCAGACGCCGGAGTCGGAGTGGCTGCGCGCCCACGCCGGCCGCTACGGGTTCCTGCTGCGCTACCCCGAGGGGGCCACCGCGACCACCGGTTACGACCCCGAACCCTGGCACTGGCGCTGGGTGGGGACCGACCTCGTCCAGCGGGTGGCCGAGCGGGGGACCGCGACGCTGGAGGAGTTCTTCGGGATCAGCGGCGGCGCGGCGTACGCCTGAGCGTCCTAGGGTTCGGTCCGTGGAACGCCTCACCGCTCTCGTCACCGGACGCGTCCAGGGCGTCGGCTTCCGCTGGTGGACCCAGCGGCAGGCCGAGGAGCTGGGCCTGGTCGGCAGCGCCACCAACACCTCCGACGGCCACGTCGAGGTGGTCGCCGAGGGGGAGCGGGACGCGTTGCGGCAGTTGCTGTCCCGCCTGCGCTCCGACCCCTCCCAGCACGGACGCCCCGGGCGGGTCACCCGGGTCACCGACCACTGGGGACCCGCCGAGGGCGTCGAGGGCTTCGCGGCGCGCTGAGCGTCAGACCGCGGTGTCGACGCGGGGGTGCGCGCGGTGCGCGGGGCGGGCGACGAGGAACAGCATCGCCGCGGCCAGACCCGTGCACGTCAGCATCATCGTCACCATGGGGACGGCGGAGTGCTCACCGGCGAGCCCCACGAGCGGGGAGACCAGCGCGCCGATCGTGAACTGCAGCGCGCCCTGCAGTGCGGAGCCGGTGCCCGAGGCGAACCGCACCTCGTCGGCCGCCAGCGCCGTCGCGTTCCCGAAGATGAGACCGCAGCTGAAGACCGTGAACCACAGCAGGACGAGCACGGCCGGGGTCCAGGCGCCGAGGGCGAAGACCGTCGTGAACAACCCCGCGGCGCAGGCGAGCTGCAGGAGCACGCCGGTGGTCAGCACCTGCGACGGGCTGAACCGGCGCAGCGCCTTCGTCGAGACGGCACCGCCGGCGGCGATCCCGAGGGCGTTGGTCGCGAAGACGAGGGAGTAGGTCCCGGTCGAGAGGCCCACGACGTTCTGCAGCACGAAGGGCGAGGCCGACACGTAGGAGAAGACGGTCCCGAAGACGAGGACGAGCGTGCCGACGTACCCGACGTAGCCGCGGCGCGACAGGACGGCCCGGGCGGTGACGGCGACGTCGCGGACCCCGCCGGCGTGCCGGCGCTCGGCCGGCAGCGTCTCGGGGACGACGAACCACGCGGCCACGACCATGACGAGCGCCGCGACGGCGGTGACGCCGAAGATGCCGCGCCAGCCGCCGTGCCCCGCGACGAGACCGCCGAGCAGGGGTGCGACCACCGGGGCCACCCCACCGATGACGCCGAGCGTGGAGAAGGCGCGAGCGGCGGCCCGGCCGTGGGCCAGGTCGGCGACGACCGCGCGGCCGATGACCACGCCGGCGGCCCCGGCGACGCCCTGCACGAGGCGCGCCACGACGAGCACGCCGATCGAGGGCGTGAGGGCGCAGACGACCCCGGCGAGGAACGTGACGAGCGTGCCGGCCAGCAGCAGTCGACGGCGGCCGAGCCGGTCGGACAGGGGTCCCAGGACGAGCTGGCCGGCGGCCATCCCGAGCATGAACGTCGTCAGCGTCAGCTGTACGCGGGCGGCGCTCGTCGACAGGTCCGAGGCGAGGTCCGGGAACGTCGGCAGGTACATGTCGACGGCGAAGGGGCCGATCGCGCAGAGCAGGGCCAGCGTCACCAGCAGGCGCAGCGGGACCTCGTCGAGGGGGCGCCCGGTGGCGTCCTGGGCCACGAGGCCGCCCGGGGCGGTGCGGGGCCGCGGGAGCGCCCGGAACGGCGAGCGGCGCGCGCGGGTGGGGCCTTCGGAGCGGGTGGGGCGGGTACGACCGGCGGGGCGGGTCGGCACAGGGGTCCTTCCGGGATTCGTCGGGGTGTTCCACCGTTGTACAACCTCGGACCGTCACCCATCGACTGCATCGCGTGTCGTGCCAACGGTCATTCCAGACCGTGATGAGCACGTGGGCGGGTCCCGGTGCCGGGAGGCGCCACCGGCGGCGCGGCACGGCTCGCCTCGGACGATCACGGGCCCGTCGTCGTTAGGCTCTCGCCCCGTGCACCTGAAGACCCTCACCCTCAAGGGGTTCAAGTCGTTCGCCTCCGCGACGACGCTGCGGCTGCAGCCGGGGATCACGTGCGTGGTCGGCCCCAACGGCTCGGGCAAGTCGAACGTCCTGGACGCCCTGACCTGGGTGATGGGGGAGAGCAGCGCGAAGAGCCTGCGCGGCGGGAAGATGGAGGACGTCATCTTCGCCGGCACCACCGGCCCGGAGGGACGCTCCGCCCTCGGTCGCGCCGAGGTCAGCCTCACGATCGACAACGCCGACGGGGCGCTGCCCATCGAGTTCGCCGAGGTGACGATCACCCGGACGATGTTCCGCACGGGCGGTTCCGAGTACGCCATCAACGGTCAGACGTGCCGCCTGCTCGACGTCCAGGAGCTCCTGTCCGACTCCGGCATCGGCCGCGAGATGCACGTCATCGTCGGCCAGGGCCAGATCGACGCCGTCCTGCACGCCTCGCCCGAGGAGCGCCGCGCGTTCATCGAGGAGGCCGCGGGGGTCCTGAAGCACCGGCGCCGCAAGGAGAAGGCGCTGCGCAAGCTCGACGCGATGGAGGCCAACCTCACGCGGGTGGCCGACCTCGTCACCGAGATCCGGCGCCAGCTCAAGCCGCTGGGGCGCCAGGCCGAGGCGGCGCGCCGGGCCCAGGTCGTCCAGGCGGACCTGCGCGACGCGCGGTTGCGGCTCCTGGCCGACGACCTGGTGCAGGCCAGCAGCTCCCTGCAGCGCGACGAGGCGGACGAGGCGGCGCTGAAGACCCGCCAGACGCAGGTCGAGGCCGACCTCGCCGAGGCGTCGGCCCGGCTGCAGGCCGCCGAGCAGGCCGCCGCCGCCGCGGCCCCCGACCTCGCGCGCGCCGTCGAGACCCACCACCGCCTCGACGCCCTCGCCGAGCGGCTGCGCGGCGTGCAGGCCCTCGCCGCGGAGCGCTCCCGGCTGCTGGCGAACGAGCCCGAGGAGCAGACCGGCCGCCGCGACCCCGAGGAGCTGCAGGCCCAGGCCGACCGCGTCCGCGCCGAGGAGGCCGCGCTGGCCGAGCAGGTCGCCACGCGCCGTGCCGCGCTCGACGAGGTGCTCGCCGCCCGCGCGGAGGCCGACCAGGCGGCGCGGGCCGAGGACCAGCGGGTCTCCGCCGCGCTGCGTGCCGCCGCCGACCGCCGCGAGGGGCTGGCCCGCCTCGGCGGCCAGGTCGCCGCGCGCACCAGCCGCGTCGAGGCCGCCGAGGCCGAGCGCGAGCGACTGTCCGGCTCCCTGGCCGACGCCGAGCGCCGGCGGGAGGAGGCGCAGACGGCCTTCACCGCGCTGGAGACGCAGGTCGCCGGCGTCGAGGAGGGCGAGGAGGGTCTGGACGCCGAGCACGAGGCGGCGGCCGAGGCGCTCGAGGCCGCCGAGGCCGCGCACGAGCAGGCCCGCACCGAGGTGCAGGCCGCCGAACGCGACCGCGCGACGTGGGCCGCCCGCAAGGAGGCCCTCGAGATCGGTCTGGCCCGCAAGGACGGCACGGGGGCCCTGCTCGCCGCCGGCACGGCCGTCTCCGGGGTCCTGGGCTCGGTCGCGGCCCTGCTGAGCGTGGAGTCCGGCTACGAGCAGGCGATCGCCGCCGCGCTCGGGTCCACCGCCGACGCCGTCGCCGTCGCGAGCCCCGCCGACGCCGTCCGCGCCATCGAGCACCTCAAGGGCGAGGACGCCGGCCGGGCCGGGATGCTCGTCGCCACGGCCGGTTCCGGCGAGACCGGGACGGTCGTGCCCACCGGCGCGCGCGCCGCCCTGTCGCTCGTCACCGCGCCCGAGGACCTGCAGCCCGCCCTGGTCCGGCTCCTGGGCCACGTCGTCGTCGTCGAGGACCTCCCGGCCGCCCAGCGCGTCGCCGAGTCCGACCCCGACCTCGTCGCGGTCACGCACGACGGCGACGTCGTGGGCGCGCACGTCGCCGCGGGCGGGTCGTCGTCGGCGCCGAGCCTGCTGCAGGTGCAGGCCGCCGTCGACGAGGCGACCGACGCCCTGTCGGCCGCCGAGCACCGCGCGCAGCGGGCCCAGTTCGCGCTGCAGCAGGCGCAGACCGAGCGGTCCGCGGCGACCGAGCGCGTCGAGGCGGCCCTGGACCGGCTCCACGACTCCGACGCGCGCATGAACGCCGTCGCCGAGCAGCTCGGGCAGCTCGGCTCCGCCGTCCGGGCGGCGGCTGCGGAGGCCGACCGGCTGCGCGCGACGCGCGAGCAGGTCAGCACGCGCCTGGAGGCCGACCGCGTCGAGCTCGTCGAGCTGTCCGAACGCTTCGAGGCCGCCAGCGGTGTCGAGGGCGACGGGGAGGAGGAGGTCTCCACCGACGAGCGGGACCGCCTCGCCGAGGTCGCCCGGGGGTTCGGCGGCACCGAGACCGAGGCCCGGCTCGCCCTGCGGACCACCGAGGAGCGGTCCCGCGCTCTCGCCGGTCGCGCCGACGCGCTGGAACGGCAGGCCGCCGAGGAGCTCGCCGCCCGGGAACGCGCCGCCGCCCGTCGCGCCCGACGCGCCGAGCAGCTGCGCGTCGCCGCGACCGTCCGTGAGGGCGCCGCGAAGGCGTTGGCCGCGTGGGAGTCCTCGCACGCCCAGGCCGCCCGGCTGCGGGAGGCCGCCGAGGCCGCGAGGGCGACGTTCGACGAGCAGGTCGGGGCCGCGCGGCGCGCCGTGGAGTCCCTCAAGACCGAGCAGCAGCGCCTGGGCGACACCCGGCACGCCGACGAGGTGGCCCGTGCCCAGCAGCGGTGGAAGATCGACCAGCTGCGCCAACGCGCCCTCGAGGAGCTCGGGACCGACCCCGACGTCCTCGTCGAGGAGTACGGCCCGCACCAGCTCGTCCCGCCGTCCCCGCCCGCGCCCGGCGACCCCGAGCCGCAGGAGGCGCCGGAGCCGCGCCCGTACGTCCGCACCGAGCAGGACAAGCGGCGCCGCTCGGCCGAACGCGCCCTCGCGCAGCTGGGGCAGGTGAACCCGCTGGCGCTGGAGGAGTACGCGGCGATGGAGGAGCGTCACCAGTTCCTCGTGACGCAGTCGGACGACCTCAAGAACTCGCGCAAGGACCTGCTGGACATCGTCAAGGAGGTCGACGAGCGCGTCGAGCGCGTGTTCTCCGAGGCGTTCGCGGAGGTGGCGCAGCAGTACGAGGAGGTCTTCCCGCGCCTGTTCCCTGGCGGGGAGGGGCGCCTGGTCCTGACGAACCCGTCCGACATGCTCACCACGGGCATCGAGGTCGAGGCCCGGCCCGCGGGCAAGAAGGTCAAGCGGCTCTCGCTGCTGTCCGGCGGCGAGCGGTCGCTGGCCGCGGTGGCGATGCTCGTCTCGATCTTCCGGGCCCGCCCCAGCCCCTTCTACGTCATGGACGAGGTGGAGGCCGCGCTCGACGACTCCAACCTGTCGCGCCTCATCACCCTGTTCGAGGAGCTGCGCGCCACGAGCCAGCTGATCATCATCACCCACCAGAAGCGCACGATGCAGATCGCCGACGCCCTGTACGGCGTGACGATGCGCGGGGACGGGATCAGCACCGTCGTCAGCCAGCGGCTGCGCGAGGAGGAGCGGGCGGTCTCGGCGAAGGCTCCCGAACCCGTCCCAGCGCAGGCCTCCGAGCCCGCGGCGGTGTGACGCCCGTCGCCTCGGTGACGCCCTGATGAGCATCCGGTCACGGAGCGATGACGACGCCGCGTGCCGGGTGGTGCGGCCGGGACCTGCGGGGCAAGGTGGTCGCGTGATGAGCTTCCACCGGGTCCCGGTCCCGAACCCGGCCCCGGTGCCGACGTCGTGGGTGGTGGTCCGGTGATGGTGACGACTCTGCTGGTGACGTTCGTGGTGACGGTGGGCCTGGCCGTCGTCGTCCTGCTGACCGTCGCAGCGCCCAGCCTGCGCCGACGGGGCAGCCGGACGATGGCGCGGATCGACGCGGCGGCCGAACGGCTCCTGCCCGTCCTGCGCCACCACCGCGACCGCCTCGCCGAGCAGGCCCGCACGCGCGTGGCCGACCGCCTCGAGGCCCAGCGCCGCGGCACCCGCGAGGAGCACCGGACGGTCCGCGTCCGCTGACGGGTGTCGGCGGGCGGGCGGTCCCCTCCCCGTCTGGGAAGATCGGGGCTCGTGGAGACAGTCGAGTACGTCATCGGCCTCATCGCGGTCATCGCCCTCGCGGGCGTGGGCGCGCTGGTGGGCTTCGTCCGGCCGCGCCGCCGGCGCCGGAACCTCCCGCCCCGCCCCGGGCAGCAGGCCGGCCTGCCGGGGGACCGGCGCGACGGTGAGGAGCACCTGCCGGGGGTCGGTGACGACGCGGAGGTCCCGCGCGACAGCGCCACCCGCACTGTCGAGGACGTCGGCCTGCCCGACGGCCCCGTCGTCGAGCGTCCCGCCCCCGTCCTCGGGCGCCTCGTCCGGTTGCGCGAACGCCTCGCCCGCTCCAACTCCGCCCTCGGCCAGGGGCTGCTGGCCCTGCTGTCGCGCGACACGCTCGACGAGGCCACGTGGGAGGAGGTCGAGGACACCCTCCTGCTCGCCGACCTCGGCGTCGACCCCACGACGCGCATCGTCGACGCCCTGCGCGAGCGCGTGAAGGTGCTCGGCACCCGCGACCCCGCCCACCTGCGCGAACTCCTGCGCGAGGAGCTGCTCACCGCCGTCGGACCCGGCATGGACCGCACGCTGGCGACGCAGCGGCAGGGGGAGCGTCCCGCCGTCGTCATGGTCGTCGGCGTCAACGGCACGGGGAAGACCACGACCGTCGGCAAGCTCGCCCGCCTGCTCGTCGCCCAGGACAAGGACGTCGTCCTCGGCGCGGCCGACACGTTCCGCGCCGCGGCCGCCGAGCAGCTCGCCACCTGGGGCGACCGCGTCGGCGTGCCCACCGTCCGCAGCGACCGTGACGGTGCCGACCCGGCGGCCGTCGCCTTCGACGCCGTGAAGCAGGGCACCGAGGCCGAGGTGGACGTCGTCCTCATCGACACCGCCGGCCGGCTGCAGAACAAGGTCGGCCTCATGGACGAGCTCGGCAAGGTCAAGCGCGTCGTGGAGCGGCACGGCCCCGTCGACGAGGTCCTGCTCGTCCTGGACGCGACGACGGGCCAGAACGGTCTGCGCCAGGCGGCCGTGTTCTCCGAGGTCGTCGACGTCACCGGCATCGTGCTGACCAAGCTCGACGGGACCGCCAAGGGCGGCATCGTCGTGGCCGTCCAGCAGTCCCTCGGCGTCCCCGTGAAGCTCATCGGGCTCGGTGAGGGGGCCGACGACCTCGCGCCCTTCGAGCCGGAGGCGTTCGTGGACGCGCTCCTGTCCTGACGGGCCGGTCCGCGCGTTACGTGAAGTTCACACGGGCAGCGGTGCCGTCACACGGGCGAAACACGGCGAACGAGGGGTTGTAACGCGCTCGGTCCACGGTGGACCCCGTTCGACCCACTCCCTCTCCTCCCCGCCGGCACCGCCGGCCCTGCGGAAGGCCCGTTGCCCATGGATACCGGTGACACCGCCTGGGTGCTCGCCAGCGCCTCGCTCGTGCTGCTGATGACCCCCGGACTCGCGCTCTTCTACGGCGGCATGGTCCGCGCCAAGAGCGTCCTGAACATGATGATGATGAGCTTCGGCGCGATG
Organism: Kineococcus endophyticus; assembly: GCF_040796495.1. NCBI lineage: Bacteria > Bacillati > Actinomycetota > Actinomycetes > Kineosporiales > Kineosporiaceae > Kineococcus > Kineococcus endophyticus. Next base: position 233,721 of record NZ_JBFNQN010000005.1, on the reverse strand, counting down.
GCCCTCATCGGGGTCCTGTGGGTCCTCTACGGCTTCTCGGTCGCGTTCGGCAACGACGTCGGGGGCGGCCTGCTCGGCAACCCGGGCGAGTTCTTCGGCCTCAAGGGCCTGCTGGGCGAGAGCCACCTCGTCGGCACGCTGCCGGCCATGGCCTTCGTCGGCTTCCAGTCCGCCTTCGCCATCATCGCCGTCGCCCTGATCTCCGGCGCGATCGCCGACCGGGCCAAGTTCGGCGCCTGGATGGTCTTCGCCGGCGTGTGGGCGACCATCGTCTACTTCCCCGTCGCGCACTGGGTGTTCTCCTTCGACGGCGTCGTCTCCGAGGTGGGCGGCTGGATCGCGAAGGCGGGCGCCATCGACTTCGCCGGCGGCACCGCCATCCACATCAACGCCGGCGCCGCCGGTCTCGCCCTGGCGCTCGTCCTCGGCAAGCGCCGCGGTTTCGGCCGCGACCCCATGCGCCCGCACAACCTGCCGCTGGTCATGCTCGGCGCCGGGATCCTGTGGTTCGGCTGGTTCGGCTTCAACGCCGGCTCGGCGACGGCCGCCAACGGCACCGCCGCGGTCGCGTGGATCAACACCCTCGCCGCCACCTCGGCCGCGATCCTCGGCTGGCTCCTGACCGAGAAGGTCCGGGACGGGCACGCCACCTCCCTCGGCGGCGCCTCCGGCGCGGTGGCCGGCCTGGTGGCCATCACCCCCGCCTGCTCGGCCCTGAACCCGATGACCTCGATCGTCGTCGGCGTCCTGGCCGGTGTGTTCTGCGCCCTGGCCGTGGGCCTGAAGTACAAGTTCGGCTACGACGACTCCCTCGACGTCGTCGGCGTCCACCTCGTCGGCGGCCTCTGGGGCACGCTGTCCATCGGGTTCTTCGCCACGGCCGACGCCCCCGCCGGTGTCGACGGCCTCTTCTACGGCGGCGGGTTCGGCCAGCTGTGGATCCAGTTCTACGCCGCCGTGGCGGTCATGGTCTTCTCGTTCCTCGTCACGCTGCTCATCGGTTTCGTGATCCAGAAGACCATGGGCTTCCGCATCGAGGAGGAGGACGAGGTGGCCGGCATCGACCAGGTCGAGCACGCCGAGTCCGCCTACGACTGGGGCACCCTCGGGGGCGGCTCGGGCCGCACGGCAGGCTCTCCGCTCGGCCAGGCCCGTCACGCGTCCGGAACCTCGGAGGTCTCCGCATGAAGCTCATCACCGCGATCATCAAGCCGCACAAGCTCGACGACGTGAAGTCGGCGCTCGAGGCCTACGGCATCCAGGGGATCACCATCTCGGAGTCCTCCGGCTACGGCCGCCAGCGCGGACACACCGAGGTCTACCGGGGTGCGGAGTACACCGTCGACCTCGTCCCGAAGGTGCGCGTGGAGGTCCTCGTCGACGACGTGGACGCCCACGACGTCGTCGAGGTCGTCGTCAAGAGCGCCCAGACCGGGCGGATCGGGGACGGCAAGGTCTGGACGCAGCCGGTCGACGACGTCGTCCGGGTCCGGACCGGCGAGCACGGCCCCGACGCGCTCTGACCCACCCGCACCGACCCTCCTGGAGGTCACCCCCATGGACGCTCCCGTGGCAGGTCCGCGCTGAGCGCGGACCTGCGCACCGAGCGACTCGCGCTGGCGGTGCGGGCCGGCACGCCCGGCCCCCGCGGGGGGGGGGGGCGGGCCCGCCCCCCCCCCCCCCCCCCCCCGCGCCGAGCTGGTCCAGCTCGTGGAGTCCCGGTTGCGCGACGTGTGGGACCTGGCCGTCGAACCCCTCGACGGCACGGTCGGACCGCTGGGGGAGGGGTCCGGCGTCGCGCTCGCGTGCGTCGGGTCCCTGGCCCGCCGCGACGCCGGCCCGGCCAGCGACGTGGACCTCGTCCTGCTGCACGACGGCCGGGCCCTGGGCCGCGACGACGTCGCGGCCCTGGCCGACCGGATCTGGTACCCCCTGTGGGACAACGGCTTGCGCCTGGACCACTCGGTCCGCACGACGAAGGAGTGCCGCGAGGTGGCCGCCGCCGACCTCGCCGCCGCGACCGGGCTGCTCGACCTGCGGGTCGTGGCCGGTGACGGCGGTCTCGTCGCCCGCACCCGGGGACACCTGCTCGACGACTGGCGCGCCGGAGCCCGACGGCGGCTGCCCCAGGTCCTGGACTCCCTGGCCGAGCGCGCCATGCGCTTCGGCGAGGTCGCCTACCTGCTCGAGCCCGACCTCAAGGAGGCCCGCGGCGGGCTGCGCGACGCCATCACCCTGCGCGCGCTCGCCGCGAGCTGGCTCACCGACCGCCCCCACGGCGCCGTCGACGAGGCCCACACGCTCCTGCTCGACGTCCGCGACGGCCTGCAGGCCTCCTCCGGCCGACCCGGGGACCGCCTCGTGCTCGCCGAGCAGGACGCCACCGCCGTCGTCTGCGGGTTCGCCGACGCCGACCTGCTGCTCGCCGCGGTCGCCCAGGCGGCCCGCACGATCTCCGCCGCGGTCGACCTCACCACCCGCCGGGCGCGCCAGTCCGTGCCGACCCGGCGCTTCCGCGCCCAGGGCAAGCGCCCGCGCCTGCGCTCGCTGGGGCACGGCCTCGTCGAGCACGACGGCGAGGTCGTCCTCGGCGCCGGGGTCAGCCCCGCCGAGGACCCGGTCCTGCCGCTGCGCGCCGCCGCCACCGCCGTCCGCGCCGGTCTGCCGTTGTCCCCGGTGACCCTGGAGCACCTCGTCACCACCTGCCCGCCGCTGCCCGAACCGTGGCCGGTCGCCGCCCGCGAGGCCCTCCTGGAACTGCTCGCCGCCGGCCCGGCCCAGGTGCCCGTGTGGGAGTCCCTCGACATGGTCGGCCTCGTCGAGCGCTGGGTCCCGGAGTGGACGGGCATCCGCAACCGCCCGCAGCGCAACGCCGTCCACCGCTGGACCGTCGACCGGCACCTCATCGAGACCGCCGTCGCCGCCGGCCCGTTCCTGCGCGAGGTGGAGCGACCGGACGTGCTGCTGCTGGCGGCGCTGACGCACGACCTCGGCAAGCTGCCCGGGGCGCAGGACCACTCCCGCACCGGTGCGCCGCTGGCCCGCGCCGTCGCCGAGCGCGCGGGGTTCGCCCCGGCGGACGTGGAGGTCGTCGGCCGGCTCGTCGCCGAGCACCTCACGCTCGTCGACCTCGCGACCCGCCGCGACCCCGACGACCCGCAGACCGTGGCCGCCCTCGTCGAGGCCGTCGACGGTCGGCTGGAGACGCTGAACCTGCTGCGCGCCCTCACCGAGGCCGACGCCCGCGCCGCGGGCCCGGCGGCGTGGTCGCCGTGGCGGGCCCGGCTCGTCGACGGCCTCGTCGCGCGCGCCCGCAAGTCCCTCGCCGGGGAGGAGGCGCCCGGCCCGGCGCCCTTCGACGCGGCCGAGCAGGCGCTCGCCGCCGCCACGGCCGCGGACGGGCAGACCCGCGTGGACGTGCGCGAGGTCGACGGCTTCTTCGTCGTCACCGTCGTCGCGCCCGACCGCACCGGGGTCTTCGCCGACCTCGCCGGCCTGCTCGCCGGCCACCGGTTCCTCGTGCGCTCCGCGCTCGTGCGCACCCTGGACGGCGTGGCCGTCGACTCCTGGTGGGTCGAGTCACCGACGGGGGAGGCCCCCTCGGCGGAACTGCTGCGGCAGAGCCTGGACCGCATCGTCGGCGGCGACGTCGCCCTGCTGGAGCGGCTCGCGGCCCGCGACGCGCAGACCCGACGGCCCGCCGGGGGCGCCCGGTCCCTCGTCGCGCACCCCCGCGTCGTCATCCTCCCCGGGGCCAGCGACCGCGCCACCGTCCTGGAGGTGCGCTGCGCCGACCGGCCCGGTCTGCTGCACGCCCTCGGACGCGCGCTGGCGACCGAACGCATCGACATCCGCTCCGCGCACGTCGCGACGTACGCCGCGCAGGCCGTCGACGTGCTGTACCTCGCCGAGCCGACGGGGGACCGGCTCTCCCCGCCCCGGGTGGCGATGGCCATCCAGGCCCTGTCGGACGCGGCGGAGGTGCCGGGGGCCTGACGTCCCGCCGGTTAAGGTGGTGGCGTGTTCGCCACGCTCTCCGACCGCCTCACCGCCACGTTCAAGTCGCTGCGCGGCAAGGGGCGGCTGACCGAAGCCGACGTCGACGCGACCGTGCGGGAGATCCGCCGCGCGCTCCTCGACGCCGACGTCGCCCTGCCCGTCGTGCGCGACTTCACCACGCGCATCCGCGAGCGGGCGACCGGTGCGGAGGTCGTGGGCCACCTCAACCCCGCCCAGCAGGTCGTCAAGATCGTCAACGAGGAGCTCGTCGGCATCCTCGGCGGGGAGACGCGCCGCCTGCGGTTCGCCAAGAACCCGCCCACGGTGATCATGCTCGCCGGCCTCCAGGGCGCCGGGAAGACGACGCTGGCCGGCAAGCTCGGCCGCTGGCTCAAGGGCAACGGCAACCGTCCGCTGCTCGTGGCCTGCGACCTGCAGCGCCCCAACGCCGTCAACCAGCTGCAGATCACCGGTGAGCGCGCCGGGGTCGACGTCTTCGCGCCCGAGCCGGGCAACGGCGTGGGCGACCCGGTCTCCGTCGCCCAGCGCGGCATCGAGCACGCCACCCGCCACCACTACGACGTCGTCGTCGTCGACACCGCGGGCCGTACCGGTGTCGACGCCGAGATGATGCAGCAGGCGATCGACATCCGCGCCGCCGTCAAGCCCGACGAGGTCCTCTTCGTCCTGGACGCGATGATCGGCCAGGACGCGGTCGCGACCGCCGAGGCGTTCCGCGACGGCGTCGGTTTCGACGGTGTCGTCCTCACCAAGCTCGACGGCGACGCCCGCGGTGGTGCGGCCCTGTCGGTGCGCCACGTCACGGGCCAGCCCGTCATGTTCGCCTCCACGGGCGAGAAGCTCGACGACTTCGAGCCCTTCCACCCCGACCGGATGGCCTCGCGCATCCTCGACATGGGTGACGTCATGTCGCTCATCGAGCAGGCGGAGAAGGCCTTCGACGCTGACCAGGCGCAGGCCATGGCCGCGAAGTTCGCGGCCGACGAGGACTTCACCCTCGACGACTTCCTGCAGCAGCTCCAGGCGGTCCGGAACATGGGCTCGCTGAAGAAGATGCTCGGGATGCTGCCCGGCATGGCCCAGATGCGGCAGCAGCTCGACGCCTTCGACGAGCGCGAGTTCGACCGCATCGAGGCGATGGTCCGCTCCATGACGCCGCTGGAACGGCGCCAGCCGCGCATCATGAACGGCTCCCGCCGGGCCCGCGTGGCCGCCGGGTGCGGCCAGAGCGTCTCGGCCGTCAACGACATGCTCGAACGCTTCGGCCAGGCGCAGAAGATGATGCGCTCGCTGAAGAACGGCCTCGGCGGCGGCGGTCTGCCCGGCATCCCGGGGATGCCCGGCGGCGCAGGCGGGGGTGCGTCGAAGAAGCAGAAGGCGCGCATCGCGGCCCAGAAGGGCAAGAAGGGCAAGAGCGGCAACCCCGCCAAGCGCGCTGCGGAGGAGAAGGCCGCCGCCGAACGCGCTGCGGCGCAGCCGGGTTCGGCCTTCGGGCTGCCCGACCCGTCGAAGGGGTTCGACCCGGCCGACCTGAACCTGCCGAAGGGGTTCGACAAGTACCTCGGGCAGTGACGCTCGCGTGAGCGAGGCACTGCACCTCACCGGGCCGCTGCTCGTCGGGCCCGAGGAGGTGGTCGACCAGGCGTGGGTCGTCGGGGGCCGGTTGACGTTCTCGCGGCCGGCTGCGGTCACGAGCACACGGCTCGACGGGTGGGTGCTGCCCGGTCTCGTCGACGCCCACTGCCACGTCGGCATCGGCCCGCACGGCTGGGTCCCCGACGACGTCGCCCGCGCCCAGGCGGTCGCCGACCGCGACGCGGGCGCGCTGCTCCTGCGGGACGCGGGCTCGGCGTCGCAGACCCGCTGGATGGACGACGTCGAGGACCTGCCCCGCATCGTCCGCGCAGGCCGCCACCTGGCCCGCACCCGCCGGTACCTGCGGGGCCTGGCGCACGAGATCGAACCCGAGGACCTCGTCGAGCACGTCCGGGTGGAGGCCCGACGCGGCGACGGCTGGGTCAAGCTGGTGGGCGACTGGATCGACCGGAGGACCGGGGACCTCGCGCCGTGCTGGCCCGCCGAGGTCCTCGCCGCCGGGGTCGCCGCCGCGCACGAGCTCGGCGCCCGCGTCACGGTCCACCAGTTCGGGCAGGCCGGCGTCGAGGAGCTGCGCGCCGCCGGCGTCGACGGGATCGAGCACGGCACCGGACTGGGGCCGGAGCACCTGTCGCGGCTGGCGGCTGCGGGCGTCGCCGTGGTGCCGACGCTGGTGAACATCGCGACGTTCCCCGGCATCGCCGACCGGGGCGAGCCGAAGTTCCCCACCTACGCGGCGCACATGCGCGCCCTGCACGCCCGGCGGTACGACACCGTCGCCGCCCTGCACGCCGCGGGTGTCCCGGTCTTCGCCGGCACCGACGCCGGCAGCGTCCTTCCGCACGGCCTCGTCGTCGACGAGCTGCACGAGCTGGCCGCCGCCGGCCTGTCCCGCACGGCGGCCCTGGACGCCGGGGTGTGGGCGGCCCGCCGCTGGCTCGGCCACCCCGGGCTGGAGGAGGGGGCCAGCGCCGACCTCCTCGTCGTGGCCGGCGACCCGCGCACCGACCTGGGCGTGCTGCGGGACCCGACGGTCGTGCTGCGCGGCCGTGTCGTGGACGGTGCGCGACCTCTGGCATGATGGTCCGGCACTCGTCCGTCCAGGGACCCTCTCACCCGGGACGAACGCGTCCCTGAACTGCCCGGCCCGGCGTCCCCACACCGGAGCGGTCCGTTCGACACTTCAGAACCGGGAGACACCCCACACCGTGGCTGTCAAGATTCGCCTCAAGCGCATGGGCCAGATCCGCGCGCCGTTCTACCGCATCGTCATCGCCGACTCGCGCAGCAAGCGCGACGGTCGCGCGATCGAAGAGGTCGGCCTGTACAACCCGATGACGGACCCCTCGACGATCGAGGTCAAGTCCGAGCGCGTCCAGTACTGGCTCGGCGTCGGCGCGCAGCCGACCGAGCAGGTCGCCGCGCTCCTCAAGGTCACGGGTGACTGGCAGAAGTTCAAGGGCCTGCCGGGTGCCGAGGGCACCTACCGGACCCCGAGCACCAACACCAAGCCCCCGCGCATCCCCGCCGGTGGAGCGGCCAAGACGGCGTCCGCGCCGGCCGAGGCCCCCGCCGCCGAGGCGCAGGCCCCGGCCGAAGAGTCCTGACGCGGTGCTCGCGGACGCTCTCGAGCACCTGGTGCGCGGCATCGTCGGCAACCCCGACGACGTGCAGGTGACGTCCAAGACGTTGCGGCGCGGTGCCGTGCTCGAAGTTCGCGTGCACCCGGACGACCTGGGGCGGGTCATCGGCCGCGCCGGTCGCACGGCCAAGGCGCTGCGCACCGTCCTCGGTGCGCTCGCCGGCGGCAAGCAGGTGCGCGTCGACCTCGTCGACGTGGACCGACGCTGACCTGCTGGGCCCTCCAGCACCACCTCCGGACGCCGGGGCCGCGCACGCGGCCCCGGCGTCCTGCCGTTCCACCCCCAGCCATCACGGAGGACTTCTCGTGGAGTACGTCGTCGCCCGCATCGGGCGCCCGCACGGGGTGCGGGGCGAGGTCACCGTCGAGGTGCGCACCGACGACCCCGACGACCGCTTCGTCCCGGGCGTGGTGCTGCGCACCGAGCCGGCCCGGGGTGCGCTCACCGTCTCGGGCGCCCGGTGGCACAACGGCACCCTCCTGCTCACCTTCGAGGAGGTCGCCGACCGCACCGCCGTCGAGGCCCTGCGCGACACCCTGCTGCTCGTCGACATCGACGACGAGGCGCAGGAGTCCGACGACGCCTGGTACCCGCACCAGCTGCGGGGCATGGCCGCGGTGACGGTGACGGGGACGCCGCTGGGCACCGTCGCCGACCTGCTGACCGGCTCCGCGCAGGACGTGCTCGTCGTGACGGGGACCGACGGGCGCGAGGTGCTCGTCCCCTTCGTCCGCGCCATCGTCCCGACCGTCGACGTGCGCCGGCGCAAGGTGGTCCTCGCCCCGCCCGGTGGGCTCTTCGTCGAGCTGCCGGGGGACGAGGGCTAGTGCGCCTCGACGTCGTCACGATCTTCGCCGACTACCTCGCGCCGCTGCGGCTCTCGCTCATCGGCAAGGCGCAGGCGCAGGGGCTGCTCGACGTGCGGGTGCACGACCTGCGCGAGCACACCCACGACCGGCACCGCACGGTCGACGACACCCCCTACGGCGGGGGCGCCGGGCTGCTCATGAAGCCCGAGCCCTGGGGCGAGGCGCTCGACGCCGTCCTGGCCGACCCGCCCGCGGGTGCCCGGGAGGAGGGGCCGGTGCTCGTCGTCCCGTCCCCGGTGGGGGAGGTCTTCAGCCAGCGGGCCGCGGTCGAGCTCGCGGCCGAACCGTGGCTCGTCTTCGCCTGCGGCCGCTACGAGGGCATCGACGCCCGCGTCGTGGAGCACTACCGGACGCGGATCCGGGTGCGGGAGGTCTCGCTGGGGGACTACGTCCTCAACGGCGGGGAGGTCGCCGTCCTGGCGATCACCGAGGCCGTCGTGCGCCTGGTGCCCGGCGTGGTCGGCAACGCGGCCTCCCTCACCGAGGAGAGCCACGCCCCCGAGCACGACGGGCTGCTGGAGCACCCCGCCTACACCAAGCCCGCCTCCTGGCGCGGCCTCGACGTCCCGGCCGTGCTGGCCGGTGGCAACCACGGGGCCGTCGAGCGCTGGCGGCGGGACGAGGCGTTGCGGCGCACCGCGTCCCGGCGTCCGGACGTGGTGGAGCGGCTGGACCCGGCACGCTGCGACGCGCAGGACCTCACCGTCCTCGCCGAGCTGGGCTGGACCCCCGGTGATCACGGATTCCGTCCCACGACCTCCGCTGTGGCAGACTGATCAGCTGACACCAACGAGCCGCGACGGCCGGTGACCGCTGCCCCCGGGCGGCGGAGGGTGCGCCTGCCACAGGGGGCCAACCCCACCGGATGCCCGTCGCGGGACCAACGCCTGTGCCGATGACCTGTGGCAACGACAGGGGAAGTGAGCAACAGCCATGAACGTGCTCGACAGCATCGACGCAGCCCAGCTGCGCAGCGACATCCCGGAGTTCCGGGCCGGCGACACCCTCAAGGTGCACGTCAAGGTCATCGAGGGCAGCCGCTCCCGTGTCCAGGTCTTCCAGGGCGTCGTCATCCGCCGCACCGGTGGCGGCATCCGCGAGGCCTTCACCGTCCGCAAGGTCAGCTTCGGCGTCGGCGTGGAGCGCACCTTCCCGCTGCACACCCCGGTCATCGAGAAGATCGAGGTCGTGACCCGCGGTGACGTGAAGCGCGCCAAGCTGTACTACCTGCGCGACCTGCGCGGCAAGGCCGCCAAGATCAAGGAGCGTCGCGACACGACCAGCCCCCGCGGCTGAGTCCAGCACCTCCACCGCGAGCCGGGTCCCCGACGGGGCCCGGCTCGTGTCGTTGCGGACGGGTTCCCAGCAGGCCCGTCTAGACTCCCCGAGCCGCGCTCTCGCGGCGTGCAGTCCCCGTGAGGCAGGAGTTCCGTGACGACCACCCAGCCGCGGCCGTCGACGTCCGGTGAGCCGGCTGGGCGCCGCTCCTCGCGCGGGGCACGGGCCGTCCTCGTGCTCGCCATCGCCCTCCTGCTGGTCCTGCTCGTCCGCTCCTTCGTCGTGCAGACCTTCTCCATCCCCTCGGACTCGATGCAGCCGACCCTGCAGCCGGGTGAGCGCGTGCTCGTCTGGCGCGTCGACGCCTCCGACGTCCAGCGCGGTGACGTCGTCGTCTTCGACGGCACCGGCACCTTCGCCGACGCGCCGCCGGACCCGCAGGGCCTGGCCGCCGTCGGCGCCGGGGTCGCGGGGGTGCTGGGCTTCCGCCCCGGCGAGTCCGACTACGTCAAGCGCGTCGTGGGGCTGCCGGGGGACCGCATCACCTGCTGCGACGACCAGGGGCGCCTCCTCGTCGACGGCGAGCCCCTCGAGGAGCCGTACGTGCAGCCCGGGGACGCCCCCAGCGAGCTGCGGTTCGACATCGCCGTGCCCGAGGGGCGACTGTGGGTGATGGGCGACCACCGCAGCGACTCGGTCGACTCGCGCTCCCACCTCGGCTCACCGGGTGGGGGGACGATCGCCCTCGACGACGTCATCGGCCGCGTCGTCGCCATCACCTGGCCGCTCGACGCGGTCGGCACCGTCGGACGGGGGAGCGCGTCGTGAGCGCCGGGGACACCGAGCAGGACACGCAGGCGCAGGAGCCCGCGCCGCGGCGCAAGGCCGGCGGTGGCATCGTCGGCGCCGTCCGCGAGACCGTCCTCGTCGTCGCGGTCGCGCTCGTCGTGTCCCTGGTGGTCAAGACCTTCCTGCTGCAGGCGTTCTTCATCCCCTCGCAGTCGATGGAGCAGACGCTCGACATCGGCGACCGCGTCGTCGTCAGCAAGCTGACCCCGGGGCCGTTCGAGCTGCACCGCGGGGACGTCGTGGTCTTCGCCGACCCCGGCGGCTGGCTGCAGGGCTCCACGCCCCCGCAGCGCAGCGCCGTGGGGTCCGTCGTCGCCGACGCCCTGACCTTCGTGGGGCTGCTGCCGGAGGACTCCGACGACCACCTCATCAAGCGCGTCATCGGCCTGCCCGGCGACCACGTCGTCTGCTGCGACGCCGGCGGCCGGCTCACCGTGAACGACGTCCCGGTCGACGAGTCCGCCTACCTGGCCGCGGGCGTCGCGCCCAGCGACTCGGCCTTCGACGTCACGGTCCCGGCGGGCGAGCTGTGGGTCATGGGCGACAACCGCGCGGAGTCGGCCGACTCACGCTTCAACCGGGACAAGGCGCACAACGGGTTCGTGCCGGTCGACCTCGTCGTCGGCCGCGCCTACGCCGTCGTCTGGCCGCTGTCGCACTGGTCCTGGCTGGGCACTCCCGACGACTTCGCCTCGGTGCCGGGGCGGACGGGTGTGAAGTGAGCCCGGTCACCCGGGGCACGGTCAAGCGCCGGCCCGCGCCGTCGCCCGCGACCCCGCCGTCCCTGCGCCTGGAGCGCCAGCTCCTGCGCTCGGGCCACACCCTCGTCGCCGGCATGGACGAGGTCGGCCGCGGGGCGCTCGCCGGGCCCGTCAGCGTCGGCGTCCTCGTCGTCGACGAGGCCACCCGCACCGCACCCACGGGGCTGCGCGACTCCAAGCTGCTGACGCCGGCCAGCCGGGACGCCCTGGCGCCCAAGGTGCGCCGGTGGGCCCTCGCCTGGGCCGTCGGACACACCGAGCCGGCCGAGATCGACGCCATCGGCATCATCGCCGCACTGCGCCTGGCCGGCCGCCGGGCCCTCGCGCAGCTGCCGGTACGGCCCGACGTCGTCATCCTCGACGGAAACCACGACTACCTCAGCGACCCCCGCGAACCCTCGCTGCTCGACGAGCTGGGGGAGCTGGGCGAGCAGGGTCCGGTCCTGCCCTGCGACGCGCCGGCCGTCACGACCCGGATCAAGGCGGACATGTCCTGCGCGGCCGTTGCCGGGGCGAGCGTGCTGGCCAAGACGACCCGGGACGCGATGATGGCCGAGCGCCACAGTGCGTTCCCGCAGTACGGATGGGCCGGCAACAAGGGCTACAGCGCCCCGGACCACCTCCAGGCCCTCGCCGAGCACGGCAGCTGCGAGCAGCACCGGCGCAGCTGGCGGCTGCCCGGTCTGGCCGTGCCCGCCCCCCGCGTCGTCGAGGCGTCCGCCGAGGCCCTGGACCTGGGGCTCCTGGAGGACGAGGCGCTCGCGGACCTCACCTCCCACACCTCGGGGGGCCGGAAGGCATGATGGTCCCGTGAGCGCCGAGGACCTGGAGAACTACGAGACCGAGATGGAGCTGCAGCTCTACCGCGAGTACCGGGACGTCGTCTCGTTGTTCTCGTACGTGGTGGAGACCGAACGGCGCTTCTACCTCGCCAACTCGGTGGACCTGCAGGTCCGCACGGCCGACGGCGAGACGTACTTCGAGGTGACCCTGCACGACGCGTGGGTGTGGGACGTCTACCGGCCCGCCCGCTTCGTGCGCGACGTGCGCGTCGTGACGTTCAAGGACGTCAACGTCGAGGAGCTGCAGAAGCGCGACATCGAGGTCCCCGACGGGCCGGACCTGCGCGAGCGCTGAGGCCCGCCGTTCGGCCATCCAGGTGACGCATGACGTCATCCGTAACGCCTGTGCACGCTGCGTCGATGCACCCGTGGGACGCGCCCCACTGCCGGGGGGTCGCTGGGGCGCGTTCCCACTTGTCTCACCCTTCCTCCAGGCCCGGCGAGCTGTGGACGACGACGTCCCGTGCCGTCCCGGGCTCCACAGGCGACCCGCCGTCCACAGCGGGGCCCGGCAGGGCCTGACCCCGCCTCCCACCGCCGCAGGCTGAGCCGCGGAGGTGGTGCACGTGCGCGCGAAGGACGCCGTGGGGCAGTACGGGGAACGGGTGGCGGCCCGGTGGCTGGTCGAGGCGGGCATGACCGTCCTGGACCGCAACTGGCGGTGCCGGTACGGGGAGATCGACGTGCTGGCCCGGGACGGCGACGACCTCGTCGTGTGCGAGGTCAAGACACGACGCAGCACGAGCGCGGGGACGGCGGCCGAAGCCGTCACCCCCGACAAGCTGACCCGGCTGCAGGAGCTCGCCCAGGAGTGGCTCAAGGCCCACCCCGCCGTGACACCCGCCGGCATCCGCTTCGACGTCGTGGCGGTGAGCCCCGCCGAGCGGGGCCCGGCCCGGGTCGAGCACCTGCGGGGCGTGCTCTGATGGCGCTCGCCCGCTCCCTCGCCGTCGGGCTCGTCGGGCTCGACGGGCACCTCGTCGAGGTGGAGGCCGACATCTCACCCGGCATCCCCGCCTTCGTGCTCGTCGGCCTGCCCGACGCGTCCCTGCACGAGGCGAAGGACCGCGTCCGGGCCGCGACGGCCAACTCCGGCTTCCCGCTGCCGGCGCAGCGGATCACCGTGAACCTCTCGCCCGCGACCCTGCCGAAGACGGGATCGGCCTTCGACCTCGCCGTGGCCGTCGCGACGCTGACGGCCGCCGGGGTCCTGCCGCCGGAGGCGTCGGCCGAGACGGTCCACCTCGGCGAGCTCGGCCTCGACGGCAGCGTGCGGGCCGTCGACGGGGTGCTGCCCGCGGTGCTGGCCGCTGCCCGTGCGGGGGTGCGCCGGGTCGTCGTGCCCGAGGCGACGGTCGAGGAGGCCGCGCTCGTCCCCGGCGTCGCCGTCCGCGGAGTGCGCTGGCTGGCCGAGCTGGTCGCGGACTACCGCGGTGACCCACCGCTGGACCTGCCCGACCCGCCGCGCGCCTTCGTCCCGCCCGAGCGGGTGAGCGCCGGACGTCCGCTGGACCTCGCCGACGTCGTCGGCCAGACGGAGGCCCGCTTCGCCCTCGAGGTGGCCGCGGCCGGCGGGCACCACCTGCTGATGAACGGGCCGCCCGGGGCGGGCAAGACGATGCTCGCCGCTCGTCTGCCCGGGCTCCTGCCCGACCTGGAGGAGGAGGCCGCGCTGGAGGTGACCGCCGTGCACTCGGTGGCCGGGACCCTGCGCGGGCGGCCGGGCACCGCCCTCATCACGCGCCCGCCCTACGAGGACCCGCACCACACCGCCTCGGTCGCCTCCGTCGTCGGCGGCGGCAGCGGGGTGCCGCGGCCCGGAGCGGTGTCCCGGGCCCACCGCGGGGTGCTCTTCCTCGACGAGGCGCCGGAGTTCGAGGCCCGCGTCCTGGACGCCCTGCGCCAGCCGCTCGAGCACGGCGAGCTCGTCCTGCACCGCGCCCGGGGGACGGCGCGGTACCCGGCGCGGTTCCAGCTGGTCCTGGCGGCCAACCCCTGCCCCTGCGGACGCGCCGTCGGCAAGGGCCTGGACTGCACGTGCTCACCGCAGGCGCGGCGGCGGTACGCCGCCAAGCTGTCGGGTCCGCTGCTCGACCGCGTCGACGTGCAGCTGCAGGTGCAGGCCGTGACGCGTGCCGAGGTCGCCGAGGCGGCCGCGGGGGAGAGCACGGCCGTGGTGGCGGCGCGGGTCGCCGCGGCGCGGGGGGTCCAGGGCGAACGCCTGGGGCGCCACGGCGTGCGGACGAACGGAGAGCTCAAGGGGCCGCTCCTGCGCGGTCCGCTGCGCCTCGGCCCGGCCGTCACGCGCGACCTCGACCGGGCCCTGGAACGGGGGGTGCTGACGCTGCGCGGGGTGGACCGGGTGCTCCGGCTGGCCTGGACGGTGGCCGACCTGCGCGGGTCCGGGACACCGGACCGGGACGACGTCGGCCGCGCCCTCGCCCTGCGGGGAGCTCTCAGCACGGCGGTGGCCGCGTGAGCCGCGCCCTGACGCAGGTCCCACCCGCCCTGCGCCCCGCCCTGGAGGACGACCGGCTCGCCCGGGCGGCCTGGAGCCGCCTCGCCGAACCGGGGGACGTCGCCGCGGCCCGGCTGGTCGGCGAGGTCGGGGCGCCCCTGGCGCTCGAGGCGGTCGTCACCGGCCGGGGTCCGGAGCGGTGGCGCACGCGGCTGGCCGACGTCGACCCCGCGGGCGACGTCGCCGCGGTCCGCGCCGCGGGCGGCCGGCTCGTCGTGCCCGCCGACGAGGAGTGGCCGGTCGGCCTGGCCGACCTCGACGTCGACGCGACGGGGGAGCGACCCCTGGGGGCACCGTTCTGCCTGTGGGTGCGCGGCCCTGCGCGCCTGGCCGACGTCAGCGCCCGCAGCGCCGCCCTCGTCGGTTCGCGGGCCGCCACCGCGTACGGCCAGCACGTCGCGGCCGACCTCGCGGTCGGGCTCGCCGACCGCGGGTTCGCCGTCGTCAGCGGGGGCGCCTTCGGCATCGACGCGGCCGCCCACCGGGCCGCCGTGGCCGTCGGGGCGACGAGCGTGGCCGTCCTGGCCTGCGGGGTCGACCGCAGCTACCCGCCCGGCAACGCGGCGCTCCTGGCCCGCCTCGCCCAGACCGGTGCGCTGGTCTCGGAGGTGCCGCCGGGCAGCACCCCGACGCGGTGGCGCTTCCTGGAGCGCAACCGCCTCATCGCCGCCCTCACCCGGGGCACGGTGGTCGTCGAGGCCGCGTGGCGCTCCGGGGCGCTGTCCACGGCGGACCGGGCCGAGCGGCTGCACCGCCCCGTCGGTGCCGTCCCCGGGCCGGTGACGTCACCGGCCTCGGCCGGGTGCCACCGCCTGCTGCGCGACCGCGGGGCGGTCTGCGTCACGAGCGCGGCGGAGGCGGCCGAACTGCTCGGCGAGCTGGGCGCCGAGGAGGTGTCGGTCCCGGCGGTGGAGCGGCGACCCTTCGACGGCCTCGACCGGGAGGAGCTGCGGGTGGCCGAGTGCCTGCCGCGCCGGGCGGGCGCGGACCTGGACGCGCTGGCCCGTGACAGCGGCCTCGACGCCGGTGCCGTCCAGGCCCTCCTCGGACGCCTGGAGCTGTCCGGGCACGCGGTCCGGACCGGGGCGGGGTGGTGTCGCGGGCCGGGTGCCTGAGGCGGTGGCCGGACCGGAAAACCAGTGGGACCGCCGGCGTGCGCTGCGTATCGTCGTTCCTCGTGCCTGCCGCGGAAACCGTTGCCGCGCAGGCCCTGAGCACATGACGAGCAGAACACGAGCGGAGAGGTGGAGAACGTGGAGCGGCTGGGGAAGAAGCTGGTGAACTGGGCGTCCGTGCTGGAGGAGGGGACGCGCCGGCAGGCCCAGGTCGCCGCCACGATGCCCTTCATCCACCCGCACATCGCGTTGATGCCCGACGCCCACCTCGGCAAGGGTGCGACCGTCGGGTCCGTCATCCCGACCGACGGGGCGATCATCCCGGCCGCCGTCGGGGTCGACATCGGCTGCGGCATGATCGCCGTCCGCACGCAGTTCACGGGCGCGGACCTCTCGGGCCGTGACCTGTCCGTCCTGCGGACCGCGATCGAGGCCGCGGTGCCGCTGTCGGCGGGTGCGGCCAACCGCGAGGTGTCGGCCACGGCCGCGCCGCGGGTGGCCGAGCTGGAGGCGCTCGAACCCGGCCGGGCCGCGTTCCGCGAGCAGCTCGTCCCGCGCTGGCGGCTGGCGCTGGGGACGCTGGGGTCGGGGAACCACTTCATCGAGGTGTCCCTCGACGAGCTGGACCGGGTGTGGCTGTTCCTGCACTCGGGCTCGCGCGGCCCGGGCAACAAGCTGGCCACCCACCACATCGCCGTCGCGCAGCGGCTGTGCGCGCAGTGGTTCGTGCCGCTGCCCGACCGTGACCTCGCCTACCTCGTCGAGGGCACGGCCGAGTTCGACGAGTACCTCGCCGACCTGCAGTGGGCGCAGCACTTCGCGCTCCTCAACCGCGAGGAGATGATGGACCGGGTGGCTGCCCAGCTGGCCGCGTTCCTCGGGACCGACGTCGAGGAGGCGGAGCGCATCAACTGCCACCACAACTACACGACCCGGGAACGGCACTTCGGCCGGGAGGTGTGGCTGTCCCGCAAGGGCGCCATCGCGGCCGACGCCGGACGCCCCGGGCTCGTCCCGGGTTCGATGGGCACGGCCAGCTACGTCGTCGTCGGCAAGGGCGACGTGATGTCGCTGCACTCCTCCCCGCACGGGGCGGGGCGTGAGTACAGCCGGTCGGCGGCGCGCCGGACGTTCACCCACGAGCAGCTGCGGGAGGCCATGAAGGGCATCGAGTACCGGGACACCGACGCGTTCCTGGACGAGATCCCGGCCGCCTACAAGGACATCGACCGGGTGATGGCCGACGCGGCCGACCTCGTCGAGGTCCGGCACACGCTGCGTCAGGTGGTGAACGTCAAGGGCGACTGACACGAGGCCCCGGGGGCACCGTCCCCGGGGCACCGTCGTCAGTGGCCGGCGGCGACGTACTGCTCGACGACCTCGGCCGGCACCCGGCCGCGGGAGTTGACGGGCACGCCGTTCTCGCGCGCCCACGCGCGGACCGCGCCGCTGTCGACCCCCGTGCCGGGGCCGTCGGCGGGCCGGCCCGGTCCGCGCCGGGGCGCGAGGGCGCGGCCGTGCTCCACGTAGAGGCTGACCGCGCGCCGCAGGGCGGCCGCGTTCTGCGCCGAGAGGTCGATCTCGTAGGGGACGCCGTCGAGGGCGAAGGCGACGGTCTCGACGGCGTCGGACCCGTCGACGTCGTCGGTGAGCACCGGGTGCGTGCGCTGAACCACGGCGTGATCTTCGCACGGCCGGTACCGGGGGCCGGAACGGTCGCCGCGTGGCGGCTTGCGCGGCCGCGGGCGAGGCGTGACGGTGCCGTGGTGGGACGAGACGTGAGCGGGGCCGACGGTCCCCGGGACGAGGACCTCGAGCAGGTGCTGGACGCCTTCGGGACCCACCTGCGCGCCGAGCGCAACCGCTCCGAGCACACCGTCCGGGCGTACCGCTCGGACGTCCGGGACCTGCTGACCACCGTCCTGCCGGCCGGCGACGACGGGTCGCTCGACCTGGGGCTGCTCGGGCTGGCGGACCTGCGGGCGTGGCAGACGGCCGCGGCCGGCGACCACCGCCGGTCCACCCTGGCCCGGCGCGCGGCGGCCGTGCGGACCTTCACGGCCTGGGCCCACCGCACGGGACGGCTGGGCGAGGACCCGGGTCTGCGGCTGCAGGCCCCCAAGCGCTCCCGCGACCTGCCCCGCGTCCTGGCGCAGAGCCAGGTGCGGGCCGCGCTCGAGCCGGCGGTCGCGGCGCGCACCGACGCGTCCCCGGACCCGGTGGAGCTGCGCGACGGCGCCCTGCTGGAACTCCTCTACGCCACCGGCTGCCGGGTCGCGGAGGTCGTGGGTCTGGACGTCGGCGACGTCGACGCCGGGCACCGCCAGGCGCGCGTGCTGGGGAAGGGGAACCGCGAGCGCGTCGTGCCCTTCGGTGAGCCGGCCCTGCGGGCGCTGGAGGCCTGGTTGGACCGTGGGCGCCCCGCCCTGGCCGTCACGGAGTCCGGTGACGCGCTGTTCCTGGGGCGGAAGGGGGGCCGGATCGACCAGCGGCAGGTGCGGACGGTCGTCAACCGGGCGGTCGCCGCGGTTCCCGGTGCGCCGCACACGTCCCCGCACGGACTCCGGCACGCGGCCGCGACCCACATGCTCGACGGACGAGCTGACCTTCGTAGCGTACAGGAGTTGCTTGGTCACGCTACGCTGTCAACGACTCAGATCTACACACACGTCTCCGTGGAGCGGTTGCGGAGTTCTCACCGTCAGGCCCATCCCCGGGCCTGACGGGACCGGGGGGAGGACCACGGTGGAACCAGGAGCGGCGAGGGAACGAGCCACCACCGCGCAGACCGAGCGCGGCTCCGGGCTGCGCGTGGTCGACGACGGGATGGAGCGCGGCATCGACGCCACCGGCACGGACCAGACGAGCACCTCGGAGGCGGCGCCGTCGGCGGACGGGGCCGAGACGGTCGAGGAGGTGCAGCCCGCGGGTCGCCCGCAGGCGAACGCCCGCTTCACCAGCCGCAAGGGCAAGGGACCCCTGACGCCCGAGCAGGAGGCGGCCGAGGCCGCCCTGCGCGCCATGTGGGAGGACTTCAAGTCCACCGCGGACCCCTACGTCCGCGAGAAGTTGATCATGCACTACTCGCCGCTGGTCAAGTACGTGGCCGGGCGGGTCGGCGTCGGGCTGCCGCCGAACATCGAGCAGGCCGACCTGGTGTCCTACGGCATCTTCGGGCTCATCGACGCGATCGAGAAGTTCGACATCGAGCGCGCCATCAAGTTCGAGACCTACGCCATCTCGCGCATCCGCGGCGCCATCATCGACGAGCTGCGCGCCATCGACTGGATCCCCCGGTCGGTCCGCAGCAAGGCCCGTGAGGTGGAGCGGACCTACGCCAGCCTCGAGGGCGAGCTGCACCGCACGCCCACCGAGGCCGAGGTCGCCGACCGCATGGGCATCGCCCTGTCGGACCTGCACCACATCTTCAGCCAGGTCTCCTACGTCAACGTCGTGGCGCTCGACGAGCTGCTCAGCGTCTCGGGGGAGAAGGGCGACAAGCTCTCCCTCGTCGACACCCTCGAGGACACCAAGGCCGAGGACCCCGTCGCGGCGTTCGAGAGCGAGGAGACGAAGTTCCTCCTGTCCCGGGCCATCAACCAGCTGCCCGAGCGGGAGAAGATCGTCGTCACGCTCTACTACTACGAGGGCCTGACCCTGGCCGAGATCGGCCGCGTCCTCGGGGTCACCGAGTCGCGCATCTGCCAGATGCACACCAAGGCCGTCCTCCAGCTGCGCGGCAAGCTGTCCGACGCGGGCTGAGGTCACGGTCGTCCAAGGGGCAGCAGGACCGGTGGGGTCTCCCGCAGCCGGGACAGGGGATCGAGGTACGTCTCGCCGCGGCGCAGCCCGAGGTGGAGGCACGCGGCGGGACAGTGCAGGGGCAGGGCGGCCAGGGTGCCCAGCGGCGTCCCCGCCGTGACGGCCTGCCCCGGACGGACGACGGCGTCGACGGGTTCGTACGTCGTGCGCAGCCCGTCCGGGTGCGCGACGACGACCACCCCGCGCCCGGCGACGGCGCCCGCGAAGCTGACCTCGCCCGCCGCGACGGCCACCACGGTCGCGCCCGGCGCGGCGGCGAGGTCCACGCCGCGGTGCCCGGCCTCGTAGCGCCCCACGTCGTCGAACGTGCGGACGACCCGGTGCGGGTCGACCGGCCACGTCCACGACCGCGCGGTCACTCCGTCACGAGGTGCCGGTGCGTCCGGTGACGCCGGTGACGACGGGGGCACGGCGACGACGAGAGCCGTCGCGAGACCCGCGACCGCGACGGACGCCAGACCGGTGGCGACTCCTGAACCCAGCACGGCGGCAGCCTGCCCCGGCCGGACCCGTGGGGCCCGGACGTCGGGGCCCGGCTGTGGACGAACGGGTGCGAGCGCCGGGTGGGGAGCCCGGGACGACGCGGAGCCGGGTCGTGCACAGGCTGCACCGGGACGGTGGGCGCCGCGGGCCACCGCCCGCAGCGGTGGAGGAGCGGCCGTGGGGACACCCGTGGGTGTCCGCCCGGCGTCGTGGGGGCGACGCGCGGGGGACACCCACGGCTCACTCCACGTGGGTCTCCCGGTGGGTGTCCCGATGGGTGTCCCCGTGGATGGTCCGGGGGTGCGGGAACAGGCGCGGGCACGGGCGGGGTGCCCTAGCGCCGCACCCGCCCGGCGCACTCGACGCACGTCGTGGCCCACGGCCGCGCGGCGAGGCGGCCGGGGGCGATGGGACGCCCGCACCGCTCGCACAGCCCGAACCCCGGCTCCCCGAGCCGACGCAGGGCCACGTCGAGCGCCGCCGACCGCTCCCGCACCTGCTCCAGCACGGCGGCGACCTGCTGCCGCTCGAAGGCCGTCGTGGAGCCCTCGGGGTCGTGCTCGTCGTCGGCCGTGCCCTCGGCGGCCGCCTCGAGGGCGCTCGCGAGCTCGCGCTCGAGCGCGCTGACCCGCTCGGCTGCCTCGGCCCGCTCCTCCTCCAGGACCCGGCGCAGGTCGGGGTGGTCCCGAGGGTCCCCGGTGCTCACCGGCGCAGGCCCTGCAGGCGGTCGCACGCCTGCAGGAGCACGGTGTCGGACTTGCAGAACGTGAACCGCACGAGAGCGGCGGTGGCCTCGGCGGCCGGCCCGCCGGGCTCGCAGAAGGCGCTCACCGGCACACCGACGACGCCGGCGAGCTCGGGCAGGCGACGGCACAGATCCGTCCCGTCCTCGAAGCCCAGCGGGGTCGGGTCGGCGATCACGAAGTACGTCCCGGCGGGGGTGCGCACCCCGAAGCCGGCCGAGCGCAGGCCCTCGGACAGCAGGTCCCGGCGGCGCTGCAGGTCGGCGGCCTGGTCGGCGAAGAACGCGTCGGGCAGGTCCAGGGCCCGGGCGACGGCCGGCTGGAAGGGCGCGCCGTTGACGTACGTGAGGAACTGCTTGACCGCTCGCACGGCCGCGACGAGGGGGGCCGGGCCGGTGACCCAGCCGACCTTCCAGCCGGTCACCGAGAACGTCTTGCCCGCCGAGGACACGGTCAGCGTCCGCTCGGCCATCCCCGGCAGCGTCGCGACCGGACGGTGCCGGTGGCCGTCGAAGACGAGGTGCTCGTACACCTCGTCGGTGACGACGACGGCGTCGTGCTCGACCGCGAGGCGGGCGACGAGGGCGAGCTCGTCCTCGGACAGGACGGTGCCCGTCGGGTTGTGCGGGGTGTTGAGCAGGACGAGGCGGGTCCGGTCGGAGAAGGCGGCCGCCAGGGCTGCGCGGTCCAGGGCGAAGCCGTCGGCGGTCGGCAGCAACGGGACCGAGCGCTGGACGGCGCCCGCGAGGGCGATGAGCGCGGGGTAGGCGTCGTAGGCCGGCTCCAGCACGACGACCTCGTCGCCCACCTCGCACAGCCCGAGCAGGGCGGCGGCCGTCGCCTCGCTGGCCCCGGCGGTGACGAGCACCTCGGTGCCGGGGTCGGGACGCATCCCGTACCAGCGGTCCTGGTGCCGGCTCACGGCCTCGCGCAGCTCCGGGACGCCGAGCCCCGGCGGGTACTGGTTCGCGCCCGAGCGCACGGCGGCGACGGCGTCGTCGAGCAGCGAGGCCGGTCCGTCGGAGTCGGGGAACCCCTGGCCGAGGTTCACGGCGCCGGTGCGCTGGGCCAGGGCCGACATCTCGGCGAAGACGGTGGGCCCGAAGCGCCGCATGCGGGCCACGCCGGGGCCCTTGGCGACGGTCGGGGGGACGGTGCCGGAAGGGGTGGACGCGCCGCGGTCGAGACCAGTGCTCACGCGTCGTAGACTACGAGGGCACCCGGTGCGTCCTGCCTGCTCTCCCGCGGGCCGGTGACGTCCAGGGTGACATCGCGTTCCCGCTCTCCGCACCAGGCGGAGGGGAGCACCCTCTCGGTCCACCGGGTCGTCCCGGTGGCTGGGTGCGCACGGGAGCCAGGCGCGGCAGGCCGACCGGCCCGCTGCGGGACAACCGATCGGCCCCACGAGGGGGCCGGCACGAGGAGGACCACCCATGGCCGTCGTGACGATGCGCCAGCTGCTCGAGTCCGGTGTGCACTTCGGGCACCAGACCCGTCGCTGGAACCCGAAGATGAAGCGCTTCCTCTTCACGGAGCGCAACGGGATCTACATCATCGACCTGCAGCAGTCGCTGTCCTTCATCGACCGCGCGTACGACTTCGTCAAGGAGACCGTCGCCCACGGCGGCAGCATCCTGTTCATCGGGACGAAGAAGCAGGCTCAGGAGTCCATCGCCGAGCAGGCCCGTCGCGTGGGCATGCCCTACGTGAACCAGCGCTGGCTCGGCGGCATGCTCACCAACTTCTCGACCGTCTCCAAGCGGATCTCCCGCATGCGTGAGCTCGAGGAGGTCGACTTCGACGACGTCGCCGCCTCCGGCCTCACGAAGAAGGAGCTCCTGGTCCTGCGTCGCGAGTACGACAAGCTGACGAAGACGCTCGGCGGCATCCGCGACATGACCAAGGTCCCCTCCGCGGTGTGGATCGTCGACACCAACAAGGAGCACCTCGCGGTCGACGAGGCCAAGAAGCTCAACATCCCCGTCGTCGCGATCCTCGACTCCAACTGCGACCCGGACGACGTCGACTACCGGATCCCCGGCAACGACGACGCCATCCGCTCCGTCACGCTGCTGACGCGGGTCATCGCCGACGCGGTCGCCGACGGCCTGCAGGTCCGTCACGGCGGCAAGTCCGACACCGACGCCGAGCCCCTGGCCGCGTGGGAGCAGGACCTGCTGGCCGGCAACGAGGGCGAGCAGGCCGGTGGCTCGGAGTCGACCGCGACCGCGGAGGGCTCCACCGCCCCCGAGGCCGCCGAGGCGACCGCCGCCGAGGGGCAGCCGGCCGAGACCGCTGCCGCCGAGGGCGAGCCGGCCGAGGCCACCGCGCAGGCCTGACCTCCGTCAGGTACGACACAGGACGCCTGTGGTGACGCCCCGGGCCCCCGGCCGGGGGCGTCCGTGCGTCCGCCCCCAGACCAGAAGTTCACGGAACGACGAGAGGACAGACCGTGGCCGCGTACACCGCCGCTGACGTCAAGGCCCTGCGCGAGAAGACCGGCGCCGGCATGCTCGACTGCAAGAACGCGCTCGTGGAGACCGACGGCGACGTCGAGAAGGCCATCGAGCTGCTGCGCATCAAGGGGCAGAAGGGCGTCGCCAAGCGCGCCGACCGCGACGCGTCGAACGGCCTCGTGGCCGTCCACGTCGACGGTGGCCTCGGCGTCATGGTCCAGGTCAACTGCGAGACCGACTTCGTGGCCAAGTCCGAGGGCTTCGTGACCCTGGCCAACCAGGTCCTCGCGCAGGCCGTCGCCGTCGGCGCGACCGACTCCGCCTCGCTGCTCGCCTCCGAGATGGACGGCAAGACCGTCCAGGTCGTCCTCGACGAGGCCAACGCGACGATGGGCGAGAAGATCCTCGTCCCCAACGTCGCCCGCATCGAGGGCACGCACGTCTCGGCGTACCTGCACCGCACCGCGACCGACCTGCCGCCGACCATCGGTGTCCTCGTCGCCCTCGACAAGGCCGACGACGCCCTCGGCAAGGACATCGCGATGCACACCGCCGCGATGAGCCCGACCTTCCTCACCCGCGACGAGGTCCCGGCCGAGAAGGTCGAGTCCGAGCGCCGCATCGCCGAGGAGACCGCGCGCGAGGAGAAGAAGCCCGAGGCCGCCCTCCCCAAGATCATCGAGGGTCGCGTCAACAGCTTCTTCAAGGACAACGTCCTGCTCGAGCAGCCGTTCGCCAAGGACCAGAAGGTCACGATCACCAAGCTGCTGGCCGACGCCGGCGCCCAGGTGACCGCCTTCGCGCGCTTCCGCGCGGGCGTCTGAGCGACACGCTCCACGGGGTGGGGGGACCACGGTCCTCCCGCCCCGTTCGCACGTCCGGACCAGTCACGACTCACCGAGCGTGACCTCCAGCACCCGACTGGGGCAGACTGCCCCAGACCCCAGCCCAGCCAGCGCAACCACCCGAGGAGCCACCGCGTGAGCGAGCCGAGCCTGACCGTCGACCTCGAGGCCGGGACCGTGCACCCCCGCCCCGCCTACCAGCGGGTGCTGCTCAAGCTCTCCGGCGAGTTCTTCGGCAACGGCCAGGTCGGCGTCGATCCCGACGTCATCGCCCAGGTGGCCCGCGAGATCGCCGGCCCCGTCAAGCAGGGCGTGCAGGTCGCCATCGTCGTCGGCGGCGGCAACTTCTTCCGCGGCGCGGAGCTGTCCCAGCGGGGCATGGAGCGCAGCCGGGCCGACTACATGGGCATGCTCGGCACCGTCATGAACGCCCTCGCGCTGCAGGACTTCCTCGAGCAGCAGGACGTCGCCACGCGCGTGCAGACGGCCATCACGATGGGGCAGGTCGCCGAGCCGTACATCCCGCGCCGCGCCATCCGGCACATGGAGAAGGGCCGCGTCGTGATCTTCGGCGCGGGCGCCGGCATGCCGTACTTCTCGACCGACACGGTCGCCGCGCAGCGGGCCCTGGAGGTCCGCGCCGACGCCGTCCTCATGGCCAAGAACGGCGTCGACGGCGTCTACACGGGGGACCCGCGCAAGGACCCGAGCGCCACCAAGATCGAGACGATCAGCTACGCCGAGGCGCTGCAGAAGAACCTGCGTGTCGTCGACACCACGGCCTTCAGCCTCTGCATGGACAACCGCCTGCCGATGATCGTGTTCGGCATGGAGGGCCAGGGCGTGGCCCGCGCGCTGCGGGGTGAGAGGATCGGCACGCAGGTGATCGCGGACTGAGGCCCCCGGGCGCGTCCGCGCACTGCGGCACCGCGGAGGCGCAGGACGCGCCGGGACGAAGGACGAAGGGACCACCGTGATCGACGACACCCTCCTCGAGGCCGAGGAGAAGATGGAAAAGGCGGTCGAGGTCGCCAAGGAGGACTTCGGCGCCATCCGCACGGGGCGTGCCAACGCCGCGATGTTCCACAAGATCATGGTCGACTACTACGGCGCGCCGACCCCGCTGCAGCAACTGGCGAGCTTCCAGATCCCCGAGGCCCGCTCGGTGCTCATCACGCCCTTCGACCGCGGGGCCATGAGCGAGATCGAGAAGGCGCTGCGCAACTCCGACCTGGGCGTCAACCCGGGCAACGACGGCAACGTCATCCGCATCGTGCTGCCGCAGCTGACCGAGGAGCGGCGCAAGGACTACATCAAGCTCGCCCGCTCCAAGGCCGAGGACGCCCGCGTCTCGCTGCGCAACGTGCGCCGCCGCGCCAAGGAGGAGCTCGACCGCATCGTCAAGGACGGCGAGGCCGGCGAGGACGAGGTCGGGCGCGCGGAGAAGGAGCTGGAGTCGGTGACGAAGAAGCACGTCGACGCCGTCGACGAGCTCCTGAAGAACAAGGAAACCGAGCTGCTGGCCGTCTGAGCGTGCCGGTGACCAGCGAGACGACGTCCACCGCCCGCCCTCCGCGGCGGGCGGGGCGCAACCTCCCCGCCGCCATCGGCATGGGGGTGGCGATGGGTGGGGTGCTGGTCGCCAGCCTGTTCGTCCGCCGGGAGGCCTTCGGCGTCCTGGTCTGCGCCGCCGTCCTGTACGGGACGGTCGAGATGGTCCGCGCCTTCCGGGCGCGGCACCTGCGCATCCCCGTGCTGCCACCCGCGGTGGGCACCCTGGCGATGGTGCCGGGCGCCTACCTCGGCGGCGGGGAGACGCTCTTCGCGGCGTACGCCCTGACGGTGGCGGCGGTCGTCGTGTACCGCCTCGTCGACGACGGGGGTGACCACGGCTCACCCGTGCGCGTCCCGCCCGTGCGCGACGTCGCGGGCGGCATCTTCGTCGTCACCTACGGTCCGCTCCTCGCCGGCTTCGCGATGCTCATGCTCGCCGCGAGCGACGGCGCCTGGCGCGTCCTCGTCTTCGTCCTGCTCGTCGTCGCCAGCGACGTCGGCGGCTACGCGGCCGGTGTCCTCTTCGGCCGGCACCCCATGGCCCCCTCGGTCAGCCCCAAGAAGTCGTGGGAGGGCTCGGCCGGCTCGCTCGTCATCGGCATGGTCGCGGGGGCGGTCGCCCTGCCGCTGGCGCTCGGCGCGGCCTGGTGGCAGGGCGTCCTGCTGGGCGCCGTCACGGTCGTCGTGGCCATCGGCGGGGACCTGTCGGAGTCGATGCTCAAGCGCGACCTCGGCATCAAGGACATGGGAACCCTGCTGCCGGGGCACGGCGGCGTCATGGACCGGCTCGACTCGCTGCTGCCCGCGGCCCCCGTCGTGCACCTGCTCCTCCTGTGGTTCCTCGGGCCCTGACCCCCTCGACCTCAGGCGCCGTACCATGGGGAGTGATGTCCACTCCCACCCCCGTCTCCCCGGACCCAGCGACCGCGGGCCCTGGCCGGCCTCCGCGCGAGCCGCTCCCGCTGGCTCCCGCCGGCCCGGGCCAGCTCGTCATGTCCGCCCCGCGCCGCGGCAAGCCGCCGCGCCACTTCGCCGACCTCGAGCCCGCCGAGCGCGGCCCCGCGATGGTCGAGCTGGGGGAGAAGGCGTTCCGCGGCAAGCAGCTCGCCACGCACTGGTTCGAGCGCCTCGAGGACGACCCGGAGAAGATGACGGACCTGCCGGCCGCCAGCCGGTCCCGCATCGCGCACGCGCTGCTGCCGACGCTGCTGACGCCGATCCGCACGCTCACGGCCGATGCGGGCACCACGGTCAAGACGCTGTACCGGATGCACGACGGCGCGCTCGTCGAGTCGGTCCTCATGCGCTACAAGAACCGCGACACCCTCTGCATCTCCAGCCAGGCCGGCTGCGGCATGAACTGCCCGTTCTGCGCCACCGGCCAGGCCGGCCTGACGCGCAACCTGTCCACCGCCGAGATCGTCGAGCAGGTCACGGCCGCCTCGCGCGCCCTGGCCCGCGGAGAGGTCCCCGGCGGCGAGGGCCGCGTCGGCAACGTCGTCTTCATGGGGATGGGGGAGGCGCTGGCCAACTACAAGTCCGCCGTCGCCGCCGTCCGCCGGCTCACCCAGCCCGCCCCCGACGGCCTCGGCATCTCCGCACGCGGCATCACGATGTCGACCGTCGGGCTCGTGCCGGCCATCGACAAGTTCGCCGGCGAGGGCATCGCCGCGACGCTGGCCCTGAGCCTGCACGCCCCCGACGACGAGCTGCGCAACGACCTCGTCCCGATCAACCAGCGGTGGAACGTCGCGCAGGCCCTGGACGCGGCCCGCCGCTACTTCGAGGCGACGGGCCGGCGCGTGAGCATCGAGTACGCGCTCATCCGCGACATCAACGACCAGGCCTGGCGCGCGGACCGCCTCGGCAAGCTGCTGAACGCCCGCGGGCGCGGCTGGGTGCACGTCAACCCCATCCCGCTGAACCCGACCCCGGGCTCGAAGTGGACCGCGAGCGACCCGGCCGTGGAGAAGGCGTTCGTCGCGGCGCTGGAGGCGCGGGGCATCCCGACGACCGTCCGCGACACCCGCGGCAGCGAGATCGACGGCGCCTGCGGTCAGCTGGCCGCGATCGGCCCCGAGCAGCCGACCGCGTGACCAGCGACGCGGTGAGCAACGGCACGGTCCCGGTCGAGCAGCTCGTCCGGGAGCGCCCGGCCCGCGCCGCGGCGCTGCGACGGGGGTACAAGGTCGCCGACGTCGACCTCTTCCTCGACCACCTCGCGACGGCGCTGCCGGCGGGCCGGGTCGCCTCGGCCCAGGTGCGGGCCGTCGGGTTCGGGTCCCAGCTCGGCGGCTACGACGTGGGCGACACCGACGCGCGGCTCGCCGAGGTCGAGGACGCGCTGGCCCAGCGGGAACGGTCGCACGCGCTGGCCCAGGACGACCAGCGGTCCTGGACCGACCGCCGCTCCGCGCTCGGCCAGGCCGTCGCGGGCCGGCTCAAGGAGCGTCGCGGGGAGCGCTTCCCCCGCGCCCGGGGTCTGCGCCGCGGCTACCACCCGCGCGACGTCGACGACCTGTGCGAGCTGCTCGTGCAGCACTTCCGCGGGTCGCGCACCCTCACCGCCGACGACGTCCGGGACGCGCTCTTCCGACCGCGGCGCGGGGCGCGCGGGTACAGGGAGGCGCCTGTGGACGCCTTCCTCGACCGCGTCGTGGAGCTGATGGTCAGCTACCGCTGACCCTCACCCCGACGGCGCTCACTCCCACGGCGGGACGGACCCCAGGACGCGGTCGACGGTGAAGACCACGACGACGCGGGCCGGGTTCTCCCGCGGCGTCCGGTAGCGACCGGCGTAGCGCTCCTCGGCGTCGCGGACCGAGGCCGGGTCGTCGAGGACGCGGCCGGGCCCCTCCAGCGACAGCCAGCGCCGGCCGTCGACCTGGGAGACCACGCACCGCGACCCGCGGGCCGCGTGGACGGCCTTGCGCGAGGTGCCCGAGGTGATGACCCGGACCTCCCGCGTTCCCGGGTCGAAGGTGAACCCGACGGGCACGACGTGCGGCGAGCCGTCGGCCCGCAGCGTCGTGAGCGTCGCCAGGTGCCGTTCGGCGAGGAACTCCAGGGCGGAGGCGGGGAGGTCGGCGGGGTCCAGGGCCACGACGGGAGTCTGGCAGGCGGCCACTCACTCCGCGTGCGCGCGGGTCGTGACGAGCGCCAGCCACACCTCCGCCCGGTCCGTCGGGTCCTCCAGCGAGACCCCGAGCAGGCGCTCGGCCCGGGACAGCCGCTGCCGCAGCGTGTTGCGGTGCACGCCGAGGGCGTCCGCGGCCGGTTGGCGGGCGCCGTGGTGGGCCAGGAAGACCTCCACGGTCCGGCGCAGCTCGGCGTCGCTCAGCCCGGTCAGTCGGCCGGTCGCCCACGCCTCCAGGCCGGCCGGGTCCAGCTGGTCCGGCAACGAGGACCCGTCGGCCTGGACGACGGGTCGTCGCGCCGACGTCCGGGCCCAGGCGGCGTCGGCGGCGCGGGCGGAGGCGTCGGAGAGCGGGACGGGGCGGCCGGTCCCGGCGCGCCCGGTCCACCCCTGCAGCGCCGCGGCGACCGCGGCGGGGGAGCCGAGGGCGTGCTGCCCGCTGCTCGGCAGGTCCGGGGCGAACGCACCGCTCCAGCGCACGACGACGACGGGGTCGGGTAGCTGCACCCCCACGGCGCCGGCCAGCCGCCGGGCGAGGTCGACCCGGCCGGTCAGGACGAGGTCGACGGCACCGCTCGTGACGACGCGCGTCACGGCCTCGGTGTCGAGCACGGGGTGGGCCGTCAGGAGGTCCAGCAGCGCGGCCGCCGTGCCCACGGTGCCCTGCACGGCGCGCGGGACGTCCGGGCCCCCCGCCACGAGCAGCCACCGGGTGGCCCCGCTGGCCCGCAACGTCACCGTCCCGGTCGCGGTGACCTCCGTCCACGCCGCGCGGGCTCCCTGGCCGCGCACCCGGTGCAGCCCCTCCAGCGCCGCCGCGGGGGGAGCCTGCGAGGACGTCGCCGCCAGGACGGTGCCCGCCGCGTCGAGCAACCAGGCCGATCCGTGCACGGCCCGCGCCGTCCGCTGCAGCACCGCACGCGCCCCGTCCGGGCCCGCAGCCGCCGCCGCGAGGTCCCGGCCGGCGCGGGCGGCGGCGGCCTCGGCCTCGTTCTCGCTGCGCCGCAGCAGGTCCGCCAGGCGCCGGGAGACCGCGATGAACGGCGTCGGCACGGGCACCTCGACGACGGCGAGACCGGCCGCGGAGGCCGCGGTGACGAGCGTGCGCGGGACGGTGCGGTGCGACAACCCCACCCCGAAACCGACGCCGGCTGCGCCCGCGCCCGTGAGCCGGCCCACCCAGCGCGCCCAGCCGTCGCGCGGCACCCGCAGACCCGTCGTCAGCAGCAGCTCCCCGCCCTCGAGGAACGGCGTCGGGTCGTCCAGCTCGCTCGTGGCCACCCAGCGCACCGGGACGTCCGGATCGCCCCCGACCAGGCGGAGGTCGAGGGAGGCGGTCGAGAGCAGGTCCGCGAGCAGCACCACCCCGCCATGGTGCCGCACCAGGTGTCCGGTCTGCACCGTCGGCGGCCCGTGAGGATGTGCGTGCCCGACACTGACGCGGGTGACGCGGACGCCTACCGTCGAGCCATGACGATGCTCACCCCGGGGATCAGCCCGCAGGAGACCGCCGGCCCGACCACCACGCAGGGTGGACCCTCGCTGCCGCAGGAGATCCGCCTCGTCACCGAGGTCCCCGGGCCGCGCTCGAAGGAGCTGGCCGCGCGCCGGTCCTCGGCCGTCTCGGCCGCCGTCGGCTCCTCCATGCCGTTCTTCGCCCACGCCGCCGGCGGGGGCGTCGTCGTCGACGTCGACGGCAACTCCTTCGCCGACCTCGGCTCGGGCATCGCCGTGACCACCGTCGGCAACTCCGCCCCGGCCGTCGTCGAGGCCGTCACGGAGCAGGCCGCGCGGTTCACCCACACCTGCTTCATGATCACCCCCTACGACTCCTACGTGGAGCTCGCCGAGCGCCTCGCCGAGCTGACGCCCGGCGACTTCGCCAAGAAGAGCGCGTTCTTCACCTCCGGCGCCGAGGCCGTCGAGAACGCCGTGAAGATCGCGCGCGCCCACACCGGGCGCCAGGCCGTCGTCGTCTTCGACCACGCCTACCACGGCCGCACGAACCTCACGATGGCCATGACGGCCAAGAACATGCCGTACAAGAACGGCTTCGGGCCCTTCGCCCCCGAGGTGTACCGCGCCCCCCTGAGCTACCCCTTCCGCGACGGCCTCGACGGGCCGACCGCCGCCGCGCGCGCCATCGCCGTCATGGAGAAGCAGGTCGGCGCCGCCAACCTCGCCGCAATCGTGGTCGAACCGGTCCAGGGCGAGGGCGGGTTCATCGTCCCCGCGCCGGGGTTCCTGCCGGCCATCGCGGCCTGGGCCCGCGAGAACGGCGTCGTGTTCGTCGCCGACGAGGTCCAGACCGGCGTCGCCCGCACCGGCGCCTGGTTCGCGAGCGCCCTCGAGGGCGTCGAACCCGACCTCGTCACCATCGCCAAGGGCGTCGCCGGCGGTCTGCCCCTGTCGGCGGTCACGGGCCGGGCGGAGATCGTCGACGCCCCGGTGACGGGCGGTCTGGGCGGCACCTACGGCGGGAACCCGCTGGCCACCGCGGCGGCGCTCGCCGTCCTGCGGACCGTCGAGGACGAGGGCCTCCTCGAGCGCGCCCGCCGGATCGAGGAACTGCTGTTCCGCCGGCTGCGCGCCCTCGCCGAGCGCGACCCCCGCGTGGGTGACGTCCGCGGCCGCGGAGCCATGGTCGCCGTGGAACTCGTCAAGCCCGGCACCACCGAGCCGGACGCCGCCCTGGCCAAGAAGGTCGCGACGGAGGCCGCCCAGCGGGGCGTCATCGTCCTGACCTGCGGCACCGACGGCAACGTCCTGCGGTTCCTGCCGCCGCTGAGCATCGGCGACGCCCTGCTCGAGCAGGCCTTCGACGTCCTCGACGGCGTCTTCGCCGCCGGCTGACCTGCGCTGAACCCCTTCCCGGACGGACCCCACGAGAGGATCGCCGCCATGACGAGCACCACCACGAACCCCACCAGCGCCCGGGAGTCCGAACTCCTCGCCCGCGTCCCGACCGGCCTGTTCATCGGCGGGACCTGGCGCGAGGCCAGCGGGGGCGGGCGCATCGCCGTCGAAGACCCGGCCACCGGCCGGACCCTCGTCGAGATCGCCGACGGCACGGTCGAGGACGGCGCCGCCGCGCTCGACGCCGCGGTCGCCGCGCAGGCCGGGTGGGCCCGCACGCCCACCCGGGAACGCGCGGAGATCCTGCGCCGCGCGTTCGACCTCGTCGCCGCCCGCGCCGACGACTTCGCCCTCCTCATGACCCTGGAGATGGGCAAACCCCTGGCCGAGGCCCGCGGCGAGGTGGCGTACGGGAACGAGTTCTTCCGCTGGTTCTCCGAGGAGGCCCCGCGCATCGCGGGCCGCTACTCGGAGAACCCCGTCGGGGGTTCGCGCCTGCTGACGATGAAGCAGCCCGTCGGCCCCGTGCTGGCGATCCTGCCGTGGAACTTCCCGCTCGCCATGGGGACCCGGAAGATCGCCCCGGCCCTCGCGGCCGGCTGCACCATCGTCGTCAAACCCGCCACCCAGACCCCGCTGACGACGTTGCTGCTGGCGCAGGTCCTCGAGGAGGCCGGTGTCCCCGCGGGCGTCGTCAACGTCCTGACGTCCTCCACCACCGGCAAGGTCACGGCGCCCCTCATCGCCGACCCGCGGCTGCGCAAGCTCACGTTCACCGGGTCCACGCCCGTCGGCAAGAAGCTCGTCGAGCAGTCCGCCGAGCAGTTGCTGCGCATCTCCATGGAACTCGGCGGCAACGCGCCGTTCCTCGTCTTCGACGACGCCGACCTCGACAAGGCGGTCGACGGCGCGATGGCGGCGAAGATGCGCAACCAGGGCGAGGCGTGCACCGCGGCGAACCGGTTCTACGTCCAGCGCGGGATCGCGGACGAGTTCTCCCGCCGCCTGGCCGAGCGCATGGGGTCGCTGGTCGTCGGCCGCGGGACCGAGGACGGCGCGCAGGTCGGGCCGCTCATCGACGCCCGGGCCCGCGACGACGTCGCCCAGCGCGTGACCGAGGCCGTGGACGCCGGGGCCCGGGTGCTCACGGGGGGCAGCGCCGTGGGCGACACGGGGTACTTCTACGCCCCCACCGTCGTCGTCGACGTCCCCGCCGACGCCCGCCTCCTGCGCGAGGAGACGTTCGGGCCCGTGGCGCCCGTCGTCGTCTTCGACACCGAGGAGGAGGGCATCGCCCTGGCCAACGACACCGAGTACGGCCTCATCGCCTACGCGTTCACGCAGGGCCTGGAACGCGGGATGCGCGTCGCCGAGGCCCTGGAGACCGGCATGGTCGGCCTCAACGCCGGGGTCGTCTCCAACGCCGCCGCCCCGTTCGGCGGGGTCAAGGCCAGCGGGTTCGGTCGCGAGGGCGGCCTGGAGGGCATCGAGGAGTACCTCGAGACGAAGTACGTGAACTTCCCGCTCTGAGGACGTCGCACGAGGAAGGGCCCCGCCGGAACTCCGGCGGGGCCCTTCCTGCGGATGGGGGTCAGGCGTTCGCGGCCCGCGTGTAGACGTCGCGGACGACGCTGCCGAACCGCGGTCCGTACAGCACCGAGGTGTTGTCGTCGTAGCTGAAGCTCGTCACGGACGTGACCGTTCCGGTGCCCGTGGCGGGGTCGAAGTCGTGCACCCAGGGGCCGCCGCTGGAGCCGCCGCCGAGGTCGCACAGGGTGGCGACGTCGGTCGTCGCGCCGGGGCCGTTGTCGGTGAACTGGGTGCCCGTGCAGTACTGCAGCGTGAACCCGTCGGCCGTGGTGCTGCGGCCGGGGTACCCCAGGACGGTCGTGCGTGCCAGGGGGGTGTCGAAGGCGATCCGGTTGGCGCCCACGGTGTCCTTGAGGGACTTGCCGCTGCGCGGGGTGACGAGGGCGAACCCGACGTCGTAGCTCAGCGCCGCGGACGACTGCTGGTCCAGCGTGCGCCACTGGGTCGTGGTGAACGTCTGGCCGACCGCGAAGCGGCCCTGCGGTTCGCTGGCCCCGGCCAACCCCGGCACGAAGATGAGGTTGCGGGAGTCCAGGCGGTTCTCGGTCACGCAGTGGCCGGCGGTGACGATGACGTTGCCCTTGGGGGAATCGACGCTGCTGGCCGTGCACTCGAACTTGCCGGTGCCCTGGGTGAAGTAGAGGCGCCCGACGGTCGGCAGCGCGCCGCCCACCCAGTTCCGGGCCGTGCTGACGGCGTCCCCGGTGACGACGCCCGAGGCCTCGCGCGGGGCGCGCGGCAGGACGGGAGCGTCCCCCTGGGCGACCGACGTCGACCGCGGCCGGGGCGCGGCGGTCGAGGGCTGGGCGGTGCCGACGGCGGCGGCCGCGCCCGGGGCACCCGCACCCCGGTTCGTCACGGTGCGGTCGAGCGGGGTGGCCTGGGCCAGTCGCTCGGCGGTCCAGAAGTCGAGCGCGGCCTGCTGGCCGGACGCGTCGACGGTCGAGAGCAGGGACACCCCGCCGCCCGGGGCCGCGGTGGCCGTCGTCGCGGCGAAGGTCGCGGCGCCACCGAGCGTGACGACGACGGCCGAGGACGCGGCGATGAGCCTCCGCGTGAGGTGCGTGCGCATGGCGGGTGTCCCTCCCGAGTGGTCGTGCTGCCGGGGTCATCCTCGCCGATCCCGTGCAGATCTGCTGCAGGCCGCCCGTCACGGGGCGTGGCGGGCCCCGGTCGCAGGCCATGATGGACGCGTGAGCTCCTCCCGCACGCCCCGTCACGCCGCCGTCCCGACCGAGCGTCCCGGGGGCGTCCGGGACGTGGTCCTGCTCGGCAGCACGGGCTCCATCGGCACCCAGGCGCTCGATGTCGTGCAGGCCGCGGGCGCGCAGGGCGCCGAGGCGCCGTTCCGCGTGGTCGCGCTGGCGGCCGGGGGCGCCGACGTCGCGGCGCTCGCGCGCCAGGCCCTCGACCACTGCGTCGCCCTCGTCGGCGTCGCGCGCGAGGAGGCCCGCGGCCCGCTCGAGGAGGCCCTGCGCGCGCAGGCCGCAGGCCGTCCGCTGCCCCGCGTGGTGGCCGGACCGGACGCCGCGACCGAGGTCGCCGCGCACCCCTGCGACGTCGTCCTCAACGGCATGACGGGCTCGGTGGGGCTGCGGCCGACCCTGGCCGCCCTCTCCGCCGGCCGCACGCTGGCCCTGGCCAACAAGGAGTCCCTCGTCGCCGGTGGTCCGCTCGTGACGCGCGCGGCGGCCCCGGGCCAGGTCGTCCCGGTCGACTCCGAGCACTCAGCGCTCGCCCAGTGCCTGCGCGGCGGCGCCGCCGACGAGGTCGCCCGGCTCGTCCTCACGGCCAGCGGCGGGCCGTTCCGCGGCCGCACGCGCGCGCAGCTCGCCGACGTCACCCCCCAGCAGGCCCTGACCCACCCGACGTGGTCGATGGGGCCGGTCGTGACGACGAACTCGGCGACCCTCGTCAACAAGGGGCTGGAGGTCATCGAGGCGTCCCTGCTGTTCGGCATCGGCTACGACCGGATCGACGTCGTCGTCCACCCGCAGTCGGTCGTGCACTCGATGGTCGAGTTCACCGACGGCTCGACCCTGGCCCAGTGCTCGCCGCCGGACATGCGGCTGCCCATCGCGCTGGGGCTGTCCTGGCCGGACCGCGTGCCCGGTGCCGCGGCCGGGGTCGACTGGACCCGCGCCGCGAGCTGGACGTTCGAGCCGGTCGACGCGCAGGCGTTCCCGGCCCTG
Source organism: Kineococcus endophyticus (assembly GCF_040796495.1). Taxonomy (NCBI): domain Bacteria; kingdom Bacillati; phylum Actinomycetota; class Actinomycetes; order Kineosporiales; family Kineosporiaceae; genus Kineococcus; species Kineococcus endophyticus. The sequence continues at coordinate 198,553 of NZ_JBFNQN010000005.1, read as the reverse complement.
GACCTGGCCCGTGAGGCGGGTCGGCGCGGGTCGACCGTCCCGGCCGTGTTCAACGCCGCGAACGAGGAGTGCGTCGCCGCCTTCCACGCCGGCCGGCTGCCGTTCCTCGGCATCGTCGACACGCTCGCGCGCGTCGTCGCCGAGCACGAGCCCGCCGGTGAGCCGCGCGACGTCGAGGACGTGCTGGCCGCCGAGGACTGGGCGCGTGCCCGGGCCCGCGAGCTCACGGACGGGTCGTCGCGGTGAGCGAGGTCCTGCTCTGGGTGGTCGGCATCCTCGCCGCCGCCGTCGGCGTCGCGCTGTCGATCGCCCTGCACGAGGTCGGTCACCTGCTGCCCGCCAAGCGGTTCGGCATCAAGGTCACGCAGTACATGGTCGGCTTCGGCCCGACGGTGTTCTCCCGCCGGCGCGGCGAGACCGAGTACGGCGTCAAGGCGATCCCGCTCGGCGGCTACATCCGGATGATCGGGATGTTCCCCCCCGGCCCGGACGGCCAGGTGCGCGCGTCCACCACGGGCCGCTGGGCGCTCATGGCCGAGGAGGCGCGGCAGGCGAGCTTCGTCGAGGTCGGGCCGGGGGAGGAGCACCGCACCTTCACGTCCAAGCCGGTGTGGCAGCGCATCGTCGTGATGTTCGGCGGGCCGTTCGTCAACCTGCTGCTCGCGCTGGTCCTGACGGCGATCGCCGCCAGCGCCATCGGTCAGCCGGGGTACGTCCCGCGCCTGTCGGCGGTCTCGCAGTGCGTCCTGCCCGCGGGCAGCACCGCCACGACCTGCGCGGCGGGGGACCCGGCCGCTCCCGGTGCGGCCGCGGGACTGCGCCCCGGCGACGAGGTCGTCGAGTTCGACGGTGCCCCCGTGCAGAGCTGGAACCAGCTGTCGGCCGCCATCCGCGACCACGGCGGTCGTGCCGTCGACCTCGTCGTCGTACGCGACGGACAGCGGGTCCCGCTGACGGTCACGCCCGTCTCGACCCGGCGCGAGGCCCTCGACGCGAACGGCCGGCCCACGGGCGGGACGGAGGAGGTCGGGTTCCTCGGCGTGTCCCCGTCCATCGCGGTGGTGCGCATCGGCCTCGACGAGGTGCCGGGCGTCGTCGGGCAGCAGGTCGAGAGCGTGGCCGGGATCGTCGTCCGGCTGCCGCAGCGGCTCTACGACGTGGCCCAGGCCGCGTTCGGGTCGGCGCCGCGCGACCCGGAGGGGCCCATCGGCGTCGTCGGCATCGGCCGGCTGGCGGGGGAGATGAACGCGCTGCCGGCCGTCATCCCCGGCGACGAGCTGGCCGAGCGGACGTCGCGGCTCGTCTCGCTGCTCGCCGGCCTGAACGTCGCGCTCTTCGTCTTCAACCTCATCCCGCTGCTGCCCTTCGACGGCGGCCACATCGCCGGGGCGCTGTGGGAGGTCGTGAAGAAGGGGGTCTACCGACTGCGCCGCCGGCCCGACCCCGGACCGGTGGACGTGGCCAAGGCCATGCCCGTCGCCTACGGGGTCTCGATCCTGCTCGTGGGGATGAGCGTGCTGCTGCTGTACGCCGACATCGTCAGGCCGGTCACGCTGAACCAGTGAGAGTCCGGTGGACGGTTGCGGCCCGGACGTGACCTGGATTCGTCCGTGCCGGACCCGGGGTTGATACTGCTGTGCGTGAGCGTCAGCCTCGGTCTCCCCGCCCTCCCCCCGCCCGTCCTGGCCCCGCGTCGCAAGACCCGGCAGATCCAGGTGGGCAAGGTGGGGGTCGGCAGCGACTCGCCGGTGTCGGTGCAGTCGATGACCACCACGCCGACCACCAACATCAACGCCACGCTGCAGCAGATCGCCGAGCTGACCGCCTCCGGCTGCGACATCGTCCGCGTGGCCTGCCCGACGAACGACGACGCCGACGCGCTGCCGATCATCGCGAAGAAGTCGCAGATCCCGGTCATCGCCGACATCCACTTCCAGCCGAAGTACGTCTTCGCCGCGATCGACGCCGGCTGCGGTGCGGTGCGCGTGAACCCGGGCAACATCCGCAAGTTCGACGACCAGGTCAAGGACATCGCCCAGGCGGCCAAGGACGCGGGCGTCTCGATCCGGATCGGCGTCAACGCGGGCTCGCTCGACCCGCGCCTGCTCGAGAAGTACGGCAAGGCGACGCCGGAGGCCCTCGTGGAGTCGGCCGTCTGGGAGGCCTCGCTCTTCGAGGAGCACGACTTCCACGACTTCAAGATCTCGGTCAAGCACAACGACCCGGTCGTGATGGTCCGCGCGTACGAGCTGCTCGCCGAGCGCGGCGACTGGCCGCTGCACCTCGGCGTCACCGAGGCCGGCCCGGCGTTCCAGGGGACGATCAAGTCGGCCACGGCGTTCGGTGCGCTGCTGAGCAAGGGGATCGGCGACACCATCCGCGTGTCCCTGTCCGCGCCGCCGGCCGAGGAGGTCAAGGTCGGCATCCAGATCCTGCAGTCGCTGAACCTGCGCCCGCGCAAGCTCGAGATCGTCTCCTGCCCCTCGTGCGGGCGCGCGCAGGTCGACGTCTACTCCCTCGCCGACGCCGTCACCGAGGGGCTGGAGGGCCTGACGGTCCCGCTGCGCGTGGCCGTCATGGGCTGCGTCGTCAACGGCCCGGGGGAGGCCCGCGAGGCCGACCTCGGCGTGGCCAGCGGCAACGGCAAGGGCCAGATCTTCGTCAAGGGCGAGGTCATCAAGACCGTTCCCGAGCACGCGATCGTCGAGACCCTCATCGAGGAGGCCAACCGCCTGGCCGCCGAGATGGGTGAACCCGAGGACGAGAGCACCGCGGGGTCGCCGACCGTCACGGTCGGCTGACGGGACGCGCCGGGGTGTCCGTCTCGACCGGGCCGGTCCGAGCGGGCAGGATGCGGGAGTGTCCCTGATGAACCCGGCCGCACGAGGCTCCGCCGCCTCGGGGACCCTGCGCGTTCTGGGCGGGGCCGACGCCCCCGCCCTGCTGCGCCTGTGCGACCGCGACCCCGTCGCGAACCTCTTCGTCTCGGCCCGGCTCCTCGGGCTGCTGGCCCGGCCCGGCACCGACCTCGGTGGTCAGGTGTGGGGCTGGTTCGAGGACGGCGCCCTCGTCTCGGCCTGCTGGGCCGGGGCCAACCTCGTCCCCGTCGAGGCGACGCCCGCCGCCCTGGACGCGTTCGCCGCCACCGCCCGCGCCGAGGGCCGGCGCTGCTCCTCGCTCGTCGGACCCGCCGAGCAGGTGCTCGCCCTGTGGCGACGCCTCGAGCCGTCCTGGCGCGGGGCGCGCGAGGTGCGCGCCCACCAGCCGCTCATGGTCTGCGACACCGAGCCGTCCGTGCGCCCGGACCCCGCCGTGCGGCGCGCGACGCTGCGTGAGCTCGACCTCGTCGTCCCGGCCTGCGTCGCGATGTTCACCGAGGAGATCGGCTACGCGCCCGCCCCGCCCGACGGCGGCGGCGCCTACCGCGCCCGCATCGCCGAGCTCGTCTCCACCGGCCGGTCCTTCGTCCGCGTCGACGCCGGCCGCTCCGGTCCCGAGGTCGTCTTCAAGGCCGAGCTCGGCGCCGTGTCCCCGAAGGTCGTGCAGGTGCAGGGCGTCTGGGTGCCGCCGCACCGCCGCGGCGAGGGCCTGTCCGAACCCGGGATGGCCGCCGTCGTCGAGGCCGCCCGCGCCGACGGCGTCCAGCAGGTGTCGCTGTACGTCAACGACTACAACGCCCGCGCCCTCGCCGCGTACCGCCGCGTCGGGTTCCGAGAGGTCGGCTCCTTCGCCACCGTCCTGTTCTGACGCGTCCGCCCGGGGTCGGGCTCGCTGTGACGTCGGGCTCGACCTGTGAGCTGGATGCGTCAACGATCCCAACCCCCCGGCCGGTGGGTCGGTGGGTGGGGGAGTGGAAGTGCGGTGAGGGCGGCCGCAGTGCGCCGGTAGCCTGTCGGGCGTGCTGATGCGGATGTCGACGCTGTTCCTGCGGACCCTGCGGGAGGACCCGGCCGAGGCCGAGGTCGCCAGCCACAAGCTCCTCGTGCGCGCCGGGTACGTCCGCCGCGCCGCGCCGGGGATCTACACCTGGCTGCCGCTGGGCCTGAAGGTGCTGCGCAAGGTCGAGGGGATCGTCCGCGAGGAGATGGACGCCGCGGGCGCCCAGGAGGTCCACTTCCCGGCGCTGCTGCCCCGCGAGCCCTACGAGGCGACGAACCGCTGGAGCGACTACGGCGACGGCATCTTCAAGCTGCGCGACCGCAAGGGCGCCGACTACCTCCTCGCGCCCACGCACGAGGAGATGTTCACGCTGCTGGTCAAGGACCTGTACTCCTCGTACAAGGACCTGCCGCTGTCGATCTACCAGATCCAGACGAAGTACCGCGACGAGGCGCGTCCGCGCGCGGGCATCCTGCGCGGCCGCGAGTTCACGATGAAGGACTCCTACAGCTTCGACGTCGACGACGCCGGGCTGGAGAAGTCCTACGACCTGCACCGCGAGGCGTACGTCAAGATCTTCGGCCGCCTCGGGCTGGACTTCGTCATCGTCTCGGCGATGTCGGGCGCCATGGGCGGTTCGCGCAGCGAGGAGTTCCTGCACCCCACCGCGATCGGTGAGGACACGTTCGTGCGCTCGCCCGGCGGGTACGCGGCGAACGTCGAGGCCGTCACCACGCTGGCGCCCGCGGCGATCCCGTTCGACGGGCTGCCCGCCGCGCACGTCGAGGACACCCCCGACACCCCGACCATCGAGACGCTCGTCGCCGTGAGCAACGAGAAGCACCCCCGCGCCGACCGTCCCTGGACCGCGGCGGACACGCTCAAGAACGTCATCGTCGTCCTCAAGCACCCCGACGGGACCCGCGAACCGCTGGCCGTCGGCGTCCCCGGGGACCGCGAGGTCGACCTCAAGCGCCTCGAGGCCGCCGTCTCGCCGGCCGAGGTCGAACCCTTCGAGGCCGCCGACTTCGCGAAGCACTCTGCGCTCGTCAAGGGGTACATCGGGCCGGGTGTCCTGGGGTCCGAGAACGCCTCCGGCATCCGGTACCTCGTCGACCCGCGCGTCGTCGACGGCACGGCGTGGGTCACGGGTGCGGACGCCCCCGGCAAGCACGTCTTCGACCTCGTCGCCGGCCGCGACTTCACGCCGGACGGCGTCGTGGAGGCCGCCGAGGTGAAGGCCGGCGACGAGGCCCCCGACGGGTCCGGCCCGCTGGAGCTGGCGCGCGGCATCGAGATCGGGCACATCTTCGCCCTCGGCCGCCGCTTCGCCCAGGCGCTCGACCTCAAGGTCCTCGACGAGAACGGCAAGCAGGTCGTCGTGACGATGGGCTCCTACGGCATCGGCGTCACGCGCGCCATGGCGTGCGTCGCCGAGGGCAACCACGACGACAAGGGCCTCGTGTGGCCCCGCGAGCTCGCCCCGGCCGACGTGCACGTCGTCGCCACGGGCAAGGACGCGGCCGTCTTCGAGACCGCGGAGCGCATCGCGGGCGAGCTCGTCGCGCAGGGGATCGAGGTCCTCTACGACGACCGCCCGAAGGTCTCGCCCGGGGTGAAGTTCAAGGACGCCGAGCTCGTGGGCGTGCCGACGATCCTCGTCGTCGGCAAGGGCCTGGCCGACGGGACCGTCGAGCTCAAGGACCGCCGCAGCGGCGACTCCGAGCAGGTGCCCGTCGGCGAGGCCGTCAGCCGCGTCGCAGCCGTCGTCCGCGGCTGAGCAGGCGCGCCGCCACGGTGGTCCCCGCGACCACCGCGGCGGCGATGCCCGCGCTCACGGCCACGGTCGTGGACGTGTTCTGCTCGGCCCCGCCGCGGGCGGCGGCGACCCAGCCCAGGCCCCACGCGAGCCCCGCGCCGTAGGCGAGGCGACCGCGGCTGCGCACGGCGGTGAACACCCCGACACCGGTGGCCACGCCCAGGACCGCGACGGCCCAGCCCGTCTCACCGCTCGTCAGGCCGCTGCTGCGCAGGGCGGCGGCCACGTTGGCCACGGTCGCGATCGACACCCACCCCAGGTACAGACCGGTGCTGCCGTCGACCAGGACGGCCTCGACGCGGGTGCGCGGCCGGTCGGCCAGCAGCGCGCCGAAGGTCTTGACGAGCACGAGCAGCAGCACGCTGATGACGACGACCGACAGCCAGACCGACCCCAGCTGCACCGTGCCGATCCAGACGGCGTTCAGGACGAGGGAGGCAGCCGTCCACCAGCCGGTGCTGCGCTGGCGCGGGTCCTCCCGGTGCTTCGGCAGCGCCTGCCACACGGCCAGGCCCGCGAGCCCGGTGTAGATCACCGACCAGACGGCGAACGCCGGCCCGGCCGGGGCGACCAGCGTCGAGTCGGCGCTCAGCGCGCCGCCGGCGGCCGAGGCGATGGGCGTCCCGCCGAACGCCCCCGAGCCGATGGTGGCGCCGACGATCCCGAGGACGGCGCTCGCCGCGACCACCCCCTGCCGCACGGTGTCGGACGAGCCGTGGCCGGTCAGGGCGCCGGTGCGCCGGGGGCTGAGGGACGCGTCGCTGCTCACGCGAGCATGGTCGCGCTCCCCGTCCCGTCCTGCACCTCGTCGGGTCCGTCGGGGGAGACGCCGGTGGGGGCGGGGCCGACGGCAGCCCGGATGCGGTCCTCGGTGATGCCGAAGTGCTCGTGCGCCACGGCTCCGGCGCGTTCGGCGTCGCGGGCCAGGACGGCCTCGACGAGCTCGGCGTGCTGGGGGAGGGCCCGGTCGTAGTCGGCCCGTGTGAAGGGTTCCCAGACGAGCCCGAGGTTGACGCGGGCCAGGAGCTCGCGGCTCAGCTGCGTGAGCTGGGAGTTGTGGGCCGCGGCGCAGACGGCGTCGTGCAGGGCGGCGTCGGTGCGCCGGGACGTGTCGGGGTCGCCGGCCGCATCGACGTAGGCGGCGAGCGCGGTGCGCAGGCGGTCGGCGTCCTGGGTCGTGTGCCGCAGGGCGGCCGTCCGCGCGACCGTCGCCTCGACGAGCCGCCGCAGGTCGAAGGACTCCTCCAGCTCGGACCAGCTGGGCCGCAACGTCCGGGACACTGCGCCCGCGGTCCGCTCGTCGCTGCCCTCCAGCACCCAGGTGCCGCCCGCGCGCCCCCGGCTGGTGGCGACGAACCCGGCGCGGGTCAGCTCGTCGAGGGCCGCCCGCAGCGTGGGGCGGCTGACGCCGAGGAGCTCGGCCAGCTCGCGTTGGGCGGGCAGGCGTTCCCCCGGGGCGAAGTCGCGGACGGCGATCGCGGTGATGAGGCGGTCGACGACGGCCTCGACGCTGGTGCGCGGCCGGGCCGGGGCGAGGGACGGTCCTCCTCGGGCGGTCGGCATGCGCCGATCATCTCAGGCCCACCTCGCGTTACGTTCTGGTTAATGGTCTTGTCCATTGACCATTGAGTCGGCACGCTCGCGCTCATGCCCTCCACGACCAGCCCAGCACCCGTGCGCGAGCTCACGCTCCCGTTCGGCGACCACACCACCGCCGTCCGCGTCACCGGCGACCTCGACGGCGCCGCCCGCCGCCCGCTCGTCGTCCTGCACGGCGGCCCCGGCTGCACGATGGACTACCTGCTGGCGCTCGCCGACCTCGCCGAGCGCGGCATCCCCGTCGTGCACTACGACCAGCTCGGGAACGGCCGCTCCACCCACCTGCCCGACGCGGGCCCGGAGTTCTGGACCCCGCAGCTGTTCCTCGACCAGCTCGACTCCGTCCTGGCCGGTCTCGGCATCGCCGGGGAGTACGACGTCCTCGGGCAGTCGTGGGGCGGGATGCTCGCGGCCGAGCACGCCGTCCTGCGCCCGGCCGGGCTGCGGTCCCTGGTCATCGCGAACTCGCCCGCCTGCATGGACACCTGGTCGCGCGCCGCGCTGGCCCTGCGGGCCGAACTGCCCGCCGACGTCCGCGCCGCCCTCGACACCCACGAGGCCGACGGCACGATCGACCACCCCGACTACCAGGCCGCGACCGCCGAGTTCTACGCCCGGCACGTCTGCCGCGTGCAGCCCATGCCCGCCGACGTCGCCCGCACGTTCGCCTGGATCGACGAGGACCCGACCGTCTACCACACCATGAACGGCCCGACGGAGTTCCACGTCACGGGGACGAACACCGGCTGGACCATCGAGGACCGGCTGCCCCGGGTCCAGGCCCGCACGCTCGTCCTCAACGGCCGTTACGACGAGGCCACCGACGAGTGCGTCGCCCCCTTCGTCGACCGAGTCCCCGGTGCCACCTGGGTGCGGTTCGAGGAGTCCAGCCACATGCCCCACGTCGAGGAACCGCAGCTGTACCTCGACGTCGTCGACGCCTTCCTGGCCGGCGCCCCCCTCCCCGCAGGAGTCACCCGATGAGCACCCCCACCGGCACCGGTGAGCTGTCCGAGTTCGGCTACGCCCAGGAGCTCAAGCGCGGGCTGAAGCTGCGGCACCTCGTCGTCTACGGCATGGTCTTCATGGTCCCGATCGCGCCGTTCTCGATCTTCGGCGGGGTCTTCGACGCCTCGCACGGCATGGTCCCGCTGACGTACCTCATCGGGTTCGTGGCCATGGTGTTCACTGCCGTCAGCTATCAGCAGATGTCGCGCGCGTTCCCCGTCGCCGGGTCCGTGTACGCCTACGCCGGCCGCGGCATCGCCCCGCCCGTCGGGTTCCTCGCCGGCTGGGCGATCCTGCTCGACTACCTGCTCGTCCCCACCCTGCTGTACGTCATCGGCGCCAACGCCATGGCCTCGGTCGTCCCCGGTGTCCCGCAGCAGGTCTGGATCATCGGGTTCGTCCTGCTCAACACCGTCGTGAACCTGCGGGGGGTCGAGACGACGAACCGCGCGAACATGGTGTTCCTCGTCGCCCAGCTCGCGGTCCTGGTGGTGTTCGTCGTCCTGGCCGTGTCCGCGATCTCCCGCGGGGTGGGCGGGGCGCACTGGTCGACGCTGCCCTTCTACAACCCGGCGGAGTTCTCCACCCCGCTGGTGTTCACGGCGCTCAGCGTCGCCGTCCTGTCGTTCCTCGGGTTCGACGCGATCTCCACCATGTCGGAGGAGACGACCGGCGGGAACCGGGTCGTGGGCCGCGCCACCCTGCTCGCCCTCTGTGTCGTGGCGTTCCTCTTCGTGCTCCAGACGTGGCTCGCTTCCCTGCTCGTCCCCGGGATCACGGCGTTCCCGGACGCCGACGCCTCGAACAACGCCTTCTACGACATCGCCCGCACGATCGCGGGGCCCTGGCTGCAGGTCGTCATCGCGATCGCCGTCGCGGTCGGGGCGGCCATCGCGAACTCCCTCGTGGCCCAGGCCGCGACGTCGCGGTTGCTGTTCTCGATGGCCCGCGACCGCCAGCTGCCGCAGTTCCTGCGCCGCGTGGACCCCGTCCGGCAGGTGCCGCAGCGCGCGATCCTGCTCGTGGCCGGGCTCAGCCTCGTCCTGGGGTTGTTCTTCGTGGGCCAGATCAACCTGCTCGCCTCGCTGTGCAACTTCGGTGCGCTGACGTCGTTCCTGCTGCTGCACGTCTCCGTGGTCTCGCACCACCTGCTCAAGCGCCGGCAGAGGACGTACGGGACGCACCTGGTCGTCCCGCTCATCGGGTTCGCGATCATCGGCTACGTCCTGTGGAACGCCGACGTCCACGCCAAGGTCGGCGGTCTCGTCTGGCTCGCCGTCGGCGGGGTCGTCCTCCTCGTCCTGCACCGCCTGGGCCGCTCGGTCTCCTTCGAGGCGTCGGACGCCGCGGTCGCCGAACGCGTCTGACCACGACGAGGCGTGGGTTGTGCGATCCGCACAGCCCTACCGCGCGCCCTGGGCCGTCCGCCCCGTGACGGCCCGGGGTGCCGCCCCTAGCGTCCTCTCAACCCGCTCTCCCCGCCCCTCCGGACCCCGGGAGCCCCTCATGTCAGGTGCAGCAGGACACACCGCCGACGACCACGCGCTCGGCCGCGTCCCCATGACCGCCCGCTACACGTGGTGGTCCGTCGCGATCCAGCGCTTCGGCCAGGTGTCGGCCCTGAGCCAGTTCCTCCTCGGCGCCACGCTGGGGTTCGGGATGAGCTTCTGGACGGCGTTCTGGGCGTTCACGTTCGGCGCCGTCATCCTCGAGGTCGTCTCGATCTTCGTCGGCATCATCGGCTCCCGCGAGGGCATGTCGACCTCGATGGTCGCGCGCTGGCTCGGGTTCGGGCGCGGCGGATCGGCGCTCATCGGCCTGGCCATCGGCATCAGCCTCATCGGCTGGTTCGGCATCCAGTCCGCGGTCTCGGCCCAGGGGCTCGCCAGCACCCTCGGCGGGCTGCCCGCCTGGGGGTGGTCGATCCTCTTCGGGCTCGTCGTCACGGCCATCTGCATCTTCGGGTTCGGGTCGATGGCCTGGACCGCGTACGTCACGGTGCCCGCGTTCCTCGTCCTCGTCGGCTGGGCGATCATCGCCGAGCTGTCCAAGAGCGACGTCGGCGCCCTCATGTCGACCCCGCCGCCGGGTGAGCCCATCAGCCTGGCGACCGGGACCACGCTCGTGGCCGGCGGGTTCATCGTCGGGGCGGTCATCACCCCCGACATGACGCGGTTCAACAAGTCCAGCGCCGACGTCGTCAAGCAGACCGTCGTGGGGTTCACGCTGGGGGAGTACGTCATCGGGATGTCGGGCGTCCTGCTCGCCCACGCCATCGGCTCCAGCGAGATCACGACGATCCTCACGTCCTCCGTCGGCTGGGTCGCGGTCCTCGTCGTCCTGCTCGGCACGGTCAAGATCAACGACTGGAACCTCTACTCCTCCGGTCTCGGGGTCGTGAACTTCATCGGCACCGTCACCGGTCGCCGCGTCAACCGCGCCGCCACGACGGCCGTCATCGGGGTCGTCGGGAGCCTGCTCGCCGCGGCCGGGATCCTCGGTCAGCTCACCGGGTTCCTCATCGTCCTCGGCGTCGTGTTCCCGCCCATCGCCGGGATCATGGTCGCGGAGTACTTCGTCGTGAAGAAGTGGCGCGGGGTCCTGGAGAGCTCGCGCGCCGACGGGGACGCCGTCCCCGAGACCTCCCCGACGTGGGTCCCCGCGACGCTCGTCGTGTGGGCCGTGGCGTCGCTGTTCGGGTACTTCGTCCACGTCGGGCTGGGGTCGGTGAACTCGCTCGTCATCTCCTTCGTCCTGTACGTCGTCGCCGGGCGCGCTGGTCTGCTGCGCGAGGTCGGCACGAGCCGGACCACCGACGGCGAGGTCGTCGAACCCGCCAGCACCGCGACCGCCACCGTCTGACCGCCACCGTCCGACCGCCCGCACCACCCGAGAGGAAACCCCATGCGCATCGGCATCGACGTCGGCGGCACCAACACGGACGCGGTCCTGCTCGACGACGACGGGTCCGTCCTGGCCGCCGTCAAGTGCTCCACGAGCGCCGACGTCTCCGGCGGGATCGTCGCGGCCCTGTCGGGTCTGCAGGACCGCCGGGCGTTCGACCCGGCCGGGGTGCGGGCCGTGATGATCGGCACGACGCACTTCATCAACGCCCTCGTCGAGGCCCGACGGCTCGCCCCCACCGCGGCCCTGCGCCTGGGGCTGCCGGCGACGGCCTCGCTGCCGCCGATGGTCGACTGGCCCGAACGCCTCGTGCAGGCCGTCTCCGGGCGCGCCTACCTCGCCCACGGCGGGCACGAGTTCGACGGCCGGACGATCTCCGCGCTCGACGAGGACGAACTGCGCCGCCACGCCGCGGACATGGCGGCCCACGGGGTCCGCAGCGTGGCCATCACGTCGGTGTTCTCGCCCGTCAACACCGAGTTCGAGCTGCGCGCCGCCGAGGTGCTGGCCGCCGAACTGCCCCACGTCGCCATCTCGCTGTCGCACGAGATCGGCCGCATCGGGTTGCTGGAGCGGGAGAACGCGACGGTCGTCAACGCGGCGCTGCGGGAACTGGCCGGCGGCATCGTCGACGGGTTGCGGGCCTCGGTGGCCGGGGCCGGCATCGACGCCCCGATCTACCTCAGCAGCAACGACGGCACCCTGCTGGACGTCGAGCACGCCCGCCGCTACCCGGTCTCGACGTTCGCCTCGGGGCCGACGAACTCCATGCGCGGGGCGGCGGTCCTGTCCGGCGTCCACACCTGCGCGGTCGTCGACGTCGGCGGCACCACCTCCGACGTCGGTGTCCTGCAGCGAGGTTTCCCGCGCGAGGCCACGACCGAGGTCAGCGTCGCGGGGATCCGCACGAACTTCCGGATGCCGGACGTGCTCTCCATCGGCATCGGCGGTGGTTCCCTCGTGCGCGGTGAGGGTTCCGCCGTGCGCGTCGGGCCGGAGTCGGTGGGTTTCCGGCTCGTCGAGGAGGCGCTCGTCTTCGGCGGGTCGACGCTGACGGCGACGGACATCGCCGTCGCGGCGGGCCGTGCGGACATCGGCGACGCCTCCCGCGTCGCCCACCTCGACCCCGCGTTCGTCCGCGCGGCGCTGGAGCGGATCGCGGTCGACGTGGCCGACGCCGTGGACCGCATGCGCACCTCGGCGCAGCCGTTGCCCGTCGTGGCCGTGGGCGGCGGGTCGGTGCTGCTGCCGGACCGCCTCGCCGGAGCCGGCGAGGTCCTGCGCCCGGAGAACTTCGCCGTGGCCAACGCCATCGGCGCCGCCATCGCCCAGGTCGGCGGCGAGGTCGACCGCGTGTTCTCCATCGAACCCGGCAAGCGCACCGAGGTGCTCGACACCGCCCGCGCCGAGGCCGCCGAACGCGCCGTCGCCGCGGGCGCGGACCCCGGCACGGTCGAGGTGCTCGAGGTCGACGAGGTGCCGTTGCCCTACCTGCCCGGTGGCGCGACGCGCATCCGCGTCAAGGCCGTCGGGGACCTGCAGCTCGCCCCCGCCCGCCGGGAGGCCGTGCATGCCTGAGGCAGCCACGTCCCTGCGGACCCGGGTCGGGGTGGCGGACCTCGCCGACATCGGCCGGGGCGCAGCGGTCCTGGGCACCGGCGGCGGCGGCGACCCGCACATCGGCGGGCTGCTGGCCGGGGCCGCGATGCGGGCGCACGGGCCCGTCGACCTCGCACCCCTGGAGGACCTGCCGGACGACGCCGTCGTCCTGCCGGTGGCGATGATGGGCGCGCCGACCGTCATGGTGGAGAAGCTGCCCTCGGCCGACCAGGTCGGCCGCGCGATCCGCGTCCTCACCGACCACCTCGGGTTGGAGGTCACCCACCTGGCCTGCATCGAGGCCGGCGGCGTGAACTCCCTCATCCCGTTCGTCGGGGCCGCCGAACTCGGTCTGCCCCTGCTCGACGCCGACGGCATGGGCCGGGCGTTCCCGGAACTGCAGATGGTGCTGCCCACCGTCTACGGCATCCGCGGGACCCCCATGTCCATCGTCGACGAGAAGGGGAACTCCGGCGTCCTGGACACCGTCGACAACCGGTGGGCCGAGCGGTTCGCGCGGTCGGTGACGATCGACATGGGCTGTTCGGCGATGATCAGCAACTACTGGATGACCGGCGCCCAGGCCCGCCGGGCGCTCGTCCCGGGGACCCTGTCGCTGGCCGCCCGGATCGGCCGGACCCTCACCGCGGCCCGGACCAGCGGTGACCCCGCGGGTGCCGTCGCCGACCTGCTCGGCGGCACCGTCCTGTTCACCGGCAAGGTCACCGACGTCGCCCGCCGGACCACGACGGGTTTCGCCCGCGGCGAGGCGCGGCTGGACGGCACCGGGACCGACGCGGGGTCCGAACTGCTGCTGGAGTTCCAGAACGAGTTCCTCGTCGCCGTCCGCGACGGCCGGACCGTCTCGACCGTGCCCGACCTCATCTGCGCGCTCGACACCCAGACCGGGGAGGCCGTGCGCACCGAGGGGTTGCGGTTCGGCCACCGCATCACCGTCCTCGCCGCGCCGTGCGACGAACGCTGGCACAGCCCCGCCGGGCTCGCCCTCGCCGGACCGCGCGTGTTCGGCTACGAGAGCGACCCCGTCCGCGCCACCCCCCACGACGTCCCCACCCCGACGGAGGCCCACCCGTGAGCTGGATCCTCGACGAGACCCTCCTGCCCGACCTGGCCCGCGGTGCCGCGCTCCTCGGCACCGGCGGTGGCGGTGACCCCTACATCGGCCGGTTGCTCGTCCAGCAGGCGATCCGCGAGAACGGGCCCATCACCGTCCTGGACCCGCAGGCGGAGTCCGAACTGCCCGACGAGGCGTTCGTCGTCCCGACGGCCATGATGGGCGCGCCCACGGTGATGGTCGAGAAGATCCCGCGCGGCACCGAGGCCGTCGTCGCGCTGCGCCGGCTCGAGGCCCACCTCGGCCGCCGCGCCGAGGCGACCATGCCCATCGAGTGCGGAGGCATCAACTCGATGATGCCGCTGCTCGTCGGTGCGCGGACCGGGCTGCCCGTCGTCGACGCCGACGGGATGGGCCGGGCGTTCCCCGAACTGCAGATGGAGACGTTCAGCGTCTACGGCGTCTCCGGTTCCCCCATGGTCGTCGCGAGCGACCGCGAGGAGACCGTGCTCATCGACACCGGAGCCGACGACGTCCGCATGGAACGCTGCTCGCGCGCCATCGCGATCCAGTTCGGGGGCGCGGCCCTCATCGCCGAGTACTCGATGACGGGTGCGGACGTCCGCCGCACGGCGATCCCGCACACCATGTCGATGTCCCTCGGCGCGGGCCGCGCGATCCGGGAGGCCCGCGAGAGCCACAGCGACCCCGTCGACGCCCTCACCGAGTTCTTCGCCACGACCGTCTACGAGAACGTCCGGACGTTGTTCACGGGCAAGGTGGGCGACGTCGAACGCCGCACGACGGGGGGTTTCGCGCGGGGGCACGCCGACCTGCGCGGCCACGACGGCTCGCACCTGCGCCTGTCGTTCCAGAACGAGCACCTGGTCGCCGTCCTGGACGGCGAAGTCGTCTGCGTCGTGCCCGACCTCATCTGCGTCCTGGACGAGCAGACGGGCGAACCCATCACGACCGAGGGGATGCGCTGGGGCCAGCGGGTCGTCGTCGTCGCCATCTCGACGCCGCCGATCATGCGCACCCCCGAGGCCCTCGCGGTGTTCGGGCCCCGCGCGTTCGGGGTGGACCGCGACTTCACGCCCGTCGAGCAGCTCGTGCCGGGACCCTCGCTCGCACCTGCCTGACCGCGGGTGCGGCAGGATCGCCGCCGTGGAGCTCACCGCCGCCGACGTCCCGGCCCTCGTGCGCGGGGCCGAGGTGCTGGGTTCCGGCGGCGGCGGTGACGCCCGGGCCGGCGGGATCCTCGTCTCCCGGCTGCTGCGGGGCGGGTCGGTGGACCTGCTCGACCCCGAGGCGTCCGACCCGGGCCTGCTCGTCTCCGCCGTCGGCATGGTCGGCGCGACCGTCGTGTTCACCGAGCAGCTGCCGGGCGGCGGGGAGTTCACCCGCGCCCTGGACGCCGTCCAGCGCTGGACGGGGGTGCGGGCCGGGGCGGTGGCGAGCGTCGAGGCCGCCGGGCTCAACGCCGCGACGGCCCTCGTCACGGCGCTGTCCGCCGCCGGGTCCCCGCTGCCCGTCGTCGACCTCGACCTGTGCGGCCGCGCCCTGCCCCGGCTGGACCAGTTCTCCCTCGCCGTCGCGGGGTCCGACATCACCCCGCTGGCCCTGGCCCTGCCCGGTGGTCAGGTCGTCGTCGTCGACGGCGGGGACGCCGTGACGACCGAGCGGAGCGTGCGCAGCGTGCTGGCCGGCGGGGGTGGCTGGGCCGCGATCGCGGTCGGCCCCCGGCCCCTGGCCGAGCTGCGCCGCCACGCGCTCGCCGGGACGACGCGACGCCTGCTCGAGGTGGGCCGCCGCCTCCTGGCCCTGCCCGACGCGCCCGGCCCGGCCGCCGTGGCCGCGGCCGCGGGCGGGCAGGTGCTCGCCGCCGGACGCGTCCTGGAGGTGGTGCGCCACCGCGGCGCGGGGGAGGGCGGGTTCGGGCGCGGCAGCCTCGTCGTGCGCGACCGCGCCACGAGCGCGTTGCTGCGCCTGGAGATGGAGAACGAGTACCTGCTCGCCCTCGCCGACGGCGACGTCGTCGCCACGACGCCCGACGTCCTCGCCGTCCTGGACCGGCGCGCCGCGCGGCCGGTGTCCTGCGACCGCGTCCGCCGGGGGGACGACGTCGTCGTGCTGCGGCTCGACGCCCCGCGGTTCTGGCACGAGCCCGCCCGGCTCGACGCCGTCGGCCCGCGCGCCTTCGGCTACGACGTCGACCCCGTCCTCCCGGGGGTCCCCGCGTGAGCACCCCCGACCTGGCCGCGCTGCTGCACCTGCCGGGCTGGCGCGGGGCCGTGCGGCACGTGGCCGGGCCGCTGGACGGCCCGCCGCCCGGCGACGTGGTCCTCGGCGACGGGGGCGGCGCGACCGTGGTGCCCGGCGCGGGACCGGGCACGCTGCTCTGCCTGACCGGGGCGGTCGGCGCCGGCGCGGCCGACGCGTGGCGGCTCGAGGCGCAGCTGCGCCGGGCGGCCGACGCCGGGGTCGTCGCCGTCCTGCTGCCGGCGGCCGCCGAACCCACGGGGGCGACCCGGCTCCTGTGCTCGCGCCTGGGCCTGGCGCTGCTCGTCGCCGACGAGCCCGTGCTGCAGCGGGCGCTGGAGGCGGCCGTCGCGCTCGCCGCCCCGGAGGTCGCGCGAGCGCGGGCCGTGCGCGCGGTGTCGGGCGCCGCAGGCGCGTCGGCCCAGGACGGCGCCGGGTTCGTGCGCCTGCTGCAGCGCACGCTCGACCTGCCGGTGGCCTTCCTCGACGGCCGCGGCGCCGTCCTGCACCGGGGCAGCGACCCCGTGCCCACGGCCGCACTGCGCAGCGGGGAGCCCGTCCCGCAGCGCACGGTCCTGCCGGCGGGCGACGGGGGCGGGACGCTGCTCGCGCACCCCGTCCTGCTCCCCGGGGTCCGCGCGGCGCAGCGCTGGTTCGTCGCCGCCGCGCCCGGGTGGGCCGACGTCGAGGCCGTCGCCGACTGCCTGGCCGTCGCCGCGGCGACGGTGGCCGCCCGGCTGGGCGTGGACCGCCTCGGCCTCGAACGCGACGCCCGGGCCCGGGCGTCGCTGCTGACGGACGTGCTCGCGGGCGGCGACGGCCCCGACGCCGAGCTGCGCCGCCGCGCGGCCGCCGCCGGGTGGGCGCTGGACGGCTGGCACGTCGGCGTCCGGATCGGGGCCCCCGCCACGACGGACACCGCCGGTTCGCGCGACGAGGTGGCCGCCGCCTTCGCCGACGGCGGGCTGGCCCCCGTCGTCGTCGAGCACGGCGACGGGTGGAGCGCCTGGATCACCCTGCCGAGACCCCCGGCCGCCGAGACGGTCCGCGAGCTGGCCGAGGACCTGCGGCAGGTGCACCGGGCGCTGCGGCGGCACCTGCGCAGCTGGACGGGGGTCGGCCGCCCCCACGGCGGCCCCGGCGGCATCGCCCGCTCGCTGGCCGAGGCCACCGACGCGGCCGGCCTGGCCGCCGGCCGCACCGAGCAGGGTTGCTTCCTGCACGTCGACCAGCTCGGCGTCGCGCAGACGCTCCTGGCGTGGACCCGAACGGGCACGTTCCCGCCCGCCGCGCGCAGCCTCCTGGAACCGCTCGGGCCGCCCGGCTCGGACCTCGTGACGACCCTGGCCGCCTACCTGGACCAGGAGAGCTCGCTCGTCCAGACGGCCGCGGTCCTCGGCGTGCACCGGAACACGGTCGCCGCCCGGGTCGCGCGCGTGCAGCAGCTCCTCGAGGTCGACCTCACCGACCGCGACCAGCGGCTCGCGCTGCACCTGGCGTGCCGCGCCGTCCAGGGCGGGTGAGGCTCAGGGCTCCAGGTCGACCAGGACCGCGGTGTGGTCGCTGGCCCACACCCCGTCGACGGGGTCGACGGCCACGCGCCGCACGTCGCGCACCGAGCCCTCGCCGGTGAAGGGCGCCAGGCCGACCAGCACGTGGTCGATCCGCGCGTCGGGCTGGTGGATGCGCGCGACGAACGGGTTGCGCCGGTCCCAGGTGACCCCGGGGTGGGCCGGGTCGGCGAAGCGCCAGGAGTCGACGAGGACGAACCCGGGCACCGGGCCCGCCGTCAGGTAGCCCTGGCACAGCCGCAGCTCGTCGGACTCCGCGACGGCGTTGAAGTCGCCCGTCAGGACGGGCGGGTAGTGCTCACCCTTGACGCGCGTGCGCGCCACGAACGGCACGAGCTCGCGCACCTGGGCGACCCGGACCGCGGACTCGGCCGGGGAGGAGTTCAGGTGCGTCGTCGTGAACGGCAGCGGCCGTCGCGGCGCGTCGACGAGCACCTGCAGCGCCGTGCGGCCCTCGTCCTCGTGCCCGCCCGCGGGCAGCTCGAGGACATCGGTCGAGAGGAACGGCCAGCGGCTGATCACGGCGTTGCCGAACTGCAGGGAGTCCGCCGAGGGGTCCCCGTGCCGGGCCAGCCGACGCCGCCAGCGCTCGGGGGCGGGGGAGGGGGACCAGGCCGCGTGCATCCCGAGCCGCTCGGCGAGCCACTCGGCGAGGTTCTCGTCGTCGTCGGCCCAGACCTCCTGCAGCCCCACGACGTCGGGCTGCTCGTCCTGCAGGACCGCGAGGATCGCCTCCCGGCGGGCGCGCCAGTCGCCGAAGCGCCACCAGACGTTCCACGTCATGATCCGCAACGGCGCGTCGGCTGCGCGCGGGCGCCGGTCGGCCGGCGGGGGCGGGGGTGCGCTGCTCATCTCGGGCGCAGTCTCCCAGCCGCTCCCCGGGGCCGGGCTCAGGGGGTCGACGCGGTGGACGGGCCGTCGGTGGACGGGGCGGTGGCGGCTCCCGGGACGGCCCGACCGTCCTCCCCCAGCCACGGCAGGCCGGGGAACGCCAGGACCGTCGAACCCCACCGGCGCGCGGCCCGCGCCGCGGTGAGCACCGTCGCGGCGGCCTCGGCGCGTCCGGTGCCCGCGCCGGCGACGACGTCGGCGCGCAGGGCGGTGACGCGCTCCTCGACGGCGGCCGCCAGCGCGGTCGCGGCCGCGGCGGTGGGGGCCGCGACGTCGTACCCGGCGGCCGCCTCGACGGGGGTGGCGCCCACGGCGGTCAGCTCGTCGACGAGGTCGTCGCGGGCGACGCGGTGGGCGTCCAGGTCCGCGAGCGCCTCGTCCCGGCGCGGTGCCGCGAGGCGTCCGGCGACGAGGGCGTAGGCGTAGACGGCCGCGTGCTCACCGGCGAGGGCGGCCTGCAGGGCGCGGACGCGGGTCGTGGCGGCGGTGCCCGTGGGGGAGGGGCCCGTCGGGGAGGGGGTCGCCGCGGTGCCCGTCGGGGCGGCGGAGGTCGGCTCCGCGGTGGCGGTCCCGGGCGCGGCGTCCTCCGCCGCGGTGGTGTCCTGAGCGGGCCGCACGACGGCCCCCGTCACCACGGCGACCGCGTCGGCCAGCACGGCGCGCGAGGCGGCGACCGCGACGAGCAAGCGGGCCGTGTCGGGCCCCGGCCCCCGGCCCTGGGCGGGCGCGAGCTCGGTCACCGCCGCGGTCGACGCCTGCGTCAGCCGGTCGGCGACGACCTGGGCGTCCGGGGTCGTGCCGCTCGGGGTCGCGGCGCCCGCCGAGGTGGCGAGCGCGGGCGCGCCGAGGGCGGTGAGGTGGGCGCGGCACACCTGCGCGGCCTGCGCCGCGACGGCCTGCAGGGGCGCCGGTCCGCCGGCGGCGGTGTCCAGGACGGTCAGGAGGGTCAGGGTGTCGTCGACCGCGGCCTCGCGGGCCACGTCGTCCGGGCCGCGTTCGGCCGTCGGGGTCGGCTCGTCGCCGACGACCCAGCGGACCCCGCAGCCGGCCAGCGCCGGTGCTGCCGCGGCCAGCGCCAGGGTCCCCAGCAGCGCGCGGCGCGAGGGTCGGCGGACCGAGGTCTCCCGACCGGTGGACCGGACGGACGGCGGGACGGGTGGCACGGTCGACGATCGTGCCAGGTGGGGGGACGTCCCGGACGGCGGCACCCCGGAGGGCCGCCCGGACGGTCCACCCCGGACGGCGGAGAGCGGCGGGAGCGGGGCGCCGCAGCGTCTAAGCTGTCCCGTCGTGCCCGCGCCGGGATCCGGTGCGGCCGTCAGGACAACTCGAGAGCAGGGAGGGGCGGTCGTGTCGACGCTGGAGGAGACCGTCCGGAGGGCGCTGGCTCCCGTCTTCGCCCCCGGCTCCGAGGTGGGTGACTCCCTCGTGCTGGACGACGTCGACGTCAGCAGCGCCGGCCGCCGCCACGTCGTGCGGGTGGTCGTCGACGGCGCCGGTGACGAACCCGGCGACATCGACCTCGACGCCGTCGCGGTGGCCTCGACGGCCGTCTCGCAGGCGCTCGACGACGCCGACGTGCTGGGGCAGGCGCCCTACACGCTCGAGGTGACCTCGCCCGGCGTCGACCGGCCCCTGACCACGCGGCGGCACTGGGCCCGCGCCCGCGGCCGCCTCGTGCGGGCCGTCCTGGCCGACTCCTCCTCCCTGCTGCTGCGCGTCGTGTCCGTCGACGACGAGGGCGTGCACGGGACGGGCGAGCCGCAGATGGTCAAGGGCCGTCCGCCGCGGGCCAAGGACGTGGGCGCCCCGCACGACCTGCCCTGGGCCGACCTGGTCCGCGGTGAGGTGCAGGTGGAGTTCCGCCGCGCGGACGACCTGGACGACCTGGACGACCTGGACGACGCGGACGACGCGGACGACCTGGACGCTGACGACGAGACCGAGGACGAGCAGTGAACATCGACATGGCCGCGCTGCGGATGCTGGAGCGGGACCGCGAGATCCCCTTCGAGACGCTCGTGCGGGCGATCGAGCAGGCGCTGCTCGTGGCCTACCACCGCACCGAGCACGCCGACCACAAGGCCCACCCCGACGCGCGGATCGAGCTCGACCGCAGCAGCGGTGAGGTGCGCGTGCTGGCCAAGGAGCGCGACGACGAGGGCACCGTGGTCGGCGAGTTCGACGACACGCCGAGCGGCTTCGGCCGGATCGCGGCGACGACAGCCCGCCAGGTCATCCTCCAGCGCCTGCGCGACGCCGAGGACGACGCCGTGCTCGGCGAGTTCGCCGGCACCGAGGGGGAGATCGTCTCCGGTGTCGTGCAGCAGGGCCGCGACCCGCGCATCGTCCAGGTCGACCTCGGCACCCTCGAGGGCGTCCTGCCGCCGGCCGAGCAGGTGCCGGGGGAGAAGTACGAGCACGGCTCCCGCCTGCGCTGCTTCGTCGTGAGCGTCAAGAAGGGGCCGAAGGGCCCGCAGGTCGTCCTCAGCCGGTCCCACCCCCAGCTCGTGCGCAAGCTCTTCGCGCTCGAGGTGCCCGAGATCGCCGACGGGACCGTGAAGATCACGGCGCTGTCCCGCGAGGCCGGCCACCGCTCGAAGATGGCCGTGCACGCCACGCGGCCGGGGATCAACGCCAAGGGCGCCTGCATCGGCCCGATGGGCTCGCGGGTGCGCGCGGTGATGTCGGAGCTGCGCGGGGAGAAGATCGACATCGTCGACTTCAGCGAGGACCCGGCCCGCTTCGTGGCCAACGCGCTGTCGCCGGCGCGGGTGACGTCGGTGGAGGTCGTCGACCTCGCCGCGCGCTCGGCCCGCGTCGTCGTGCCGGACTACCAGCTGTCCCTGGCCATCGGCAAGGAGGGCCAGAACGCCCGCCTGGCGGCCAAGCTCACGGGCTGGCGCATCGACATCCGGCCCGACACCCAGGACGAGGACCGGGACGCCGACCGGGACGCCGACCGGGACGAGACCCGGGCCGGTGAGCGGGCGGGCGGCGCCTGAGCGGGAAGGGCTAGACTCTCCCCATCGTTACACTGCCTGCGACCGGTCCCACCGACCGGCGGTCCGACCACGCCCTGCGCCTCCCGGCTCGCCCGGTGCGCACGTGCGTCGGGTGCCGCCGCCGGGGCGAACGGTCGTCGCTGCTGAGAGTCGTCGTCGCACCGGACGAGGCGGGAGTCCTCCTCGTCGACGTGCGTCGGTGTCTCCCGGGCAGGGGCGCGTGGTTGCACCAGAGCACCGCGTGCCTAGAGCTGGCGGACAAGCGCCGGGCCTGGTCCCGGGCGCTGCGCCGCACGGCTCCCCTCGACACCTCGGGAGTACGGTCCTTCCTGGACTCGTGCCCGCACGAGGCCGTCGTGTCCACCACCACCGATGAGAGCGGGTCGAACAGCTGATGAGCACCCGATGAGTCTCCAGCGATGAATCCCCCCGACTGATGACGGTCCGCGCCCGGTAGAGACGAGCCCGGACCGAGACAGGAGAGATGTGGCGAAGGTCCGGGTCTACGAGCTCGCCAAGGAGTTCGGAGTCGAGAGCAAGGTCGTGCTGGCCACGCTCAAGGAGATGGGCGAGTTCGTGCGTTCCGCGAGCTCGACCGTCGAACCGCCGGTCATCCGGCGGCTGAAGGACAAGTTCCCCACCGAGGGTGGCGCCAGCGCCGCCCGACCGGGTCCGGCGGCGAAGCCGGGTCCGCGCGTTCCGAGCGGTGCCCGTCCGGGCCCCGCTCCGTCGCCGCGTCCGTCGGCGACCCCGGCCCCTGCTCCGGCGCCCACGCGCCCGGAGCCGTCGGCCGGTGCTCCCGCCCCGTCGGCCCCCGCGCCGGCTGCGGCTCCCGCCCCGTCGGCCCCGGCCGCCCCCGCACCCGCGGCGGCGTCCGGCCCGGCGTTCCAGGCCCCCCCGAGCGCTCCCGCCGAGCGTCCCGCCGCCCAGCGGCCGGCGACGCCCGGACAGCGCCCGACCCCGGGTGCCCGTCCGTCCACGCCCCCGGCCTCCGGTGGTCCCGGCCAGGGTCCGCGTCCGGGTGCCCGTCCCGGCCCCGGTGGTCCCGGTGCCCGTCCGGGTGGTCCCGGTCAGGGTGGTCCCGGTGGCCCGGGTGCGCGCGGTCCGCGTCCGGACCGCGGTGACCGTCCCGAGCGTCCCGGCGGCGACCGTCCCCGCGGCGACCGTCCGCAGGGCGACCGCCAGGGCCGTCCCGGCGGCGCCGGTGCTCCCGGTGGCGCGCCCCGTCCCGGTGGCGGTGCGCCGCGTCCGGGCAACAACCCGTTCGCGACGAGCCAGGGCATGCCGCGCCCGCAGGGTGGCCCCCGTCCGGGCAACAACCCCTTTGCGGCCAACCAGGGCATGCCGCGTCCGCAGGGCGGTCCCCGTCCCGGCGGTGCGCCCGGCCCCGGTGGTCCGCGTCCCGGTGGTCCGCGCCCGAACCCCGGCATGATGCCGGCGCGCCCGACGGTCGGCCGTCCGGGTGCGGGTGCCGGTCGTCCCGGTGCTCCGGGCCGCGGTGGCCCCGGTGGTGGCCGTGGTGGCGGCGGCGGGTACGCCGGCCGTCCCGGTGGTCCCGGTGGCGGCGGCGGTTTCGCCGGTCGTCCCGGTGGTGGTGGTCGTCCGGGCAACCGCGGCGGCACCCAGGGTGCGTTCGGTCGCGCCGGCGGCAAGCCGGCCAAGGGCCGCAAGTCCAAGCGCGCCAAGCGCCAGGAGTTCGAGGCGATGGCGGCGCCGTCGGTCGGCGGTGTCTCGGTCCGGCGCGGTGACGGCACGACCGTCATCCGCATCCGCCGCGGCGCCTCGGTCAGCGACTTCGCCGAGCGCATCGACGCCGACCCCGCGGCGCTGGTGACGATCCTCTTCCACCTGGGGGAGATGGTCACCGCGACCGCGTCGCTGGACGAGGACACCTTCCAGGTGCTCGGCCAGGAGCTCGGCTACGTCATCGAGGTCGTCTCGCCCGAGGACGAGGAGCGCGAGCTGCTCGCGGGCTTCTCCATCGACCTCGACGCCGAACTCGAGGCCGAGGGCGACGAGGAGCTCGAGGCGCGTCCTCCGGTCGTCACCGTCATGGGTCACGTCGACCACGGGAAGACCAAGCTCCTGGACGCCATCCGGTCCACCGACGTCGTGGCGAAGGAGGCCGGTGGCATCACCCAGCACATCGGCGCCTACCAGGTCGTCAAGGAGCACGAGGGCTTCGACCGGCCGATCACCTTCATCGACACCCCGGGTCACGAGGCCTTCACGGCCATGCGTGCCCGTGGTGCCAAGGTCACCGACATCGCGATCCTCGTGGTGGCGGCCGACGACGGTGTGATGCCCCAGACCATCGAGGCGCTCAACCACGCCCAGGCGGCCGACGTCCCGATCGTCGTCGCGGTCAACAAGGTCGACAAGGAGGGCGCGAACCCGGACAAGGTCCGGCAGCAGCTCACCGAGTACAACCTGGTGGCCGAGGAGTACGGCGGCGACACGATGTTCGTCAACGTGTCCGCGAAGCAGGGCATGGGCCTGGACGACCTCCTCGAGGCCGTCCTGCTCACCGCCGACGCCTCGCTGGACCTGCGGGCGAACCCGGACAAGGACGCTCGCGGTGTGGCCATCGAGGGCAACCTCGACAAGGGCCGCGGTCCGGTCGCCACCGTCCTGGTGCAGTCCGGGACGCTGCGCGTCGGCGACGCGATCGTCGCGGGCACCGGCTACGGCCGCGTCCGCGCGATGATCGACGAGAACGGGGACACGGTCGAGGAGGCCACCCCGTCGCGTCCGGTGCAGGTCCTGGGCCTGACGTCGGTCCCGGGTGCGGGGGACACGTTCCTCGCGGCGCCCGACGACCGCACGGCCCGGCAGATCGCGGAGAAGCGCGAGGCGCAGGAGCGCAACGCGGCCCTGGCGAAGGCGCGCAAGCGCATCTCGCTGGAGGACTTCACCGCCGCGCTGCAGAAGGGCAAGGTCGAGAGCCTCAACCTCATCCTCAAGGGTGACGGCGCCGGTTCGGTCGAGGCCCTCGAGGACGCGCTGTACAAGATCGACGTCGGCGACGAGGTCGAGCTGCGGGTGATCGACCGCGGTGTCGGTGCGGTGACGAAGAACAACGTCAACCTCGCCGTCGCCTCGAACGCGATCATCATCGGGTTCAACGTGCGCCCGGAGCAGCAGACCAAGGAGTACGCCGACCGCGAGGGCGTCGACATCCGCTTCTACTCGGTCATCTACGCGGCCATCGAGGACGTCGAGGCGTCCCTGAAGGGCATGCTGAAGCCCGAGTACGAAGAGGTCCAGCTCGGCACGGCGGAGGTCCGCGAGATCTTCCGCTCGTCGAAGTTCGGCAACATCGCCGGTTGCCTCGTCCGGTCGGGTCTCATCCGCCGCAACACCAAGGCGCGCGTGCTGCGCCGCGGTGTCGTGCACGGGGACAACCTCACCATCGAGTCGCTGCGACGGTTCAAGGACGACGCCACCGAGGTCCGCGAGGGCTACGAGTGCGGTATCGGCCTCGGGTCGTACAACGACCTCCAGATCGACGACGTCATCGAGACGTACGAGATGCAGGAGAAGGCGCGGAGCTGATCTGGGCTCACCCCGGGCGCGGGGGGGGCCCCGCGGAGGCCCCGCCCCGGCTGTCACCCCCAGGTACCCCATGTTCACAGCAACGCTCACCGTCGACCTGCTGCTCGGCGACGTCCACTCCCTCAAGGGCAAGCGCAGCCTCGTGCGACCGCTCGTCGCCGAACTGCGCCGGTCCTTCGAGGTCGCCGCGGCCGAGACCGGGCACCTCGACCTGCACCGGCGGGCCGAGGTCGCGGTCGCCGTGGTGGCCGCCGACGCCGCCCGTTGCACCGACGTGCTCGACCGGTGCGAACGCCTCGTCGCGGCGCACCCCGAGTTCCAGATCCTCTCCGCCCGGCGCCAGTCCCTGTCCTCGCAGGACTGAGGACGCCTCGCCGGACGTCCGATCCCGACCCTGCAGGAGTTCCCCGTGGCGGATCCCACCCGTGCCCGCAAGCTCGCCGACCGCATCAAGGTCGTCGTCGCCGACGCCCTCGAGAAGCGCGTCAAGGACCCCCGTCTGGGGTTCGTCACGATCACCGACGCCCGGGTGACGAACGACCTGCAGCACGCGACGCTCTACTACACCGTCTTCGGCAGCGACGAGGAGAAGCTCGGCACCAAGGCCGCGCTGGAGTCGGCCAAGGGCGTGCTCCGCTCGGAGGTCGGCAAGCGCACCGGCATCCGGCTCACCCCGACGCTGACCTTCACCGCCGACGAGGTGCCCGAGACGGCGCAGCAGATCACCGACCTGCTCTCCAAGGCCGCCGAGCAGGACGCGCGCGTCGCGGCCCTGGCGGCGGGGGCCAAGCCCGCCGGCGACGCCGACCCCTACAAGAAGCCCACCGAGCACGACGACGCGTGGGACGACGACCTCGACGCCTCCGACGCGGACGCGGACGCGGACGGGGACGCCGACGCGGACCCGGCGGACGGGAACGCCGCCCGCGGCTGAGGTCCCGGTGGCACGCTGGGGAGCATGGATCCGCAGTTCCCCGGCGTCGACCTCGGTGGCGGCGGCGGCGTGCCCCCGTTCTTCGTCGTCGTCTTCGTGGTGATGGCTCTGTTCGGCGTCGCGGTCGTGCTCGGCGGTGTCCGCACCTCGGTGCGGGCCCGCCGGCGCTCCCAGGACGCCGTCCGCCTGGGCAGCGAGGGGGTCACCACGACGGGCACCGTCGTCGACAACCGCATCACCAGCCACCACGAGCACCGCATGACGTTCTCGCCCGTCGTGCGCTTCGAGGCCGCCGGTCGGGAGGTCACGGTCGTGGGCGAGCAGGTGTGGAACAAGTCCTTCGTCACCGGCCGCCCCGCCCAGGTCGTCTACGACCCCGCCGACCCCGACCGCGCCCACGTGCGCGCCGAGGGCGGGTCTCTCCTGGGCACCTTCCCCACGGGCGTCGTCGTCGCGGTCGTCGGCGTGGGCTTCCTCGTCGTGGTCGCCGTCATGTTCGGCGTCGCGCGCTCGGCGTTCGAGCAGTTCCCCTGACGGGCCGCCGTCCCCGGCACGGCACACTGCTCCCCGTGCTGCCCCCTCCTCCCGTCCCCTCCGCTCCCGCCCCGTTCCCGCGTGGAGAACACTCCCTCCGCCCTGCCGGGGGCCGTTCCAGGGGCGGGAAGAGTGTCTTCCGCGCGGGTCTCGCCGCCGGGGGTGCGGCGTGAGCGGGGTGGGGGACGGCATCCTCGTCGTCGACAAGCCGGCGGGCTGGACGAGCCACGACGTCGTGGGCCGCTGCCGGCGCCTGCTCTCGACGCGACGCGTCGGGCACGCGGGCACGCTGGACCCGGCGGCGACGGGGGTGCTCGTCCTCGGCGCCAACCGCGGCACGAAGTTCCTCACCCACCTCGTCGCGCACGACAAGGCCTACGCCGCCACCGTGCGGCTGGGGGTCGCCACGGTCACGGACGACGCCGAGGGGGAGCCGCTGGGCGAGCCGGTGGACGCGACGGCGGTGGCGGACGACGCGCTGGCCGCGGCCGTCGGGGCGCTGACGGGGCCGATCCAGCAGGTCCCCAGCTCGGTGTCCGCCATCAAGGTCGACGGGCAGCGCAGCTACGCCCGCGTGCGCGGCGGGCAGGACGTCGAGCTGCCCCCGCGGCCGGTGACGGTGTCCCGCTTCGACGTCCTCGACCGGCGCGTCGACGGCCCGTTCCTGGACCTCGACGTCGTCGTGGAGGTCTCCAGCGGCACCTACGTCCGGGCCCTGGCCCGCGACCTCGGGCGGGCCCTCGGGGTCGGCGGGCACCTGACGGCGTTGCGCCGCACCCGGTCCGGTCCCTTCACGCTCGACGAGGCGCGCACGTTGGAGCAGGTGGAGACCGAGCCGCGGGTCGAGCCGCTCGCCGCGGTGGCGCGGCGGCTGTTCCCCGTGCTGGACGTCGACGAGCGCCAGGCGGGGAACCTGGCGCACGGCGGGTTCCTCCCCGCGACGGGGCTGGAGGGACCCGTCGGGGCGTTCGCGCCCGACGGGACGCTCGTGGCCCTCGTCGGCGACACCCCGCGTGGAGCCAAACCCCTGCTCGTCCTCGTGACGGGCGGTTAGGGTCGGTCACCGTGAGGGGTCGGGGGAGGGACGGTGCCGTCCTCGTCCCGGCCCTCGCGCTCGTCCTGCTGCTCGGTGGCGCCGGGGTCCGGGAGGCGGCCCCGGCGCCCCCCACGCCCGTGGTGGCGGCCCCCGACGTCGCGGCACCCGACCTCCCGAGGCCCGACGCCCGGCTCGTCGAACGCTCGCTGGCGACGGCGGGCGGGACCCGCGGCTACCTCTGGCAACCGGCACCGGTCCCGGGACGCGCGCCGCTCGTGGTGGCCCTGCACGGCCTCGACGGCGAGGCGGGAGCCTTCGCGCGCGGGACCGGGCTGGCGGCCGCGGCCTCGGAGGCGGGGGTCGCCCTCGTCGTGCCGCGGGCCGCGGGCCGGGCCTGGAACGACGGACGTCTCGGGCCGGACGGACCGGACGACGCCGCCTTCGTCCGCGCCGTCGTGGCGCAGCTCGTCGCCGAGGGCGCCGTGCACCCCGGCCGCGTCGTCGTGAGCGGGTTCTCCAACGGCGCCGGCATGGCGATGGTCCTGGCGGCCCGGCACCCGCTGGACTGGGCGGGCGCCGTCGCGGTCTCCGGTGAGCTGCTCGCCGGCCCCGGGGCGACCCGCCCCCTGCCCGCCGCCGTGCGCGGCGGGGCCGGCCCCCCGGTCTGGGTGAGCCACGGGGACGCGGACCCGGTGCAGCCGTGGGCGGGCCGGGCCGCCCGCTCGGCGTGGCTGCCGGCGCTGGCGTCGGTGGACGAGACGGTGGCGGCCTTCCGCCGGGCGAACGCGACGGGCCCCGCCCCGGAGCGGTGGACGCTCCCGGGCGGGGCCTCGCTGACGGGTCCGGTGCAGGTCACGACGTGGCCGGGCCCGGCCCCGGTGACGGTGTACCGCCTGCCGGGGGCCGGGCACGGGTGGCCGACGCGCGCCGAGACCGGGTGGTCGGCCACGGACCTCGTCGTGTCGGTGGCCGCGACGTCCTGAACGGTCCTGGACCGCCAGGCGACGGCCGGGCGACCGTCAGGCGGAGACGGTCTCCCGCACCCCGCGCCGGTCGCGGAAGCGGGCCAGGTCGAGCAGGCCCTCGCGCTTGGCGACGATGGTCGGGACGAGCGCCTGCCCGGTGACGTTCACGGCCGTGCGGCCCATGTCGAGGATCGGGTCGATGGCCAGCAGCAGCCCGACGCCGGCCAGCGGCAGCCCCAGCGTCGACAGCGTCAGCGTGAGCATGACGGTGGCGCCGGTGAGGCCGGCCGTGGCGGCCGAGCCGACGACGGACACGAACGCGATGAGCAGGTAGTCGGTGATCGACAGGTCGACCCCGAAGAAGCCGGCCACGAAGATCGCGGCCAGGGCCGGGTAGATCGCGGCGCAGCCGTCCATCTTCGTGGTGGCGCCCAGCGGCACGGCGAAGGAGGCGTAGGACTGCGGGACGCCCAGGTCCTCGGTCACGCGCTGCGTCACCGGCAGCGTGCCGATGGACGAGCGCGACACGAACCCCAGCTGGGTCGCCGGCCACACCCCGGCCGCGAAGCTGCGCACGCTCAGGCCGTGGGCCTTCAGCAGCAGCGGGTAGACGACGAGCACGACGAGCGCGAGCCCGGCGTAGACGTCGACGACGAACACGCCCAGTGGGCTCAGGGCGTCCCAGCCGTACGTCGCGACGGCCTTGCCGAGCAGGCCGACGGTGCCGATGGGGGCGAGCCGGATGACCCACCACAGGACGGTCTGGACGACGGCCAGCGCGGAGCGGGCGAAGGCCAGGACCGGCTCGGCCTTCTCGCCGACCTTGAGGACCGCCACGCCGAGGACGACGGCGATGACGAGCAGCTGCAGCACGTTGAAGTTCAGCGAGATGCTGCCGTCCTTCGCAGCGGACGCCTCCAGCCCGAACGTGTTCCCCGGGACGATGCCCTGCAGGAAGTCCAGCCAGGAGCCCGTCGAGGACGGGTCCTTCGCGGCGCTGGCCGCGACGGACGACCGCTCGCCGGGGTCGGTGAGGACGCCGATCGCGATGCCGATGCCGACGGCGATGAGCGCGGTGATCGCGAACCACAGCAGCGTCTGCCAGGCCAGGCGGGCGGCGTTGGTCACCTGCCGCAGGTTGGCGATCGAAGTGAGGACGGCGAGGACCACGAGCGGCGGGACCAGGACCCGCAGCATCGTCACGAAGGTGGACCCGATGGTGGTCAGGGTCGTGGTGAGCCAGTTGGGGTCCTCGTCGGTGCCGCCCATCGAGCGGGCGAGCGCGCCCAGGGCGATGCCGAGGACGAGACCGATGAGGACCTGCACGCCGAACGGCGTGCGGCGCAGGCGGGTGAGCATGGTGGACTCCTGGGACGACGGGGTGGCGGGAACGGTGGTGTGCCGTCCCGCTACCTGGCGCTCTGCGCCCGCCCGAGGTCGATGTGGAGCCGCTCGGTGAAGTCCTGTGCCATGTCCATGCCGAGGGTGGGAACCGTGGCCCCGGCGCACTTGTTCCCGCCGCCTCTCGCTCCGCTCGGGGGAGCATCGTCGGCACCTCGCTCCCGATGATCGGAAGCGAGGTGCCAACGATGCGGACCCCGGCGGCGCGCGCGGAGGGTCAGAAGAGCGTGTAGCCCCCGTCGGTCACGACGACCGACCCCGTCGAGAAGCTCGAGGCGTCCGAGGCGAGGTAGACGACCGTCGCGGCGATCTCCTCCGGGCTCGCGTACCGCTGCATCGGCGCGTCCTCGATCCACATCCGGCGGAACTCGGGCCGGTCGACGGGCGCCATCTCCGTCTTGACGTAGCCGGGCGCGACGGCGTTGACGCGGATGCCCAGCGGCGCCCACTCCGCGGCGAGCGACTTCGTCAGCTGGTGCACCGCGGCCTTGGAGGCGTTGTAGACCGGCTGCAGCTGCGGGCGGTTGACGATGGAGGCGCTGATGGAGCCGATGTTCACGATGCTCCCGCCGCCGTGCTCGGCCATCCAGCGCGCGGCGACGGTGCTCGGCAGCCACACGCCCTTGAGGTTCGTCGTGATGACGTCGTCGTACTCCTCGTCGGTCACGTCCAGCGCGGGGCGGTGGACGCAGGTGCCGGCGTTGTTCACCAGGACGTCGAGCGTCCCGAACTCCTCGGTCGTGCGCGCGATCGCGGCCTCGACCTCGGCGCGGGAGGTGACGTCCAGGCGGAGCCCGAGCGCGCGGCGGCCGGTGCTCGCCGCGATCTCGGCGGCCGCGGCCACCGACGCCTCCTCGTTCCGGGCGGCCACGACGACGTCGGCGCCGGCCTCGGCGACGGCCTGGGCGAAGGCGCGGCCCAGCCCGCGGTAGCCGCCGGAGACGAGGGCCACCTTGCCCTGCAGCGAGAACGTGTCCAGGACGGTCATCTCTCAGTTCCCCTCGGGTGCGTTGACGACGACGACGGCCTTCATGCTCAGCGGGTCGGAGTCGGCGTTGAGCGCGTCCTCGACCTGCTCCAGCGGGTACCGCGCGGTGACCATGTCGTCCAGGTGCACCGCGCCGGAGGTGGTCAGCGCGATGCCGCGCGGCCAGGTGTCGATGTAGCGGAACACCCCGGTGACGGAGATCTCCCGCGTGGCGATGAGCTGCACGGGCAGGGGCATCTCCTCCGCGCCGAGCCCGACGAGGACGACGGTGCCGCCGCCACGGGTGCTGCCGATCCCCGAGAGCACGGCCGGCGTCGCGCCGGAGCAGTCGATGAACGCGTCGGCGCGCAGGGCGGCGATCTCCTCGGCGTCGGCGACCGGGTGCAGTGCGCGGGTCGCACCGAACGACGTGATCCGCTCGCGGCGGGAGTCGACGAAGTCGGTGACGACGACGTCGGTCGCCCCGCGGGCGCGCACGGCCTGGGCGCACATCGCGCCGATCGGGCCGGCGCCGGCGATGAGCACCTGGTCGCCCGGGCCGACGTCGGCCTTGTGCGCGGCCCACAACCCCACGCTCAGCGGTTCGAGCAGGGCGGCGGACTCGTCGGACAGGCTGTCCGGCACGGTGTACGCCTGGTCGGAGGGGGCGGTGACGTAGTCGCAGAACGTCCCGTCGAAGGGCGGCGTCGCGTAGAACTCCATGAACGGGCAGAGGTTCGAGCGGCCCGTCTTGCACTGCCGGCACTGGCGGCAGGGGACCTGCGGGTCGATCGCGACGCGGTCCCCGACACGGGACTCGGCGACCCCGCGGCCGACGGACACGACGGTGCCGGACACCTCGTGCCCCAGCACGATCGGGGCGGTCACGACCATGTCGCCGATGCGGCCGTGCTTGTAGTAGTGGACGTCGGAACCGCAGACGCCGACGGAGCCGACGCGGACGAGGACCTCGCCGTCGCCGGGCGTCGGCACCGGACGCTCCTGCATCTCGACCACGCCCTGCTTCAGCAGGACGCTCGCGCGCATCGTGGTGGGGACGGTGGTCCCGGTCATGGTCTTCTCCTCGTCGAGGTGGAACGCAGAGGTCGAACTGCGGGTGGAACTCTGGGGGAGCCTCTCAGGCCCGTCCCGTCACCGGACGGTGTACCCGCCGTCGACGACGAGGTCGTGCCCGCTGACCATGGCCGCACCCGGCCCCGTCAGGTACAGCACGGCGGCCGCGACCTCCTCGGGTTCGGCGAACCGGCCCACGGGGATCTGCGCGCGCAACGCCTCACCCGCCGCGTTCTCCCAGTTCGGCCGCGCCAGCGGCGTGAGGACGACGGTGGGGGAGACGGTGTTCACGGTGATGCCCAGCGGTCCCCACTCCAGGGCGAGGGTGCGGGTCATGCCCAGCAGTCCGGCCTTGGAGGCGGCGTAGGCGACGTGCCCCTCCAGCCCGACCCTCGCGGCCTGGGAGGCGATCGTCACGATGCGCCCGCCGCCGTGCGCCGCCAGGTGCCGCGCGACGGCGCGCGCGACGACGAAGGTCCCGGTCAGGTTCACCTCGAGCGTGCGGGCCCATCCGGCGAGGTCGATGTCGAGGGCGGGCGCGATCGTCGCCGTCCCGGCGCAGCCGACGAGGGCGTCGAGCCGGCCGGCCTCCCGCACGACAGTCGCCACGGCCTCCTCGACGGCCACGGGGTCGGTGACGTCCGCGGCGACGTGCAGGTCGCCACCGGCGCCCGTCAGGGCCCGCTCGTCGCGGTCCAGGACGGCGACCCGGGTGCCTTCGGCCGCGTAGGCGGCGACGACGGCCGCGCCGATGCCGCTGGCGCCGCCCGTCACGAGGGCCACGCGGTCGCCCGCGCCGCTGCGGGAGTGCTCCGGGGTCACGGCACCGAATGCTGGGCAGCCGGACGGGCCCGGTCAACCGGTCTGCTCACGTGAGCAGTCTGCTGCGCTTCCGAGCCGCCGTCGGCGAGCATGGGGCGCGTGGGTCCGGAGGAGCTGACCGAGGTGGTCGCCATCGCGCGCCGGCACTACGTCGACGGGGTCTCCCGCGTGGACATCGCCACCGAGCGGGGGCTCTCCCGGTTCAAGGTCGGGCGGGTCCTGCAGGCCGCGCGGGCCGCCGGCATCGTGCGCATCGACGTCCGGGCGCCCGCGGGCATCGACTACGCCGTCTCCGACGAGCTGCGGGCCCGCTACGGACTGCGGCGGGCGCTCGCGGTGCAGACGCCCGACGAGGACCGGGTCCGCGAACCCCTCGGCCAGGTCGCCGCCGACCTGCTGCGCGAGGTCGTCACCGCCGACGACGTGCTCGGCATCGACTGCGGCCGCACGCTGCGGGCCATGACGGGCCACCTCGAGGGCATCGCCGCGTGCGACGTCGTGCAGATCACCGGCCTCGGCGGTCAGCTGGGCGCCACCGCGACCGACATCACGCGCGTGGTCAGCGAGGCCAGTGGCGGACGGGTCTTCTCGATCTTCGCCCCGCTCGTCGTCGGCGACGCCCGGACGGCAGCGACGCTGCGCGCGCACCGCGCCCTGCGCCCCACCCTGGCGGCCCACGCCCGGGTGACGCGCGCCGTCGTCGCGGTCGGCGCCTGGTCCCCCGAGCACTCCCAGATCCCGGCGCTGCTGGGGGAGGTGGAGACCGCACGGCTGGCCGCGGCGGGGGTCGTTGCCGAGACCGGCGCGCTGCTGGTCGACGCCGACGGCCGACGCGTCCCCGGGCTCGACGACCGCCGCCTCGGCATCTCGGAGGAGCAGCTGCGCGCGGTCCCGGACGTCATCGGCGTCGGAGGCGGACGGGGCAAGACGGACGCCGTCCACGCGCTGCTGCGGTCGGGTCTGCTGTCCTCCGTCGTCACCGACGTGCACCTCGCGCGCCGGCTCCTGCGCCGGGAGGGGTGAGGCGTGGACCCCGACCTCCACCCCGACGACGAGGTGGCGCTGACCGGTGGTGGCCGGACTGCCGTGACGCGGCGCGGTGACGTCGTCCTGCGCCCGGCCACGCCGTGGTCGCAGGCCGTGATCGCCCTGCTGCACCACCTCGCCGAGCGCGGGTTCGCCGGGGCGCCGCGGCCGGTGGGGACGGGGTTCGCGGCCGACGGCCGGGAGGCCGTGGAGTTCGTCCCGGGAGAGGTCCTCGCCCCCGCGCCGTGGGCGGACGAGGCCGTCGGCGGTGTCGGTGTCGCCCTGCGGGGGCTGCACCGGGCGGTCGCGGACTTCGAGCCCCCGGCGGGCGCGCGGTGGCAGCCCTGGTTCGTCCGCGAGCTCGGCCGCGGCCCGCGCGTCGTCGGGCACGGCGACACGGGCCCGTGGAACTGGGTGTCCCGCGCCGGGTTCCCGGTGGCCCTCGTCGACTGGGAGGCGGCCGGTCCCGTCGACCCGCTCGTCGAGCTCGCCCAGGCGGGCTGG
Organism: Kineococcus endophyticus; assembly: GCF_040796495.1. NCBI lineage: Bacteria > Bacillati > Actinomycetota > Actinomycetes > Kineosporiales > Kineosporiaceae > Kineococcus > Kineococcus endophyticus. The sequence continues at coordinate 164,123 of NZ_JBFNQN010000005.1, read as the reverse complement.
CTCAACTGCCAGCTGGTCGGCGACGTCGTGGCCGAACGGCAAGGGCTGGGGAGTCCCCTCCAGCGGGCGCGGCAGCTGCGGCAGTTGCTCGACGGGTACGGGCTGCCGCTCGCCCGCCGGGAGGAGCTGGTCGAGCTGCTCGTCGAGGTGGCCGTGGCCGACGCGGCCGCCCAGGCCGACGAGGCGCACGTCCGGCCCGAGAGCACCGACCCCGAGCCGCTGTGGGCGCTGGCGTGGCGCACGGACAGCGCGCGGTGGATCCTGCGCCACCGCGCGCTGCTGCTGCGGGAGGTGCTGCGGCCCTGGTGATCCGAGGGCTCAGGCTGCGGTCGGCCCCACCGCGGCGACCGGGACGACGTCCCAGTGCTCGACGATCTTCCCGTCGACCACGCGGAACAGGTCGGCGGCCGTGAAGTCCTGCGCCGCACCGCCGACGGGACGGGAGAACGTCCAGACGACGTCCCCGTCGGACAGCGACAGCGCGGACTCCTGGGGTGGGAACGACGAGCCGGCGAAGAACTGCTTCAGCGGGGCGGTCCCGTCGGGGACCAGCGGGTTGTGCTGCCGGTAGTCGGGATCGAAGGACCGGTCGAGGACGGTCACGTCCTGGTCGCGGAACAACGTGTCGTAGGCGCCGACCGCGAACTGACGCTGGCGCTCCTCCTGCTCCTCGGTCAGCGTCGCGGGGGTCCCGGTCCACGCGTCGTCGAACATCGTGTGGCCGCTCGCGCCCGCGGCGGGGACGTCCTGGGACAGGGCCCAGTGCTGGACGACCTTGCCCGCGTCGAGGCGGAACAGGTCCACGCGCGCCGTGCCGGACCACGCCTGGGACGGGTCCTGCGCGTCGTGCCAGTGCACCGCGACGTACGGACCGTCGGCGGCGGTGCGGGCCACGACGGCCCGGTTCCCGGCCGTCAGCCCGGGCGGGGCCGTCCGGAAGAGCTGGTCGACCACGGCGAGGTTGGCCTGTTCCGCCGTCCGGTCGAGGCGGTCGTCGCCTGCCGGGGACGCGGTGGAGGTCGAGGGAGAGGTCGAGCTCGGGGACGGCGCGGGGTCGGCGGCGGAGGATCCGCTGCACCCGGCGAGGACGGCGGTGGCGAGGCCGGCGGCGGCCAGGACGAGGAGTCGGGATCTCACGCCCCCGACACGCCGCGGGCCACGCTGACGTTCAGGTTTCCTGATGTGACGGTGGTCACGGCCCTGCCGTCGGCGGGGCTGGCCGGGACGGTCGCCCGGTGCGACAGTGGGGCCGGCGGACGTGGCGCTCGACGGACCGAGGAGGCAGTCGTGGACGAGGTGGCGCAGGACGCACGGACGTCGGCCGACCCGAGGGCGCGCTGGCGCACGCTCCCGCCGCGGACCCGGCCGGAGGACACGGTCGCCGAGCTCGACGTCGGCCCGGTGCCCGAACCCGGACCGTCCGAGGACCCCAACCGCGCGGCCGTCCTGCGGTTCCCCTTCCCCGGCGTCTGACGGGGTGCTGTCGTCGCGGGGTCCCCGGGTCCGGGCGCCCCGGCTCGTCGGCCGCCGGTGGCTGAACAGCCCTGCCCTCGCGCCCGAGGACCTGCGGGGGCGGGTGGTCCTGCTCGACTTCTGGACGAGCTCCTGCGTGAACTGCCTGCACGTCCTCGACGAGCTGCGGCCGCTGCAGGAGGCGTTCGCGGACGTGCTGGTCACCGTCGGCGTGCACTCGCCGAAGTTCCCCCACGAGGCCGACCCCGTCGCGCTCGACGCGGCGGTGGACCGCCTCGGGGTGAACCACCCCGTGCTCGACGACGCCGACCTCGTCACCTGGCGGGCCTACGCGGCGCGCGCGTGGCCGACGCTCGTGGTCCTCGACCCCGAGGGGTACGTCGTCGCGACCCTGTCCGGGGAGGGGCACGCGACCGAGCTGGGGACCATCGTGGCGGACCTCGTCGAGGAGCACGGCCGGAAGGGCACGCTGCGCCGCAACGGTTCCCTGGAGGTCACCCGGCAGCCCGAGCCGTCGGTGCTGCGGTTCCCGGCCCGCGCCCTCCGGTTGCCGGGCGGGTCGGTCCTCGTCGCCGACGCCGGGCACCACCGGCTCGTGGAGTTCGACGGGGACCTCACCACCGAGCTCCGGCGGATCGGCACGGGGGAGCGCGGCCTGCGCGACGGGACGACCCCCCGGTTCGCCGGTCCGCAGGGTCTGACCCTGCTGCCGGCCGACGTGGCCGAGCGCGTCGGGTACGACGTCGTCGTCGCCGACACCGGCAACCACGCGCTGCGCGGGGTCCGGCTGGCCGACGGGTCCGTCCGCACCGTCGCCGGGACCGGTCGTCCCGCGCGGCGCCGGGACGGCGGCGGACCCGCACTCGCGCAGGACCTGTCCAGTCCCTGGGGTGTCGCGTGGTTCGACGGCCAGCTCGTCGTCGCGATGGCCGGCGTGCACCAGCTCTGGGCGTTCGACCCCGAACCGGGAGTGGTCCGCGTCCTCGCCGGGACGACGGCCGAGGGGATCCTCGACGGCCCGGCGGAGGCGGCGTGGTGCGCGCAACCCTCGGCGCTCGCCGTCGGGTCCGGAGGGGACAGGCTCTGGTTCGTCGACGCGGAGACGTCCGCGCTGCGGAGCTTGCGCCGCAACGAGTCCGGGGACGAACCCGACCGGACCGTTCCCGTCGTCACCGACCACCGCTTCGCCAACGTCGACCCCGTGGCCCGTCCCGGGTACGTCGTCCGGACGCACGTGGGCACGGGGTTGTTCGAGTTCGGGTTCCGCGACGGGCCGGCCGGACGGGCGCAGTTCCAGCACCCCCTCGGCGTCGCGGTCGACACCGACGGGACGGTGCTGGTGGCCGACACCTTCAACGGCGCGGTCCGTCGCTACGACCCGGTGGCGGAGGAGGTGACGACGGTCCTGCGCGACCTCGCCGAACCCGTCGACGTGCTGCCTGACGGCCCGGTGCTCACCACGGTCGAGAGCGCCGGGCACCGGCTCGTGCGCGATGTCGCCCCCGGCCGGGACCGGCGCGCCGCGACGCCGCCCGTCGAGCTGCGCCCGGGGGAGGTCCTCCTCGAGGTGGCCTTCACCCCGCCGCCGGGGACGCGCGTGGACGAGCGGGGGGACGGCGGGACCCACCTCGTCGTCACCGCGACGCCCCTGACCCTCCTGCTCGCGGGACCGGCTGCGGGACAGGCGCTCTCGCGCCGCTTGGTCCTGGCCGACGGGGCGACCGAGGGGGTGCTCCACGTCGCGGCGCGGGCGGCGACGTGCGACGACGACGGCAGGCCCGGCGCGGCCTGCCGCCTGCACCGCGCGGAGTGGGACGTGCCCGTCCGGATTGCCGCGGACGGCTCCGACCGCGTGCCGCTCACCCTGCCGGCGGACTGACCCGACCCCTTCACATCGCTGCAAGGGACGGGCAGGGTAGGGGCGACCCGACCTCGACGACGAGAGCGAGACGACGCCGTGGACGCCTCCACCCGAAGCCACCGCACCCACCGCCGCCGGACCCTCGCCGCGACCGTCGCGGTGCTGGCGCTGTCCGTCCCCGCCACGGCCACCGCATCGGCCAACGGGCACCAGGGCCCGCCCCCCACCGGCAAGCTCGTGATGACGGGCGACGTCGGCGACTACGTCGAGGGCGTCATCGACGACCCGGTGCACGACCCGACCCTGTTCTCCGACCGCGGCATCTACTACGTCGCCTCGACGGGGATCGCGAACCCCGACGACCCGGGCGGGATCTTCCTGCGCCGCTCCGACCGGTCCCCGGCCGGCCCGTGGGTCTCCCTGGGCGCGATCGACCTGCCGGCCTGGACGCGGGACTACGGCGTGGCCCACCTCTGGGCCCCGCACGTCGTCGAACGCGGCGGAACCTTCCACCTCTACTACGCCGCCAGCAGCTTCGGGACGAACCGGTCCGCCATCGGGCTGGCCACGACGCGGACGCCCGGCGACCTGGACAGCTGGGTCGACCACGGGCCCGTGCTGACCTCGGACGCGGAGGACGACTGGAACGCGATCGACCCCGACGTCTACCAGGCCGGCGGGAGGTGGTGGATCGCCTTCGGTTCCTTCTGGGGCGGGATCCAGGTGCAGGAACTGCGGCACATGGACACCCCCGTCGGGCCCGTGCGGCACCTGGCCAGCAACCCCGAGGTCCCGCCGAACGCGATCGAGAACCCGCAGGTGTTCCGGCACGGCGGGTTCTGGTACCTCACCGCGAGTTGGGGGGCCTGCTGCCGCGGTGTCGACAGCACCTACGAGACGGTGGTGGGGCGCTCCACCAGCCCCACCGGTCCCTTCGTCGACCGGACCGGCCGGCCGATGGCCGACGGGGGCGGGACGTCGCTGCTGCGCGCGCGAGGGAACCAGGTCGGACCCGGTGCGCTCGACGTGCTCGAGGACCGCGGCCGCACGTACGCCGTGCACCACTACTACGACGCGCGCACCGGCGGGACGATCCGCATGCAGGTGCGCGAGGTCGAGTGGGCGGACGGCTGGCCGGAGTTCTCCTACGGTCCCGGCGACGGGACCCCGCCGGCCTGACCCGTTGCGCCGCCGCGGGATCCAGCCGGATCCCGCGGCGGCGCAACGTCACCCGGGGGTCAGTTCGCGCGGTGCTCCAGGTAGTACCGGATGAGCGACCCCGTCGAGGGGTCCTGCGCGTCGAGCGCCGAGGAGTCCCCGGTCAGGGCGGGCGCGATCTCCAGCGCCAGCTTCTTGCCGAGTTCCACGCCCCACTGGTCGAAGCTGTCGATGCCCCACACAGCGCCCTCGACGAACGTGATGTGCTCGTACAGCGCGATGAGCTGACCGAGCACCGACGGCGTCAGGGACGGCGCCATGATGGACGTGGTCGGCCGGTTCCCCGAGAACACCCGCGCGGGGACGACGTCCTCGGCCGTGCCCTCGGCGCGGACCTCCTCGGCGGACTTGCCGAACGCCAGCGCCTTGGTCTGGGCGAAGAAGTTCGCCATGAACAGCGCGTGGACGTCGGCCCCGTCGGCGGCCTCGTCCACGAGGGGGTGGGCGGGCGTCGCGAACGCGATGAAGTCGGCCGGGATGACCCGGGTCCCCTGGTGGATGAGCTGGTAGAACGCGTGCTGGCCGTTGGTGCCGGGTTCGCCCCAGAAGACCTCGCCGGTGTCGGTCGTGACGGGTTCGCCGTCGTAGCGGACGGACTTCCCGTTCGACTCCATCGTGAGCTGCTGCAGGTAGGCCGCGAACCGGTGCAGGTACTGCGAGTAGGGCAGCACCGCGTGGGTGTGCGCGCCCAGGAAGTTCACGTACCAGACGTTGAGCAGGCCCATGAGCAGCGGGACGTTCTGCGCCGGCTCGGTGGTGCGGAAGTGCTCGTCGACGGCGTGGAACCCGGCGAGGAACTCGCGGAAGTTCTCCGGGCCGACGGCGACGGCCAGCGACGTGCCGATCGCGGAGTCGACGGAGTACCGGCCGCCCACCCAGTCCCAGAACCCGAACGCGTTCGCGGGGTCGATGCCGAAGTCGGCGACCTTCTGCAGGGCGGTCGACACGGCGACGAAGTGCTTGGCCACGGCGTCCTTGCGGGCGGCGTCGTCGTCGGCGAGGACACCGGCCGCCGCCAGCTCGCGCCACAGCCAGGCGCGCGCCAGCCGGGCGTTCGTCAGGGTCTCCAGCGTGCCGAACGTCTTGGAGGCCACGATGAACAGCGTCGTCTCGGGGTCGAGGTCCTTCGTCGTCTCGGCGACGTCGGTCGGGTCGATGTTGGAGACGAACCGGCACTCCAGCCCGGCCTGCACGTACGGCTTCAGGGCCTCGTAGGCCATGACCGGGCCGAGGTCGGACCCGCCGATGCCGATGTTGACGACGTGCGTGATGGCCTTGCCGGTGACGCCCTTCCACTGCCCGCTGCGGACGGCGTCGGCGAAGGCGAACACCTTGGTCAGCTCGGCCTGCACGTCGGCGTCGACGTCCTGGCCGTCGACGACGAGGGCGGGGGCCGAACCCGGCGGACGGCGCAGCGCGGTGTGCAGGACGGCGCGGTCCTCGGTGACGTTGATGTGCTCGCCGGCGAACATCGCGTCGCGACGGGCGAGGACGCCGGTCTGCTCGGCGAGCTGCAGCAGGGCCGCGACCGTGTCGTCGGTGACGAGGTTCTTCGAGAGGTCGACGAAGAGGTCGGCCACGCCGAAGCTCAGCCGCCGGGCGCGCTCGGGGTCGGCGGCGAACCAGCCGGCGAGGTCCGGGGTGGTGGCCTCGCGGTGGTCGGTCAGCGTCGACCAGGCCGCCGTGGTGGTCGGGTCGACGGGCCCCTTCACGTGGTCCTCGGTCATCTGTGTCCTCCTGTGCTGCGGCCCGCGGACGGGCTCGGCGAGTCTGCTGCGTCGGTCCACGACGGTGGGTCCCGCCCACGACGCTAGCCAGCCCGCGTTCGGGGTGCGCGACCGGCTGCTGGCACAGTGTCAGCGTGCAGCGGTGGGAAGACCTGTCAGACGTCGAACCCGGGTTCGGCCGGTCGGTCGTCACCATCGGCAACTTCGACGGGGTCCACCGCGGTCACGCCGCCGTCCTGGGACGGGTCGCCGACCTCGCCCGCTCGCGCGGTCTCGGGTCGGTCGCCGTCACCTTCGACCCGCACCCGCTGCAGGTCCTCGACCCCGACCGGGCCCCCGGGCTGCTGACCGGGCTCGACCACCGCCTCGACCTGCTCGAGCGCACCGGGCTGGACGCCGTGCTCGTCATGCGGTTCACGCGCGAGCTCGCCGCCTGGAGCCCCGAGCGCTTCGTCGAGGACGTCTTCGTCACCGCGCTGCGGGCGCAGGTCGTCGTCGTCGGCCACGACGTGCGGTTCGGCCGCGCCAACTCCGGGGACCTGGCGACCATGCAGGAGCTCGGCCGCCGGCACGGCTTCGAGGTGGTCGTGCTCGACGACCTGGGCGACCCGGGGACGGGTGAGCACCGGGTCAGCTCGACCGCCGTCCGCGAGGCGCTGGCCGCCGGGGACGTCGAGCGCGCCGACCACATGCTGGGGCACCCGCACCGCGTGAGCTCGACCGTCGTGCACGGCGACCACCGCGGCCGCGAGCTCGGCTACCCCACGGCCAACCTCGACACCGACGGCGCCGTGGGGCTCGTGCCGGCCGACGGCGTCTACGCGGGCTGGCTCACCCGGCCCTCGGGCGTGCGCCTGGCCGCGGCCGTGTCCATCGGCACCAACCCGACGTTCGACGGCCTGCGCCGCCAGGTCGAGGCGTACTGCCTGCCCGGCCAGCCCGGGGCCGGACCGGACGACGTCCTGGACCTCTACGGCGAGCGCGTGGACCTGGACTTCGTGGCCCACCTGCGCCCGACGCTGCGCTTCGAGGGGATCGGCCCGCTCGTGGAGCAGATGGAGCGCGACGTCGCGCGCTGCCGCGCTCTGCTGCTCGGCTGAGGCCGGCGCACCCCTGGTCCTGGCCCGGGTGGCCCGCTGGTAGCCTGGTCACTGCCGTTCGATCGGCCGCGGACCCAGAGCGCCCGGGTGGATCAGCCCCGAGGCACCGCGCAACGAGTGCAAGGAGAGACGAGTGCCCCTCGACGCCGCCACGAAGCAGAAGATCATGGCCGAGTACGCCACCACCGAGGGCGACACCGGCTCGCCGGAGGTCCAGGTCGCGATGCTGACCCAGCGCATCCGCGACCTGACGGAGCACCTCAAGACGCACCAGCACGACCACCACAGCCGCCGCGGGCTGCTGCTGCTGGTCGGCCAGCGTCGCAACCTGCTCAAGTACATGGCCAAGAAGGACATCAACCGCTACCGCTCGATCATCGAGCGACTGGGCATCCGTCGCTGACCCACCGGTCAGGGACCTGACGCGACAGGGGTGGTCCCGCTTCTCGGGGCCACCCCTGTTGCGCGTCCGTGCCGCACTCGCGGCAGACTCGCAGGTGCACCACCTGCGAGCAGCACACCCAGCGGTACCGCGCAGCGTCGCACCGGTCCTCGGTAGTGGCCTCCGGACGTCCCAGCCCAGCTGGGCCCTCCGTGGGTCTCGATCGAAGGCCGGGGCGCGCGGGTGCCGCGCCAACCCGGAGGAGGAACCCCTTGGAGGGTCCTGAGATCACCGCCGCCGAAGCCGTCATCGACAACGGCTCGTTCGGCACCCGCACCGTCCGCTTCGAGACCGGCCGCCTCGCCAAGCAGGCCGCCGGTTCCGCGAGCGTCTACCTCGACGGCGAGACGTTCCTGCTGAGCGCCACGACCGCCGGCAAGTCGCCGAAGGAGCAGTTCGACTTCTTCCCCCTGACGATCGACGTCGAGGAGCGCAGCTACGCCGCGGGCAAGATCCCCGGCTCGTTCTTCCGACGCGAGGGCCGCCCCTCCACCGAGGCGATCCTGGCCTGCCGCCTCATCGACCGCCCGCTGCGCCCGAGCTTCGTCAAGGGTCTGCGCAACGAGGTCCAGGTCGTCGTGTCCGTCATGGCGATCCACCCCGACGACGCCTACGACGTCGTGGCCATCAACGCCGCCTCCCTGTCCACCCAGCTCTCGGGCCTGCCGTTCTCCGGCCCGATCGGTGGCGTGCGCGTCGCGCTCATCGACGGCCAGTGGGTCGCGTTCCCGCGCCACTCCGAGCTCGAGCGCGCCGTCTTCGACATGGTCGTCGCCGGCCGCGTCGTGACCGCCGCGGACGGGTCGCAGGACGTCGCGATCATGATGGTCGAGGCCGAGGCGACCGAGGGTTCCTGGAACCTCATCAAGGACCAGGGCGCCACCGCCCCGACCGAGGAGGTCGTGGCCGCCGGTCTCGAGGCGGCCAAGCCGTTCATCGCCGAGCTGGTCCGCGCGCAGGCCGAGGTGGCCGCCACGGCCGCCAAGCCGACCGCCGCCTTCCCGACGTTCCCGGACTACGCCGACGACACCTACCAGGCCGTCTTCGACGCGTCCGCGACCGAGCTGGCCGCCGCGCTGGCCATCGCCGGCAAGCAGGAGCGCGAGACCCGGATCGACGAGATCAAGGACCGCGTCAAGGGCGAGCTCGCCGAGGCCTACGCGGGCCGCGAGAAGGAGATCTCCGCCGCGTACCGCTCGGTGCAGAAGACCCTGATCCGCCAGCGCGTCCTGAAGGACGGCGTGCGCATCGACGGTCGTGGCCTGGCCGACATCCGGACGCTGTCCGCCGAGGTCGAGGTCCTGCCCCGCGTGCACGGTTCGGCGCTGTTCGAGCGCGGCGAGACCCAGATCCTCGGGGTCACGACGCTCAACATGCTCCGCATGGAGCAGCAGCTCGACACGCTGTCCCCGGTGACGCGCAAGCGCTACATGCACAACTACAACTTCCCGCCGTACTCGACCGGTGAGACCGGTCGCGTGGGCTCGCCCAAGCGGCGCGAGATCGGGCACGGCGCCCTCGCCGAGCGCGCCCTCGTCCCCGTCCTGCCGGCCCGCGAGGAGTTCCCCTACGCGATCCGCCAGGTCTCCGAGGCGCTGGGCTCCAACGGGTCCACCTCGATGGGCTCCGTCTGCGCCTCGACGCTGTCGCTGCTCAACGCGGGTGTCCCGCTGCGCGCGGCCGTCGCCGGCATCGCCATGGGCCTCATCTCCGACACCGTCGACGGCGAGACCCGCTATGCGGCGCTGACCGACATCCTCGGTGCCGAGGACGCGTTCGGGGACATGGACTTCAAGGTCGCCGGGACCAAGGAGTTCGTCACCGCGATCCAGCTCGACACCAAGCTCGACGGGATCCCGGCCTCGGTCCTGGCCGGTGCGCTGACCCAGGCCCGCGACGCGCGCCTGTACATCCTGGACGTCATGGCCGAGGCCATCGACACCCCGGACGAGATGTCGCCGACCGCGCCACGCATCATCACCGTCAAGGTCCCCGTGGACAAGATCGGCGAGGTCATCGGGCCCAAGGGCAAGATGATCAACCAGATCCAGGAGGACACCGGCGCCGACATCTCCATCGAGGACGACGGCACGGTGTTCATCGGGGCCGTCGACGGTCCCTCGGCGGAGGCGGCCCGCGCAGCGGTCAACGCCATCGCCAACCCGACGATGCCCGAGGTCGGCGAGCGCTACCTCGGCACCGTCGTCAAGACGACGACCTTCGGCGCGTTCGTCTCGCTCATGCCCGGCAAGGACGGCCTGCTGCACATCTCGCAGCTGCGCAAGCTGTCCGGTGGCAAGCGCGTGGACAACGTCGAGGACGTCGTCTCGGTGGGCCAGAAGGTCCAGGTCGAGATCGCCGAGATCGACCCGCGCGGCAAGCTGTCGCTCGTGCCGGTCGTCGCCGAGGAGGCCGCGGCCGAGGGTTCCGCCGACGCCGCCGAGACGGCCGACGCCTGACGTGACGTCGAACCCGACCGGGAACCCCGTCGAGCTGCCCACCGTGGCGGCCGGCGGGGTTCCCGCTACCACCGTCCTGTCGGACGTCGACGGGGCCGTCGTCACCCGCACGGTGCTGCCGTGCGGGGCCCGCGTGCTGACCGAGGCCATGCCGGGGCAGCGCTCGGCGAGCATCGGCTGCTGGGTCGGCGTCGGTTCGCGCGACGAGACGAAGGGCCACTTCGGCTCCACGCACTTCCTCGAGCACCTGCTGTTCAAGGGCACCGAGCGGCGTGACGCGATGGACATCGCCTCGGCGTTCGACGCCGTGGGCGGGGAGGCCAACGCGGCCACCGGCAAGGAGCACACGACCTACTACGCACGGGTCCTGGACTCCGACCTGCCGATGGCGATCGACGTCGTGACCGACATGGTCACCTCCGCCGTCCTCGACGACGACGACTTCACCAGCGAGCGCGAGGTCATCCTCGAGGAGCTGGCGATGAACGACGACGACCCGGGCGACGTGGCGCACGAGCGCTTCGCCGAGCTGGTCCTGGGCGAGCACCCGCTGGCCCGGCCCATCGGGGGCACCCCCGACACCATCCGGGCCGTCGGCCGCGACGACGTCTGGGCGCACTACCGCGAGCACTACCAGCCCTCCACGCTGGTCTTCACGGCCGCGGGCGGGCTCGACCACGACGAGGTCGTCGCCACGGTGCAGCGCGAGCTGGACCGCGCCGCCGGTGACCTCGGCCAGGCCGCCCCGCGGGCCCGCCGGGTCAGCGGCGAGGTGGCCGGCGGTCTGGACCGCGGCCGCGCCCTCGTGGTGGACCGGCAGACCGAGCAGGCGCACGTCCTGCTGGGCATGACGGGCATCACCGCGACCGACCCGCGCCGGTTCACGCTCTCGGTGCTCAACGCCGTCCTCGGCGGCGGGATGAGCTCGCGGCTGTTCCAGGAGGTCCGCGAGAAGCGGGGCCTGGCGTACTCGGTGTACTCGTTCAACGCGAACTACGCCGACTCCGGCTACGTCGGCCTGTACGCCGGGTGCTCCCCGGCGAAGGCCGCGCAGGTCAGCGACCTCATGCTCGCCGAGCTCGCGAAGCTCGGCGACGCGCCGCTGGAGAGCGAGGAGCTGGCCCGTGGCATCGGCCAGCTCACCGGTGGTCTCGTGCTGGGCCTGGAGGACTCCGGCTCGCGCATGAACCGCCTCGGCAAGTCCGAGCTGACCCACGGGCAGTTCCTCGACGTCGACGCGGTGCTGTCGCGGATCCGGTCCGTGACGGCCGAGGAGGTCCAGGCCATGGCGGCCGACCTGCTCGCACGTCCGCGGTCCGTGACCGTCGTCGGCCCGTTCGGCGACGACACGGGCTTCACCGGGGTCGTGCAGTGACGAGGGTCTCCGTGGCGGGGGCGCGCGGGCGGATGGGGTCGCTCGCCGTCGCCGCCGTGCAGGCCGCGCCGGACCTCGAACTGGTGGCCGCCCTCGGCCGCGGTGACGACCTCGCCGCGGCGGTGGGCAGCGACGTCTTCGTCGACCTCACCGTGCCCGACCAGGTCATGGCCAACGTCGAGTGGGCCCTGGGTCAGGGGATGCACGTCGTCACCGGCACCACGGGCTTCACCGCCGACCGCGTCGAGCAGGTGACGGCGTGGGCGCAGGCCGCCGACCGCCACGTGCTCATCGCGACGAACTTCGGCATCGGGGCGGTGCTGGTCATGCAGCTCGCGGCGAAGGCCGCCCCGTTCTTCGAGTCCGTGGAGGTCGTCGAACTGCACCACCCGGACAAGGTCGACGCCCCCAGCGGGTCGGCCATCCGCACCGCCAAGCTCATCGCGACCGCCCGCGCGGACGCCGGGCTCGGCGACGTGCCGGACGCCACGACCACCGAGCTGCCCGGCGCGCGCGGGGCGGTCGTCGACGGCATCCACGTCCACGCCGTCCGGATGCGCGGGATGACCGCCCACCAGGAGGTCGTGCTAGGTGGGCCGGGGGAGACCATGACCCTGCGCGACGACACCTACGACCGGTCCGCGTACATGCCCGGTCTGCTCGTCGGCGTGCGACAGGTCGCGTCCCGCCCGGGCGTGACGGTCGGCCTCGAGCACTACCTCGACCTGGACTGAGGACGGAGCAGTGGCGGGCGTGCGCACCAAGGTCGTCATCGCGGTCAGCGTGGCCGCGCTGCTGTTCTACTTCGTCTTCCTCGGGAACCTCGGGGTGCAGCTCGTCCGCACCGGCGAGTGGGCGGGGGTCCTCCTGGGCATCGCCTTGTTCCTGCTGCCCGTCGTGGGGCTGTGGGCCGTGGTCCGCGAGCTCCTCTTCGGCCTGGCCACCGAGCGGCTGGGCCGCGAGCTCGCCGAGCGCGGTGAGCTGCCCGCGGACGACCTCGAACGCACCGCGGCCGGGCGCATCGACCGGGCCGCCGGGGCCCGCGAGTGGGAGCAGGCCAAGGCCGAGGTGGAGGCGACCCCGCAGGACGCCGGCGCCTGGTACCGCCTGGCCATCGCCTACGACGCCGCCGGTGACCGCCGTCGCGGCCGGGCCGCCGCCCGCCACGCCGTCAAGTTGCACCGCTCGCCGTCCTGACGTCCTGAGCGTCGATGGCTACGCTCGGTGCATGTCCTCCTCCGCGGACCGCGCCGGGACCTGGACCGGCGAGAACGCCTTCCGACTGCTGGCCGACGACGCCCCGCACCCCGCGCCGGCCACGGCCGTCGTGCAGGTGAGCGGGGCCATGACGACGGTCGCCTACACTTGGGAGCACCCGGACGACGGCCCCCAGGCGGGACTGCTCGCCCTCGGGCCCGCCGACGGCACCCCGGACGCCGGCCCGGTCGTCGCGCTCTGGGGCGACTCCTGGCACCAGGCTCCCGAGGCCCGCGTCCTCACCGGCCGGGTCCACGAGGACGGCACCGTCGTCGTGGCCTACGACTACGCCGAGGGTCGGTGGCGCTGGGAGGTGGCCCTGGCCTCCGACGCCGATGCCCTCGCCCTGCGCATGGACAACGTCCCCCTCGCCGACGGCGAGCGCCACACCGCCATGACGGCCACCTTCACGCGCGCCTGACCGCTCGCACCGCCCGTTCCTGCGCGGAAAACACTCTTTCCGCCCCTCGAGAGCGCTCTCGAAGGGCGGAAAGAGTGTTTTCCACGCGGGAACGGGCGGTCAGCTGGGGAGGTCCCGGTGGTGCGGCGCGCGGCCGGGCGGCTGGACGGGGCGGGGGAGCAGCGGCACGAGGGTCGTGAGGGGCCGCGTCACCGGCTCGCCGGAGTGCACGGTGAGCTCCTCGTCCCCGTGGCGCAGGTCGATGCTCGAGCCGTGGTCGCGGACGGTGTAGGTCACGGCGTCGGGGCGGACGTCGACGCACAGCTTCGCCTGCCGCCACCGGATCGTGAACCGCAGCCGGGACATCCCCGAGGGCAGGTGCGGGTCGAACCTCAGCGCGCCGCCGGTGTCGCGCATCCCGCCGAACCCGTGGACCAGGGCCAGCCACGTCCCGGCGAGGGAGGCCATGTGCAGGCCGTCGCCGGTGTTGTGGTGCAGGTCGCGCAGGTCGACGGTCGCCGCCTCGTAGACGTAGTCGTGGGCCAGTTCGAGGTGCCCCACCTCGGCGGCCGTGATCGCCTGCACCGCAGCCGACAACGACGAGTCCCGCACCGTGCGGCGTTCGTAGTAGTCGACGGCGCGCGCCTTGTCCTGCGCGCTGAAGGCGTCGGGGAACCAGAACAGCGCCATCTGCAGGTCGGCCTGCTTGACCACCTGCCGGCGGTACAGGTCGAAGTACGGCGAGTGCAGCAGCAGCGGGTACTCCCGGTGCGCCTCGAAGTCCCACTCGGGCCGCCGCGTGAACCCCTCGCACTGCTGGTGGACGCGCAGGTCCTCGTCGTAGGGGACGACGACGGCGGCGGCCGCGTCCCGCCACGTCGCCTGCTCCTCCAGGTCGACACCGAGGGACCGGGCCAGGTCGGGCTGGCGGGCGCAGGCGTCCGCGGCCACCCGGAGGTTCTGCGCCGCCGCGAGGTTCGTGAAGACGTTGTCGACCACGACGGCCGTGTACTCGTCCGGACCCGTGACCCCGGCGACGTGCCAGCCGCCGCGGGCGTCGTGGTGGCCCAGCGACATCCACAGCCGCGCCGTCTCGACGAGGACGACGAGGCCCCCGTCGGTCTCCAGGTCCTCGCTGCCCGTCGCGACCCGGTACCGCTCGACCGCGGCGGCGATGTCGGCGTTGACGTGGAACGCCGCGGTCCCCGCCGGCCAGTACCCGCTGGACTCCTGGCCGCGGATCGTGCGCCACGGGAAGGCCGCGCCGCGCAGACCGAGCTCGGTGGCGCGCTGCCGCGCGGGGTCGACCGTGCGGGCCCGCCAGCGCAGCGCGTCGGCCGCCGCCTGCGGGGCGGTGTACGTCAGGACGGGCAGGACGTACGCCTCGGTGTCCCAGAACGTGTGCCCGTCGTACCCGGGCCCCGTCAGGCCCTTGGCGGCGATGCCGCGCTGCTCGGCGCGCGCCCCGGCCTGCAGGACGTGGAACAGCGCGAACCGCACGGCCTGCTGCACCTCGGCGTCGCCCTCGACCTCGACGTCCGCGGCGTCCCAGAACTCCTCGAGGTACTCCCGCTGCTCGGCGAGCATCCCCTCGAAACCCGTGAACCGCGCCCCCGACAACGCCCCCGCCACCTGGTCGCGCAGCGCCGGCGTCGACCGCAGCGCCGACCAGCCGTAGGCGACGAACTTCGTCAGCCGCAGCTCCTGACCGGGGTCCAGGGACGACACGACCGTGGTGCGGGCCCAGTCCGGCGCGTCGTGGGTCTCGACGTCCACCCGGCCCGGCGCGGCCACGTGGTTCTCCATGCCCGCGGCCATCTGCAGCCCGCTGACCCGCGTGCGGTGCACGAGCGTGGCCCCGGCCCTCCCGGAGTCGCCCTCGACGGCCTGCAGCGGTGAGCTCAGGACGGCCGCCACCCGCGGGTCGTCGGACTGCTCGGGCATGGCGGCGTTGGCGACGAGCTCGGACTGCAGCGTGACGCGGATCGGCTGGTCGACCGCCTCCACGACGTACTCGACCGCGGCGCAGGCGCGCTGCACGAACGAGACCAGGCGCGTGGACCGCACCCGGATGCGCTTGCCCGCCGGGGAGGTCCACTCCGCCGTCCGCACCAGCGTCCCGGCCCGCAGGTCCAGCACGCGTTCGTGCGACGTCAGCGTCCCGTACCGCACGTCGAAGGGTTCGTCGTCGACGAACAGCCGGACGAGCTTGCCGTCGGTGACGTTGACGACCGTCTGCCCGACCTCGGGGTAGCCGTAGCCGGCCTCGGCGTACGGCAGCGGACGCTCCTCGTGGAAGGAGTTCAGGTACGTCCCGGGCAGGCCGTGCGGTTCGCCCTCGTCGAGGTTCCCGCGGAACCCGATGTGCCCGTTGGACAGCGCGAAGACGGACTCGGACGAGCCGAGCAGGTCCAGCACGAGCTGCGTCTCCCGCACCAGCCACGGGTCGACCGGGAAGGTGTCCTGCGCGATCACGACGCCGGTCCCAGCAGGTCGGCGAGGTCGCCCACGACGAGCGTCGCCCCGTGCTCGTGCAACGCGTCGGCACGACCCTTGCGGTCCACCCCGACGACGGCTCCGAAACCCCCGGCCCGTCCCGCGGCGACCCCTGACAGCGCGTCCTCGAACACGGCGGCGTGCTCGGGCTCGACGCCCAGCGCACGGGCGCCGGCGAGGTAGCTGTCGGGGGCGGGTTTGCCGGCGATGTGCCGCTCGGCCAACGTGACCCCGTCGACGCGCTCCTCCACGAACTCGGCCAGCCCCGTCACCTCGAGCACCTGCCGGGTGTTCGCGCTGGAGGACACCACCGCCCGCCGCAGGCCCGCCTCCCGGGCGGCCTGCAGGTAGCGCCGGGACCCCTCGTACACCGCCACGCCGTCGGAGTCGATGCGCCGCAGCAGGTCGGCGTTCTTCCGGTTCCCCAGCCCCGCGACCGTCGTGTCCTCGTAGGCCTGGTCGGCGGGGTCGTCCGCCGAACCCTCCGGCAGTGTGATCCCCCGGGAGGTGAGGAAGTCGCGCACCCCGTCGGCGCGGGGTTTGCCGTCGACGAAGGCCGCGTAGTCGCCCTCGGGGTCGAAGGCGCGGAACTCCTCCCCGGTGTGCTCGGCGTGCGCGCGCAGGAACGCGTCGAACGTCGCCGTCCACGCGCGGTCGTGGACGGCGGCCGTGTCGGTGAGCACCCCGTCGAGGTCGAACAGGAGCGCGGTCACGTGGTCAGGCAGTCCCAGCACGCTCCGCACCCTAGGAGGGCCGCCCCCGGCCCGCAGGTCGGCGCGGACCCTCCACCCGGCGCCGCTCCGGTACCGGGGTGAGGATCGCGGGGTGGACGTCGTCGCGCTGCTCGGCCTGCTCCTCCTGGGGATCGTCGTCCTCACCCCGCTCGCCGGGCGGGTGGGGGTCCCGCAGCCGATCGCGCTGACCCTGTACGGCCTCCTGCTCGCGCTCGTCCCGGTCGTGCCGACCCCGCGGGTGCCGCCGGACGTCATCCTCCCGCTCGTCCTGCCGCCGCTGCTGTTCGCCCAGACGCTGCGCGGCTCCGTGCGTGAACTGCGCGCCGACGCCCGCGCCGTGACGGTCCTCGCCGTCGGTCTCACGGCGGCCAGCGCGGCCGCCGTGGCGGTCGTGGGTCACCTGCTCGGGCTGCCGTGGGCGGTCGCCGTCGTGCTCGGCGCGGTCGTCGCCCCGCCGGACCCGGTGGCCGCGACGGCCGTGGCCCGCACGCTCCGGCTGCCGCCGCGGCTCGTCACGGTCCTGGAGGGGGAGGGCCAGTTCAACGACGCCACCGCCCTGACCACCTACCAGGTCGGGCTCATCGCCGTCGTGGCCGGTGGGATCGGACTGGGGGAGGTCGGGTGGCGGCTCGCGCTGCAGGTGGTCAGCGGCGTCCTCGTCGGGCTCGCGGGCGGAGTGGCCGCCCGGGCGGCGCTGTCCCGCCTGGCCGACGCCTCCGTGGAGACGACGATCACGCTGGCGCTGCCCTTCGCGGTGTACCTGCTCGCGGACGCCGTGGAGTCCTCGGGCGTGCTGGCCGTCCTGGCCGCCGGGTACTTCCTGCGCTCGCGCGGCCACCGGGCCTCGACGTCGGCGGGGTGGGTGCTGGGTCGGTCGGTCTGGCGCTACGTCGACTTCCTCGTCACCGGACTGCTCTTCGGGTTCCTCGGCCTGGAGCTCACCTCGGCGCTGGAGGACACCTCCCGCCTCGGGGACGGTCACGCGCTGGGCCTGGCGGCCGCGGTCATCGGGGTCCTCGTCGTCGTGCGCTTCGCCGTCGTCCACGGCGCGTCGGCGCTCGCGGGCCGGCGCGCGCGGCGGCGGGGATCGGCGACGCCGGCGGGGTGGCGGGAGGCGACCGTGGCCTCGTGGGCGGGCATGCGCGGGGTGGTGACGGTCGCGACCGCGCTGGCCCTGCCGCTGACGGGGGAGGACGGCCCGTTCCCCCACCGGTCCGAGGTCGTGCTCGTCGCCCTCCTCACCGTGCTGGTGACGCTCGTCGCGCAGGGCCTGACCCTCGCGCCGCTCGTCCGGCGGCTCGGGGTGGGGACGGCGGAGTCCGCCGACGAGGACGCCCGACGGCTGCGGCGGGACGCCACGCGAGCGGCGCTGCGGGCCGTCGCGGGAGCCTCGGACGTCGGCGAACGCGCGCGGTCCACCGTCACGACCCGGTACCGGGCCCGGTGGGAGCACCAGGACCGCATCGTGGGCCTGTTCGACGAGGGCGAGGAGGAACCGGAGGCCGTCGAGGAGCTCGGCCGGCTCATGGTGGTGGCCACCGACGCCGAACGCGACCGCGTGCAGCAGGCGCGCCGCGACGGCGAGGTGAGCCCGGCCGTCGCCGACCGGCTCCTGCTCGACGTCGAGGCGCGCGCCGCCCGCTACGAGTGAGGCTGCCCGTCCTCGCCGTCCTCGGACCGGGGGTTGAGCGCGTCAGGGTCCGCGTCGGGGTCTGCGTCGGGGTCCGCGTCACCACCGCTCCGGGCGCCGTCGCCGGTGCTCGTGCCGCGCGTGTCGCGGGGGTTCAGCTGCCCGGGATCGGCGTCGGGGTCGGGCGTCGGGTCCTGCGCCGGGTCCTGCTCATGTGGTTCGCTCATGCACCCACTCTGGGCGGGCGCCGGGCGTTCCGCCCATCGTGATTGCCCGGTCACCCCGGGTGAGGCAGAGTGAGCGGGGTCGTCGCCGGGCTCCGTGGCTGTCGTCGGCACGCGCTGCAACCAGTCGGCGCGCCGCAGACGACCGAGGAGATCCCCCGTTGCCGTCGGCCCGCCTCACCCTGCCCTCAGACCCCGGAGCGGTCGCCGTGGCGCGGCGCTGGGCCGTCGACCGCTGCCGTCAGGAGCTGGGGGACGACGGGCCCGGCTGGGACGCGGTCCCCCTCGACGTCCTCGACGAGGTCCTCGACGTGGTCGAACTGCTGACGTCGGAGGTGGTCGCCAACGCCGTCGTCCACGGCGCGCCGCCGGTGCGGCTGGAGGTCGAGTGCGGCCCCGACCACGTCACCGTGGCCGTCCACGACGGCAGCGCCGAGCCGCCCCACCTGCGGGCGCGGGACCTGGAGAGCACCGGCGGCCGTGGGGTGGCGCTCGTCGACGTCATGGCCGACGAGTGGGGATCCCGGCCGGCGCCCGAGGGGACCGGCAAGGTCACGTGGTTCCGCTGCGGGTTCGCCGCCGCGCAGGTCACCTGACGGTTCCGCTCGCACCGCAGTCGCCTCGCCGTCCGCTGTGCGGCCCACGACCCCAGCCACGACCCCAGGTCGCCCACCGGCATCGGGCGCGCGTGCACGAACCCCTGCACCTCGTCGCAGCCCAGCGCGCGCAGCGCGTCGACGGTCGGGACGTCCTCGGCCCCCTCCGCGACGACCCGCAGGCCGAGCTGGTGGGCCAGGCCCACGGTCGCGGCCACGATGGCGTGCACGCCGGCGTCCCCCAGGACCCGCTGCGTGAAGGAGCGGTCCACCTTCAGCTCGGTGGCCGGCAGGTCGCTCAGGTGCGCCAGCGAGGAGAAGCCCGTCCCGTAGTCGTCGATGCTCAGCCCGAACCCCCTGCGCCGCACCGCGTGGCACAGGTCGAGCCCGGCGTCGCCGTCCTGCACGAGCGCCGTCTCGGTGACCTCCAGGACGAGCGCGGACGCGTCCAGGCCGGCGGCCAGCAGGTCCTCCAGCACCGGCAGCAGCGCGGGATCGGACAGGTCGGTCGCCGACAGGTTGACCGCGACCGACAGGTCCGGCCACCCGTCCGCGCGCCACCGGGTCGCGTCGTGCGCCGCCGTCCGCAGGACGTGGACGGTGAGCGCTCCCGTCAGGCCCTCGTCCTCGACGACGTCGAGGAAGGCCCCCGGGGACAGCAGCCCGAGCAGCGGGTGCCGCCAGCGCACCAGGGCCTCCACGCCCCGGACCCGGCCGTCCGCGAGCCCCACCTGCGGTTGGTAGAAGACCTCGAGCTGCGCGACCTCACCGTCCCGCCACAGCGCTCGCAGGTCGTCCGCGAGCCCGGCCCGACGGCGCGCGGCCGCGTCGAGGTCGGCGTCGTACAGCCGCACGCCGCAACGGCTCGCCTTGGCCTGGTACATGGCCGTGTCGGCCTGCCGGAACAGCTCCTCGCCCCGCTGCCCGCCGGTGGCCACGCCGATGCTCACGCTGGTCCGCCGCTCGTCCTCGGCGGCGGCCCCCAGCAGGAGGTGACCGAGCGCGGCGGCCGCCGGTTCGTCGGCGCCGGGCGCGAGGACGGCGAACTCGTCCCCGCCGAGCCGGCACAGGAGGGCCTCGGGCGGGACGACGTCGGCGAGCCGGCCGGCGACCGCGGCGAGGAGCCGGTCGCCCGCGTGGTGGCCGAAGCGGTCGTTGACCTCCTTGAACCGGTCGACGTCGAGCACGAGCAGCGCGCGCCCCTCGGCGGGCACGGCGAGCGCCTGGTCGAAGGCCCGGCGGTTGGCGAGCCCGGTGAGCTCGTCCGTCAGGGCCTCCTGCCGGCGGGCCGCGAGGGAGGCCAGGTCGCGGATGAGGCGGACGACGCGGAAGCTCACGCCGACGACGGCGGCCGAGGCCCACACGACGGCGAGGGTCGTCACGTCGGGGGGCAGACGGGTGGCCCCGGCGAGCACCGACACCCCGGCCAGCAGCACGACGAACGCGCCGATCGTCAGCGACTGCGTCGTCGCGGGCTGGGGCCGGGCCGGCCGGGCGGGCATCCGTGCGGCGAGCCCCACGCCCAGGGCGAGCGCGGCCGCCCCGGGCACGGCGAACCCGGGCCGCCCGGTCGCGGCGAGCACCTGCCCCGCGAGCGCCGAGGCGGCACCCGCGCTCATGAGCCACGGCCGCAGGTCGGTCAGCAGGGCCGCCATGCTCGCGACCGTCAGCGTCGTGCCGAGGACGACGAAGAGCGCGGCCCCGCCGACCAGCCGCTGCTGCAGACCGACCACGTCGGGCAGCGTCCACCCCGCAGCGGCCAGCGCCAGGTCGGCGACGGCCACGACGGCGAAGATCGCGCTGATGCCGTTGAGCCAGTCGCCGGGGTCGGTCGTGCGCGTGCTCGTGCGGTTCCACACGATGAGCCCGCGGTACAGCAGGGCGCAGCCGACGAGTCCGGCGGCCGTCAGGACGGCGGGGGCCCCGCCCAGGAGGTCGACCGCGGACCCGGCCGTCGCGACGAGCGCGGCGGAGCGGAACCACCGCCAGACCTCCCGCTCCGCCTCCACCCGCCGGACGCGGTCGTGCAGCAGCGCCAGCGACAGGGCTCCGGCCCCGGTCCGCAGCACGGGTTCGGCCTGCGCCGGCCACAGCACGGCGACGGCGGCGGCGGCGAGGGCGACGGCGAGGCGACGGCGAGGGCGAGGGCGAGGAGCGCCACGGGCCCGGCCACGACCACGAGCCGTGGGGCGCGGGCCGGGACGGACGGTCGTCGCTCGCGCTCGTGGGGGCGGGCGCGGTCGGCCATGGGGGCACCACTTCCGGTCGGAGAAGAGGCACCCGGCCGGCTGCAGGTGACGGGGGACCATCGGCACGGCGACCCCGATCGCGCAGGCACCGGCGGGGAGGATCCCCCGTCCGGGTCAGTCGTCGGCGGGTGCCCGCGGGTCCGGCACCTCGAACTGCACGCGCGCGATGTCGCGGCACAGCGGACCGAACAGCTCGGCGCGGACCCTGTTGTGCTCGACGTCGGCGTCGTACGCCCGGTAGGCGTCGGCGTCGGCGAAGTCCAGGGTCAGGGCCCAGTCCCAGTTCCCCGGGCGCAGCCCGGCGTCGGTCCCGACGTGCACGGCCAGCAGGCCCGGCGGGTCGAGCGCGACGATCGCGCGCAGTGCCCGGTCCAGCACGCTGCGGTCGGCTCCGGGGTGCAGACGGCCGACGACGACGTTCCTGATCACCCGGCCAGCACAGCACAGGCTTGCCCCGCCCGGTCGTTCGGGACAGGCTGCGCCCGTGAGCAGAGTCGTCCGCTTCGAGCGGTGGGGCGGCCCGGACGTCCTGCGCGTCGTCGAGGTCCCCGCCCGCCGCCCCGGACCCGCCGAGGTCCAGGTCACCGTCCGCGCCTCGGGGGTGACGGCGGGGGAGTCCGCCGCCCGCGAGGGGGCCCTGGCCGAGCTGTACCCGCGGGCCTTCCCGGCCGCCACGGGTTCGGAGTTCGCCGGGGTCGTCACCGACGTCGGGTCCCGCGCGCGCCGGTTCGCCGTCGGCGACGAGGTGCTCGGCTGGAGCCCGGAGCAGGGCGGTCACGCCGACGTCGTCGTCGTCCCGGAAGGTGCCCTCGTCCGCAAACCCGCCGCCGTGTCCTGGGAGGTCGCGGGCGCCCTCTACGTGGCGGGCGTGACGGCGTGGACGTGCGTGGAGTCCACCGGGGTGGGGGACGGGGACGTCGTGCTCGTCGTCGGCGCGGCCTCGGACGTCGGCACCCTCGTGGTCCAGCTGGCCCGCCTCTGCGGGGCCGGGGTCGTCGGCGTGGCCGAGGCCACCCACCACGACTGGTTGCACGCGCACGGCGCGGACGCCGTCGAACCGGCCGACGCCGGGGCGCTGGCCCGGGTCGTGCACGGGCGCGCCGGTCGCGTCGACGTCGTGGTGGACACCACGGGCGCGGACGTCGACCACCTGGCCGAGGCCCTGGGGGTCCCGGCCTCCCGGTGCGTCGCGACGCTGCCGCTCGAGGCCGACCTGGAGTTCGGTCCCGCCGCGCCCCGACGCGCGGAGGTCCTGGCCGAACTCGTGGACCTCGTCGCCCAGGACCGGTTGCACGTGCCCATCGCGGGGGCGTTCGCGCTGGACGACGTCGTCGAGGCGTTCGCCACGGCCGAGCGCCCGCACCGACGGGGCCGGATCGTCCTCCTGCCCTGACCGCCCGGCAGGAACCGGTGGGGCCGCCGGCGGGTTCAGTCCTCCTCGGGGGCGACCCGCTGCGCGGCCAGCCGGACGGCGGTGTTCCCGGCCCCGAACCCGGCGTACCCGCCGCGGCGTTCGACGACCTCGACGAAGAACTCCCGGCTCACCGAGCGCGCGAAGAACTGCAGGAACTCCCCACCCCGTTCGTCGCGGTCGTAGAGGATCCCGCGGCGCCGCAACGACTCGCAGAACTCCTCGTCGAGGTCGAACCGGGCCGCGAGGTCGTCGTGGTAGTTCCCGGGCACCGGCAGTGCGCGCCCGCCCGCGGCGAGGAACCCGTCGACGACGGCCACCAGGTCGTTTGTCGCGAACGCCACGTGCCCACCCGTCAGCGGCCGCCCCCGCAACGTCGCCGACGTGGGGCCCACGTTGAGCGCGATGCGGACCGGGGAGCGCGGTGAGGTGTGCGGCCGGGAGCGCACCAACCCGTCCGGGGCCGGGATCTCCGACAGTTCCCCGGCCTGCAGGCCCAGCACCGCGGTGAGGAACAGGCCCGCGGCGTCGAACCCCGCGAACGGCTGGGGCAGCGTCACGTGGTCGATGCCCGTGAACCCGCCCTGCGGGGCGACGTCCGCCGGGGCGGGCACGGGGACGAAGTCGTCGCGCCACTCCGGTGCCGTGCTGCAGAACTGCACCCACGTGCCGTCCGGCGCGACGAGGGAGGGGATCTCCGCCTCGCCCGGGCCCACGGGTCGGTGCACGAGCGGGGCGAGCAGGTCCCGCGCGCGCTCGGCCAGGGCGTGCGGCTGGTCCACCTCCAACCCCAGGGAGGACAGCCGCGCCCGGTCCTGGGCCGACCGCTGGTTCACCACGACCCGCACCGGCCCGCGGGTCCACAGGTCGACCTCGCCGCGGCGGTGCACCCCGGTGCGCCGCAGGCCGAACGCCGTCAGCAGCGACTCCACGGCCGGCAGCCCCGCGCCCGAGGCGGCGACCTCGACGAAGGCCCAGTCGCGCGGGACGGGGGCGGCCGGCAGCGTCCCGGGGACGGTCCGGTCGGCGAGGTATCGCAGCGAGCGCAGCGCGTCCACGGCCGTGCGGCCCGGGTCGGCCTGGCGGTAGAGGTCGTTGAACACCTCCAGGGACACCGGCCCGTCGTACCCCGCGGCCAGGACGGCCCGCTGGAACCGGGCGAGGTCGAAACCCCCCTGGCCGGGGAACAGTCGGTGGTGCCGGCTCCAGGGCAGGACGTCCATGCCGAGCAGCGGCGCGTCGGCGACCTGGCAGAAGAACACCTTCTCCAGGTCCGCGATCCCGTCGGGGTCGTCGCCGCGGGACAGGACGTGGAAGGAGTCCACGCACGTCCCCAGGGCGGGGTGGTCGGCGAGCGCCACGACGCGCGCCCCGTGCCGGTAGTCGGAGACGTGGGCCCCCCACGCGAGCGCCTCGTACGCCAGCCGCACCCCCGCGGCGGAGGCGTCGTCGGCCAGCGCGCTCAGCTGTGCCGCCAGCTCGTCGTCGTCGCGCACCGCGGCCGCGTGCACCGAGGAGCACACCAGGACCAGGTCGCACCCGAGCTCGCGGACGACGTCCAGCTTGCGCCGCAGGCGGTCGCGGACGCGCGCCGCGCGGGCCGGGTCGACGTCGTCGGGGTCGCGGAAGGGCTGGTACAGCGCGATCCGCACCCCGAGGTCGGCGGCGAGGGAGCGGACCTGCGCCGGTCGCAGCGGGGAGGTCACGAGGTCGGGTTCGAACACCTCCACCGCGTCGAAGCCGGCGGCGGCCGCTGCGCGCAGCTTCTCCGGCAGGGTCCCGGCCAGGCTCACGGTCGCGATGGAGGTGCGCACGGTGACCACCCTGCCACCCCGGACGTCCCCGGGGGTGGTGCTGCGGGAGGGCCTCGTAGGGTGCGGCGGTGGAACCCCGACCCGTCAGCACCCCGTCCAGCGAACCGTCCCGCGGGCCCGAGGGGGTCGACCCCGACCGCGTCCTGGGCCGCACGTTCGCCGCCGTCCTGTTCGACATGGACGGCACCCTCGTGGACTCCACGGCCGCCATCGAACGGTCCTGGACGACGTGGGCGGTCGAGCACGGCGTCACGGGCGAGGCACTGCGCAACGCCGCCGGCCACGGGCGTCCGGCCCCCGAGATCGTCGCCGACCTCGTCGGGCCCGAGGCCGCCGTCGCCGGCACCGCCCGCATCCTCGAGCTCGAGACCACCGACGTCGACGACGTCGTCCAGCTGCCGGGGGTGCCCGAGCTCCTGTCCGGCCTGCCCGCCCACCGCTGGGCGGTCGTCACCTCCTGCTCGGCGCCGCTGGCCGACGCCCGCCGGCACGCCGCGGGGCTGCCCGACCCCGACGTGCTCGTGGTCTTCGACGACGTGGCCAGGGGCAAGCCCGCCCCGGACTGCTTCCTCCTCGGCGCGCAGCGGCTCGGCGTCGACCCGGCCGACTGCCTCGTCGTGGAGGACGCCCCGGCCGGTCTGGCCGCGGCGCGGGCCGCCGGGTGCGCGACGCTCGCCGTGCGCACGACCCACCCGGACGGGCCGCTGGACGCCGACCTCGTCGTCGCCCTGCTGACCGCGGTGCGCCTGGACGCCGGTCCGGAGGGGGTGCGCCCGCGGCTCGTCCCCGCCGGCTGACCCGTCCCGACCCGTCCGGGGGGCCCCCCGAGGTGCCCCGAGCTGTAACGCCGGGGCGCGCCGGGTCGATGACCCACCCGGAACCCGGTCGCTGCCCGGACCCCCGAGCGGGCAGCGACCGGGTCTCCCCTCGCACGACTCGCGCTGCGCCCCTGCTCGGGGCTCGTGGGCACGACCCGCTGGGCGACGCGTGCGGTGGGCGGTGGGGACGGCCCCTCGCGGTAACCTCGGCCCATGCCGACCGCCACCGCCGCACAGCCTCCCCGTCCGTTCGGGACGGTGCTGAGCGCGATGGTCACCCCCTTCCGCCCGGACGGGTCCCTCGACCTGGCCGCCGCCGGCTCCCTCGCCGAGCACCTCGTCGCCACCGGGCACGACGGCCTCGTCGTCAGCGGGACGACGGGGGAGTCGCCCACGACGACGGACGAGGAGAAGGACGCGCTGCTGCGCGCGGTCCTGGACGCGGTCGGGGACCGGGCCACGGTCGTCGCCGGCGTCGGCACGAACGACACCCGGCACACGGTCGAGCTGGCCCGCGCCGCCGAGAAGGCCGGCGCGCACGGTCTGCTCGTCGTGACCCCGTACTACAACAAGCCCCCGCAGGTCGCCGTCCTCGCGCACTTCGAGACGGTCGCCGACGCGACCGGGCTGCCCGTCATGCTCTACGACATCCCCGCCCGCGCGGGTGTGCCGATCGAGACCGAGACGCTCGTCCGCGCGGCCGAGCACGACCGGATCGTCGCGGTCAAGGACGCCAAGAGCGACCTGTACGGCACCGCCCAGGTGCTGGCCCGCACCGACCTCGCGTACTACTCCGGCGAGGACGCGCTGAACCTGCCGCTCCTGACCCTCGGCGGGTCCGGCGTCGTCTCCGTCGTCAGCCACGTCGCCGGTCGCGAGCACGCCGCCATGGTCGCCGCGGTCGACGCGGGGGACCTCGTGACCGCCCGCACCGTGGCCTCCCGGCTGCTGCCCGCCGTCCGCGGCATCATGACGCGCACCCAGGGTGCCGTCGCCGTGAAGGCCGCGCTCGAGCTGACCGGCGTCCTGCCCGGCCGCACCGTGCGCCAGCCCCTGCTGCCCGCGACCCCCGCCGAGGTCGAGGCGATCCGCGCCGACCTGGCCCTCGCGGGCCTCGCGGCCCCCGCCGCCTGACCCCCCGAACCTCAGTCACACCCGTACCGACCGTGGCGGCCCCCGGGCCGCAGGAGGAGCCGCATGAGCCACCCCCACCCCGAACTGACGTCCCCGCCGCCGCTGCCGAAGGGCGCCCTGCGCGTCTACGGCCTCGGCGGTCTGGGCGAGGTCGGGCGCAACATGACCGTGCTGGAGCACGAGGGCAAGCTGCTCGTCGTCGACTGCGGCGTGCTGTTCCCCGAGGACCACCAACCCGGTGTCGACCTCATCCTCCCCGACTTCGGGCCCATCGCCGACCGCCTCGACGACATCGTCGCCCTGGTCCTGACGCACGGGCACGAGGACCACATCGGGGCCGTGCCGTACCTGCTGAAGCTGCGCTCGGACATCCCGCTGCTGGGGTCCCAGCTGACGCTGGCCCTCATCGAGGCCAAGCTCAAGGAACACCGCATCAAGCCCTACACGCACGCCGTGCGCGAGGGCCAGAAGGAACAGCTCGGCCCGTTCGAGTGCGAGTTCATCGCCGTGAACCACTCGATCCCCGACGCCCTGGCCGTCGCCATCCGCACCGCGGCCGGGCTCGTCCTGCACACGGGCGACTTCAAGATGGACCAGCTGCCGCTGGACAACCGGATCACCGACCTCAACGCGTTCGCCCGCCTGGGCGACGAGGGCGTCGACCTGTTCTGCGTCGACTCCACCAACGCCGAGGTGCCCGGGTTCACCGCGCCCGAGCGGGACATCGGCCCGGTGCTCGAGCAGTTGTTCGGCCGCGCGGAGAAGCGCATCATCGTCGCCTCCTTCGCCTCCCACGTGCACCGCGTCCAGCAGGTGCTGAACGCCGCGGACGCGCACGGGCGCAAGGTGGCCCTCGTGGGTCGCTCGATGGTCCGCAACATGGGCATCGCGGCGGACCTGGGGTACCTGACGGTCCCGAAGAACCTGCTCATCGACCTCAAGCAGGTCGACGACCTGCCCGAGGACCGCGTCGTCCTCATGTGCACCGGGTCGCAGGGCGAACCCATGGCGGCGCTGTCGCGCATGGCCAACCGCGACCACCGCATCGCGATCGACGCGGGCGACACCGTGATCCTCGCCAGTTCCCTCATCCCGGGGAACGAGAACTCGGTGTACCGCGTCGTCAACGGCCTGGCCCGCCTCGGGGCCACGGTCGTGCACCAGCAGAGCGCGAAGATCCACGTCTCCGGACACGCCAGCGCCGGGGAGCTCCTCTACTGCTACAACGTCCTCAAACCGCGCAACGTCATGCCCGTGCACGGGGAGATCCGGCACCTGCTGGCCAACGCGGAACTGGCCGTCAAGACGGGCGTCCCGCGCGAGCGCGTCGTCATCGCCGAGGACGGCGTGGTCGTCGACCTCGTCGACGGGAAGGCCAGCATCGTCGGGGCCGTCCCCGTCGGCTACGTCTACGTCGACGGGTCGAGCGTCGGGGAGATCACCGAGGCCGACCTGAAGGACCGGCGGATCCTCGGCGAGGAGGGTTTCATCTCCATCTTCGTCGCGGTCGACTCCGTCACCGGCAAGGTCGTCTCCGGCCCGGAGTTCAACGCCCGCGGGTTCATCGGCGACGGCGACGACCGCTTCAACGCCGTCCGAAAGCGCGTGGAGAACGCGCTCAACGAGGCGTCCACCGGTCCGGTGGACACCTACCAGCTGCAGCAGATCGTCCGGCGCACCGTGGGGACCTGGGTGTCCCAGACGCACCGCCGCCGGCCGATGATCGTGCCGGTCGTCGTCACCGCCTGACCCGCGCGGACCTGCTCGCGGTCGCCCTCACTCGCGGGGGCGGCCGCGCCGCAGCGCGATCCACACGACGAGGTTCACGAGCAGCACGACCCGCGCGGCGCCCAGCGTCGCCTCCAGCGAGACCGCCGAGCGGGGCAACGCCGCCACGACGAGCGAGCCGAGCAGCAGCAGCACCGCCGTCACCCAGGCCACGACGAGCAGGGGCCGGCGCCGCGAGCGTTCGGCCACCGCGTGCTGCAGCGACCGGGGCACCGCCCGCCACGTCGGGACGAACCACGCGGCGAGGACACCCCACCCGAGCACGAGCACGATCCAGCGCCACGGCACGACCGACCCGTCCGCGCCGCCCTCGCCGGCCCCGCTCTCGACGGCCTCGGCGATGCCCACGCCGAGCGCGGTGAGCAGCCCGGCCACCCACACCCGGCGGGCCAGGCCGACCGCGAGGACGTCCACGTTGTGCCGGGCCACCGCGCTCTGCGGGTCCGCGGCGAGGGAGTCGCCGAGCAACCGCGCGCCCCGGCCGAGCCGGTGGGAGTTCAGCGCCAGCGCCCCCAGGTTGTTGAGGGCGTCGGCGTGCCCGGGTTCCAGGCGCAGGACGGCCTCGTAGGCCGCGACCGCAGCGCGCCGGCGTCCGCGCCGGTGCTGGACCAGGGCCAGCACGAACAGGGGACTGGTCAGGCCGGGCCCAGCCTCCACGGCGGCGTGCGCCGCGTGCAGGGCCTCCCGGCGGCCGCCGCGCCGGGTGGAGAGGACGGAGGCCAGGCGGGCCAGCGCGTACGGCTCGGAGGGTTCGCAGCGCACGGCCTCCCGCGCGGCCCGCACGGCCTCGCCGTGGCGGCCGAGGTGCTCGAGGGCCACGCTCGCCAGCCGGTGGCCGTGCTCGGCGGCCGGGTCGACGGCGACCGCGGCCTGGGCGGCCTGCAGCGCCTGCGGCCAGCGCTGCAGCTGGATCTCCGCGACCGCCGCCAGCCGCAGTGCGACGGGGTGGCGCGGTTCCGCGGCCAGGACCTCGTGCAGGGTGCGCAGCGACTGCTCCCACCGTCCCGCGTCCCCGAGGGCCTCCGCACGGCGCAACGCCAGCTCGGTGGGGGAGGGCGGCACGCTCGCCGGGTGGCCCGGGCCGTCGGGTGGGGTCGGCACCGGGCCTCCTGCCTCGTCTCTGCGGGATCGTGTCCGAAGGACTACGGACTGCGACCAAGGATGCTAGGTTCACGCCGTGCAGACGCCTCGCCGCACCCGGTCGGAGGCTACCTACCTCCCGCGGCACTCCACGGGTGGGTTCCTCGGCAGCCGGCCCGCCCGGGTCGTCGCCGCCGGGCTGACGCTCTCCCTCGGCGTCATCGGCGGGGCCGTGCTCGTCGACCGGGCCGACGCCCCCGCGGGGCGACCCGTCGCCGAGGCCCCCGCGACCGCCGCCGTGTCCTCGCCGTCCTCGCCGTCCCTGGCGGTCCCGGCGACGCCGCGCACCCCGGTGGCGGCGCCGCTCGCGTCGTCGTCGTCGGCCGAGGCTGCTCCTGCGGCCTCCGCGCCGCCGGTCGCCGGGACCTCGCAGGACGGGAACGGGTCGGCCGGTGGGTCCACGGGGTCCACGCCGGCAGGGTCCGCGCCGGCAGGGTCCGCGTCTGAAGGGTCCACGGCGGCAGGGTCCACGGCGCGCGGGTCCGCGCCCGCCGCGTCGACCCCGGCCGCGCCGCCCGCCGATCCGGTGGCCCCGGCCCCCTCTGCCGCGCCGACCGCTGCCGCGCAGCCGGTCACGCCCGTCGATCCGGCCCCGGCCGCGCAGGGCACCCGGGAACTGCTGTCGGCATCGGTCGAGCTGCCGGTGGACCTCCCCTCGAACCTGCCCGGGTCGCTGCCCGGCCACCTCCCGCTCACGGGGTCGGTCTCGGTGCAGCTGCCGTTGCCCGACCCGGTCACCGTGACGGGCGAGGTGAGCGCACCGGCCCCGGGGGAGGTGCGGGTCGAGGTGCGGGTGGAGACGCCCGCCGCGCCCGCGTCCCAGGAGCAGTCCCTCGGCTCGGTCGTGGACCGGGCCGCGCGGCACCTCGCGGGTCCCTCCGGGTCCTGACACCCCGCCGCCGGGCCCGACCCGCGGGAGCGGTCAGCGCTTGCGGCGGCGCAGGTGCTGCACGAGGTCGTCCCACGACCCGTCGGAGTTCGCGTACGTCGCCACGTTGCGGGCGGTGTCGAACCACGCTCCCGTCGAGGGCCGCACCTCGCGCCACGCCGCGTGCAGGTCGTGGTCGGTGAGGGGACGGACGCGGCCGGTGCGCAGCGCGTCCCGCATCGCCAGTTCGGCCGCCGTCTCGACGATGTGCGCGAGGTCCGCGCCGGAGTAGTCCTCCGTGCGGGCGACGAGCGGTGCGAGGTCGAGCCGGTCGGTCGGTCGGTCGCCCAGGTGGTGCTCGAGCACGGCGCGGCGCGCGGGGGCGTCCGGCGGCAGCACGAGGACGGTCCGGTCCAGCCGGCCGGGACGGCGCAGCGCCGGGTCGACGTCCCAGGGCGCGTTCGTCGCGGCCAGCACGAACACCCCCTCGTTCCCGCCCGCGCCCCCCGTCGCCACGCCGTCGAGCTCGGCGAGCAGCTGCTGCACGGTCGTGCGCATCCCCGAGGACCGGGTCTGGCTGCGGGACATGCCCAGACCGTCCACCTCGTCGAAGAACAGCACGCACGGGGCGTTGCGCCGCGCCTGCTCGAAGAGGGCGTGCAGGTTCTTCTCGCTGCCCCCGATCCACATGTCCAGGACGTCGGCCAGACCGACGGAGAGGAACTGCGCACCCACCTCACCGGCGAGGGCGCGCGCGAGGAACGTCTTGCCGCAGCCGGGCGGGCCGTACAGCAGCAGCCCACCGCGCAGGCTCTTGCCGTACATCCGGCGCAGCTCGGGGTTGCGCAGCGGGCCGAGGAAGGCCAGGTCGAGGCGCTCCTTGACGTCGGTCATCCCGGCGACGTCGGCCAGCGTCGTGGCCGGGCGCGTCAGGTCGGCGGTCGTCGCGTCCGGCGGGCCGTCCTCGGCGTCGTGCGCCCCGAGCCGGCTCGTGTCGAGGGGACCGAGGTCGGCCTCGGCGCGGTCCCAGTCGAACGCGGGCGGTCCGCCCGGGCCCGGTGACGCGGGCGCACCCGGGTCCGCGGTGGGCGGAGCGGGGGCGAGCGCACGCTGCACGAGGTCGCGCGCCTGGTCCGAGGCCGGGTCCAGGGCCAGGACGTGCGCGGCGTGCGCGAGCGCCGCCTGCCCGTCGCCGGCCGCGAGCAGGAGCCCGGCCACGTGCAGCCGCAGCGGCACGTCGGCCGGGTTCGCGTCGAGGGCGGCCAGCAGGCTGCGCAGCAGCGGGTCCTGGGGACCGGACGAGCCCGGGGACGACGGCGACGCGCTCACGGCGCCAGCGTAGGCGGGTCGGCCGGCGCGGGGTCGGCCCGACGTCGCAGCGGGGCGGACGCGGCCGACGCCACGGCCCCCACCGCGGTCTCCAGCGGCCCGCGGCCGACGACGAGCCGCCAGAGCGTCGCGGCGACGAGCGCGACCACGACGTGCAGGCCGAGCAGACCCGTCGACTCCTCGTCCGTCCCGGCCAGGGCCAGCACGTGACCGGTGTAGACGGTCAGCGGCATGCTGCCCAGGGCCGCCACCGGCACGAGGAACCGCGTCACCGCGCCCGGCAGCAGGCAGGCGCCCCCGATGACGGCCAGCGCCGTCCCGGCGGTGTGCAGCAGGTCGAACGGCGTCCCGGAGTGCGCCGTCACGACGGCCAGGAACCAGGGCGAGTCGGTGGGCACCGTCCCGTAGAAGTCCACGCCGTCCAGCCCGGCGCCGCCGGTCAGCGGCCGCAGGGCCGCCAGGCCGCCGCCGGGTCCGAGCAGCAGACCGCTGGCCAGCCACGCGGCCGACGCCAGCACCGCCCCGGCCCCCAGCAGCCGCAGCGCGCCGGCGCTCGCCCGCAGGTCGACCCGCGACACGGCCAGGCCCAGCACGAGGTACCCCGCCCAGCCGACGACGGGGTAGTAGCCGGTGAGGGCCAGGGTCTGCAGCAGGTCCCCGGGCCGGGCCAGCCAGGCGAGCGTCGGCTCCTCGAACTGGGCGGGCAGCCCGGCCGCCCGCCGGACGGCGGAGGACAACACCGGCGCCAGCGCCAGCCAGGTCACCCCGAGCACCGCCAACCGGCGGGCGGGCCACCACAGGAACGGCAGCACGACGACGAAGGCGACGCCGTAGTAGGGAAGGATCACCGCGACCCGGCTGTCGACGTCGATGAGCAGCAGCCCGACGAGCGCCACGAGCAGTCCCCGGACCACGACGGAGGTGCGGGCCGCCGCGCGCTCCGCACCCCCGCGACGGGTCGCCAGGCCGAGCGAGACGCCGGCGAGCACGGCGAACAGGCCGGAGGCCCGGCCGTGCGCGACGGAGTACAGGACGCCTGCGGCCCCGCTCCCCGGCCCGTCCCCGGGCAGCACGTGGACGGCCATCATCCCCACGACGGCGACGGCGCGGGCCAGGTCGATCCCGACGAGGCGACCGCGGTCGGCGGCGGTGAGCAGCGGCACCTGCCCAGTCTGCCGGGCCGGTCCGGCGGGTCCGTCGGGCGCCCCGCGGCGTGTCGGCGACCCTCCCGCAGCCCCGCGGGAGACCCTGGGACCCGGCTGGGCGCTCGCCCGGTCGGAGCAGTCGTGCGCCGGTACCGTGATCACATGGCCACCCGGGGGACGACCCAGCGCACGACGGAGCGCAGCAGCAGGGGAGGGGCCTCGACAGTGGCGACCGGTTCGCGAGGTGGCACGAAGTCCGGGTCGGCCGGGGGCAGGACCCCCGCGCGGTCGTCCGGCACCCGGGGTGCCCGGCCCGCGGCCAACCGGTCCGTGTCCAGGGCCCCGGCCAAGACGTCCGGCAAGGCGCCCGTCAAGAAGGCTCCGGTCCGCACCGGACCGTCCTGGCCCGTGCGCGCCGTCACGGCCGTCTGGATGGGCGTCGCGCACCTCGTCGGGGGTGCCGCCCGCCGCGTCGGCACCGGGGCCCGCGACCTCGACCCCGAACTGCGCCGCGACGGCGCCGGTTTCGCGCTGCTCGCGCTGGCGATCGTCGTCGCCGCCCGCGAGTGGTGGGGGCTGCCGGGCCGCGCCGGGGCCGTCATCCACACGGTCGTCGCCGGCACCTTCGGCGAGGTCGGCCTCGCCCTGCCCGTCGTCATCGTGGGGTTGTCGGTGCACCTGCTGCGCCACCCCGACCACACCCAGACCACCACGCGCGCCGTCGTCGGCTCGATCGCGCTGACCCTGGCCACGGCCGGGCTCGTGCACCTGGCCACCGGTGCGCCCTCCCCGACGGGGCCCGAGGGCGCCGGGGTGGTGACGGACTCCGGCGGGATGCTCGGGTTCCTCGTCGCCGGACCGCTCACCACGGCGCTGACGGCGTGGGTCGTCGTCCCGATCCTCCTGCTGCTCGGGTTCTTCGGCGTCCTCGTGCTCACGGCCACCCCGGTGCACGCCATCCCGTCCCGCGTCCGGGAGGCCTACGAGCGCCTGACGCACCACCCCCACCGCCCCGCTCCGCAGGAGCGCTCCACCCGCGGGGACCTGCCGGCGAACGCGCTGGCGCGCCAGCGGGCGGCACGCGCGATCGAGGCCGGTCCCCTGGACGCCGACGAGGACGCCGCGCCGACCCGCCGCCGGGGTCGCAAGGCCGCCGCGGAGGCACGGGCGGAGGAGGCGGCCCGCGTCGGCGACGAGGCGTTCGAGCAGGCCGCCATCACCGACGCCGCCGTCGAGGAAGCGGCCCGGGACGCAGGGCGTCGCCCCCGTCCCGGCGAGAGGCGCGCGGTGCCC
This sequence comes from Kineococcus endophyticus, assembly GCF_040796495.1. NCBI lineage: Bacteria > Bacillati > Actinomycetota > Actinomycetes > Kineosporiales > Kineosporiaceae > Kineococcus > Kineococcus endophyticus. Next base: position 130,142 of record NZ_JBFNQN010000005.1, on the reverse strand, counting down.
TCCGACGTCCCGTCGGTGCGCGAGGCGCTGGCCGCGGGCGACGTCCCGCCCGTCGTGGACGGGGCGTCCGTCCCGGCCAGCAAGCCCAAGGACCTCGCTCCGCCGGAGGCCACCCCGCTGCCGCCGCGGATCGAGCAGCTCACCCTCGCCCCCGACGTCACCTACACGCTGCCCGAGGCCGCCGCACTGACGCCCGGGACCCCGCCGAAGGAGCGCAGCGCCGCCAACGACCGCGTCGTGGAGGCGCTGTCGGGCGTGCTCGACCAGTTCGACATCGACGCCCGCGTCACCGGGTTCTCCCGCGGCCCGACGGTCACGCGGTACGAGGTGGAGCTCGGGCCGGGGACGAAGGTCGAGCGGGTCACGCAGCTGTCGAAGAACATCGCCTACGCCGTCGCCAGCGCCGACGTCCGCATCCTGTCGCCGATCCCCGGCAAGTCCGCGATCGGCATCGAGATCCCCAACAGCGACCGCGAGACGGTCTCCCTCGGGGACGTCCTGCGCTCGCACGCCGCGACCTCGACCGAGCACCCGATGGTCATGGGCGTCGGCAAGGACGTCGAGGGCGGGTTCGTCGTGGCGAACCTGGCGAAGATGCCGCACCTGCTCGTCGCCGGTGCCACCGGCGCCGGGAAGTCGAGCTTCGTGAACTCGATGATCACCTCGATCCTCATGCGGTCCACGCCGGACGAGGTGCGCATGGTGCTCGTCGACCCCAAGCGCGTCGAGCTGACGATCTACGAGGGCATCCCGCACCTCATCACCCCGATCATCACGAACCCCAAGAAGGCCGCCGAGGCCCTGGAGTGGGTCGTGCGCGAGATGGACGTCCGCTACGACGACCTCGCCGCGTTCGGGTTCAAGCACGTCGACGACTTCAACAAGGCCGTCAAGGCCGGCAAGGTCCAGGTGCCGGAGGGCTCGCAGCGGGTGCTGCACCCCTACCCGTACCTGCTGGTGATCGTCGACGAGCTGGCCGACCTCATGATGGTCGCGCCGCGCGACGTCGAGGCCTCGATCCAGCGCATCACCCAGCTCGCCCGCGCCGCCGGGATCCACCTCGTGCTGGCGACGCAGCGCCCCTCCGTCGACGTCGTCACCGGGATCATCAAGGCCAACGTGCCCTCGCGGCTGGCCTTCGCGACGAGTTCGCTCGCCGACTCCCGCGTCGTCCTCGACCAGCCCGGCGCCGAGAAGCTCGTCGGGCAGGGCGACGCGCTCTTCCTGCCCATGGGGGCCTCCAAGCCCATGCGCGTGCAGGGGGCCTGGGTCACCGAGAGCGAGGTCGAGGCCGTCGTCTCGCACGTCAAGGCGCAGCTGCGGCCCGTGTACCGCGACGACGTCGTGGTGACGACGCAGAAGAAGCAGGTCGACGAGGAGATCGGCGACGACCTCGACGTCCTGCTGCAGGCGACCGAGCTCGTCGTGACGACGCAGTTCGGGTCGACGTCGATGCTGCAGCGCAAGCTGCGCGTCGGGTTCGCCAAGGCCGGTCGCCTCATGGACCTCCTGGAGTCCCGCGGCGTCGTCGGCCCCAGCGAGGGGTCCAAGGCTCGCGACGTGCTGGTCCGCCCGGACGACCTGCCCGGCACCCTGGCGCTCATGCGCGGTGAGGAACCCCCGACGGCCATGGAACCCACCGGCGAGCCGGAGGTCATCGACCTCGACGGCAGCGACGGGTCCGAGGACGCCTGGGAACTGCTCGACCGTCGCTGAACCCCGCTCGCGCCCTCCGGGGGTGGGCTCGTCGACGCGTCGTGCTCACAGGGTGAGCCGGCTGCGTCGACGATCCCGCCCCCGGGGGCGGGACCGTCGGAGCGGAGGGCCGGTAGGTTCGGCCCTCCGCTCCGACGATCCGAACCCGCGCGCACGACACGTCACGGAGAGCGAGCAATGCATCGCCGAACGGTGACTCTCCGTGTAACTTTGAGCCATGGACGCGCCCCGACCCCCCGAGCCCGTCCGGCAGTCCGCCGACCGGCCCGGCGACCGGAGTGAACGCCGCGACACCGAGCGCCGCGACCTCGACCTCCTGGTCTGGGACGCACCGAACATCGACATGACGCTGTCCTCGATCCTGGGGTCGCGACCGGCGTCCTCGGACCGCCCGCGGTTCGACGCGATCGCCCGGTGGTTCCTCGCAGAGGCCGCCGACCACGAGGTCGAGGGGTGCGTGTTCACCAACGTCCACCCGACGAGCGCGGTCTCGTTGCGGGGTTGGATCGAGGCGTTGCGCAACTTCGGGTACGCCGTGTTCGCGCGGCCGAAGGTCCACCCCGAGGACGACGTCGACGACGCGATGCTGCAGCACATCGCCTCCCGCCAGGCCAGCCACCGGTTGCGCCGCGTCGTCGTCGCCAGCGGGGACGGCCGGAACTTCCTCGCGCCCCTGGAGGAACTGCACCGCGCCGGGGTCCGGGTCGTCGTCCTGTCCTTCGCCGAGGTCGCGGGGTACGCGCAGGAGTCCCCGCTCATCGAGTTCGTCGACCTCGAGGACGTGCCGGGCGCGTTCCAGGTCTCCCTCGGCCGCACCCGGCTCACGGCCCTGCCGCCGGACGGCGGGTGGTTCCGCCCCACGCGGCCCATGCGCGCCCTCCTCGACGAGGGTGCCCCGCTGGACCACCCGCACCAGCACGCCCCCGCCGCGCCGCGGGAGGTGGACCCGTTGCACGGCAGTGCTCCCGCGGCCGCGCCGCACACCGAGGACGCGCCCGCCCCGGCCGCCCCGGACGTCGGCGAGGTCGGTCGCGTCCCCGCCCCCCAGACCCCGCGCGCCCGCACGGCCTGACCCTCCCCGTCTCCCGCTCCCCGATCCTGCGGGGCTCGGCGACGACCGGACGGGGTCCTCGGGCCACGTACCCTGGAACCGTGCCCGCCACCACTCGTTCCGTCGCCCTCGTGACCCTCGGCTGCGCCCGCAACGACGTCGACTCCGAGGAGCTCGCCGGCCGTCTGGCCGACGCCGGCTGGACGCTGGTCGACGACGCGGACGGCGCCGACGTGGCGGTCGTCAACACCTGCGGGTTCGTGGAGCAGGCCAAGAAGGACTCCATCGACACGGTCCTGGCCGCCGCCGACCTCAAGGAGGCGGGGCGGACCAAGGCGGTCGTCGCGGTCGGCTGCATGGCCGAGCGCTACGGCAAGGACCTCGCCGAGTCGCTGCCCGAGGCCGACGCCGTGCTCGGGTTCGACTCCTACGGGGACCTTTCCAGCCACCTCGAGGCGATCCTGCACGGGGAGAAGCGGGAGTCCCACGTCCCGCGGGACCGCCGGACGCTGCTGCCGCTGGCTCCGGCCGACCGCCAGGCCCAGCGCCAGGCGGCTCGCGCCGTCACCCTCGCCGAACCCGACCTGCCGGAGGGCCTCGCCCCCGCGAGCGGCCCCCGGGTCGTGCGCCGCCGCCTGGGCTCCGGGCCGTGGGCTCCGGTGAAGATCGCAGCCGGCTGCGACCGCCGCTGCTCGTTCTGCGCCATCCCCGCCTTCCGCGGGTCCTTCGTCTCCCGGCCCGCCGACGAGGTCCTCGCCGAGACGCGGTGGCTGGCCGAGCAGGGCGTCAAGGAGGTGTTCCTCGTCAGCGAGAACACCACCTCCTACGGCAAGGACCTCGGGGACCTGCGGGCCCTGGAGGCGCTGCTGCCGCAGGTCGCCGCCGTCGAGGGCATCGAGCGCGTCCGCGTCTCGTACCTGCAGCCGGCCGAGGTCCGTCCCGGCCTGCTGGACGCCCTCACCTCCACGCCCGGTGTCGTGCCCTACTTCGACCTGTCGTTCCAGCACTCCGCGCCCAACGTGCTGCGCCGCATGCGCCGCTTCGGCAGCACCGACGCCTTCCTCGCCCTGCTGGACCAGGTGCGCGAACGGTTCCCGACCGCCGGCGTCCGCTCCAACGTCATCGTCGGGTTCCCCGGGGAGACCGAGGCCGACGTGGACGAGCTGTGCTCCTTCCTCGAGCGCGCCCGGCTCGACGTCGTCGGGATCTTCGGCTACTCCGACGAGGACGGCACCGAGGCCGCGACCCTGGACGGCAAGCTGCCCGAGGACGTCGTCGCCGCCCGGGCCGACCGCGTCAGCCGGCTGGTGGAGGAGCTCGTCGCCCAGCGCGCCGAGGAACGTCTCGGTGAGGTGGTGGAGGTCCTCGTCGAGTCCGTCGTCGACGAGGACGGCGACCCGCACGTCGTCGGCCGCGCCGCGCACCAGGGCCCCGACGTCGACGGCGAGACCGAGCTCGACCTGCCCCCGGGCGTGACCGTCGCGGTGGGTGACCTCGTCCGCGCCCGCGTCACGGGGGTGGCCGGTGCCGACCTGCTCGCGGAACCGCTGGTGGGGACTACGGTCGAGGCATGAGCACCAAGGCGGGTCTGCACTGGAACACGCACCGGGTGCACCTGCCGAACGCGCTGACGGTGCTGCGCATCGTCTTCGTCCCGCTGTTCGTCTGGTTCCTCGCCGCCGACGGCGGGACGAACTGGAGGTGGCGGCTCGCCGCGGCGGTCGTCTTCATCGCGGCCAGCATCACCGACCGCTACGACGGCCACCTCGCCCGCCGCTGGGAGGTCGTCTCCGACTTCGGCAAGATCGCCGACCCCATCGCCGACAAGGCGCTCATCGGCGCCGGTCTCGTCGTCCTGTCCCTGCAGGGCCGCGTGTGGTGGTGGATGACCGTCGTCATCCTCGCGCGCGAGCTGCTCGTCACCCTGCTGCGCTTCATCGTCATCCGTCGCGGTGTCATCCCCGCGGCCAAGGGCGGCAAGATCAAGACGGTCGTCCAGACCGTCGCCGTCGGGCTGTTCGTCCTGCCGCTGCCCGTCGTGCTGGACCCGCTGTGCCTGGCGGTGATGGCGGTCGCGGTCGTCCTGACGATCTGGAGCGCGTGGGCGTACTTCGTCGCCGGGGCGAAGCTCCTGCGCCCGTGAGCGACCCGGGGGCCCTCGACGCGCGTCCCGTCGTCGCCGCCCTGGTGGCGGCCGGCCTGACCGTCGCCACCGCGGAGTCGCTGACCGGCGGACTCCTGTGCGCGACCCTCGTCGACGTCCCGGGCGCCTCGGCCGTTGTGCGCGGCGGAGTCGTCGCGTACGCCACCGAGCTCAAGGCCGACGTCCTCGGGGTGGACGCCGACGCCCTCGCCCGCACCGGACCCGTCGACGGGGCGGTGGCCGAGCAGATGGCCCGGGGAGCCCGCCGGGTCCTGGGCGCCGACGTGGGTCTGGCCACCACCGGCGTCGCCGGTCCCGGTCCCGCGGACGGCTTCCCCGCGGGGACCGTCTTCATCGGGATCGCGGCCGACGTGCTGCCCGGGGGTGCCCGGCACGTGCGGCTCGACGTGCCGGGGGACCGGCCCGAGGTCCGGCGCGCGACGGTCCAGGCGGCCCTCACCCACCTCGCGGCACTGCTGGAGGCGCAGGGGGAGGACCGCGACGGGGCCGCGGAACAGGATGCCGTTGCGGGGAGTTGAGCCAGACGTGCGCAACTCTGCTCCCACCGCTACCTCCGCGCCCCGTCCGGGGTACGGTGGTGGTTCCACTACAGGCAGCCACCGAGCAGGTCCGGACGGACGACCGGCGTTGCGCGGACTGCCACCTCGACTCCCTGAGGGAGGCCGCCGCATGGTCGTGCTCCGCCGGACGATCGGTGACGTGCTGCGCGATGAACGGCGCGGACAGCAGCGGACGTTGCGCGAGGTCTCCTCGACGGCCCGTGTGTCCCTCGGGTACCTCAGCGAGGTCGAACGCGGGCAGAAGGAGGCGTCCAGCGAACTGCTGGCCTCCATCTGCACCGCCCTCGACGTCCCGCTCTCGGAGGTCCTCGGCGAGGTGACCCGCCGCATCGCCGACGAGGAGGGTGTCGGGACCCGTCGCCGCTACGCCGCCGAGGGCATCGTCCCCGCGCCGGCGCCCCGGCCCGCCGCCCCCGAGGTCGTCGACCCCGCCGAGGCGGTGGGGGACCTGCCCGAGGACCTGGACACCGACCTCGACGCCATCGTCGAGCAGGCCGTGGACTCGGTCGTCGACCACGCCATCGGCTCCGCCCTCGGCGAGGTGCCGAGCCGCGAGTTCTCCGTCGAGCTCGAGGGCCTCCCGGCCGAGCTCGAGCTCATCGTGCGCCGCCGTCTGATCCCGGCGGCCTGACGGACCCCCCCGATCACTTCCGCGTGCGGTAGGTGCGCGCGGTCTGCGGCCGGCCGGAGCTGCCCAAGGGGCGCTGCGGCCGGCCGTCGTCCGTCGGGGCCGGTCCGCGCTGGCAACCGGGGCAGTAGAACGCCGTGCGTTCCTGGGGCGGCCGGCCGATCATCGCCACGCGGACGGTCCCTCCGCAGCGCAGGCAGGGGAGCCCCGACCGGGCGTGCGCGTAGTTCTGCCGTCCCCGGCGCAGGTCGCCGGTGGTCACCTGGTCGGCGCGTTCCTTGTTGACGTCCAGCAGCCGGTGCACGAGCGCCACGAAGGCCGTCACGTCCTGCACGTCCCGCACGGGTGACCAGGGCGTGAGCCGGGCCAGGAAGCACGCCTCGGCCATGTAGAACGTGCCGACGCCGGCCAAGACGCGCTGGTCGAGCAGGGCGGAGCCCAGCTCGCGGTCCGGGTCCTCCACGAGCCGCCGTCCGGCCTCGGCCGGGTCCCACCCGGGCCCCAGCAGGTCCGGCCCGAGGTGGCCCACGAGCTCGGACTCGCGGTCGGTGGTGACGAGGTCGAGCATCCCCAGCTTGTGACCGACGGCCGTCCACTCCCGCGTGCCGAGCACCGCCCGGACACCCGAGGCCGACCGCCGGCCGCGGGGGTCGCCGGTGTGCTCGACGTACCAGGACCCCTCCATCCGCAGGTGGCTGTGCAGCGTGACGGCCGGCTCCGGCGTCCCGTCGACCGCCGGGCCGGCCGCGATGCGCGTCAGGACGTGCTTGCCCGCGCTGACGACCCCGACGACCTCCCGACCGGTGAGGTCCACCGTGGCCAGGCTGGGCCACCGCAGGTCGCTCTCGGTCAGCTCACGACCGGCCAGCGCCCGGTCCAGGCGCCGCGCGGTGCGCCAGACGACGTCTCCTTCGGGCACGCCTCAGCTCCGGATCCGCAGCCCACGCGGGGTCGCGTGGAAGCCGGCCCCCTCCAGAGCCCGGCCCAGCGGCGAGTCCGCGGCCAGCACCCCGCTGCCGTCGGCCTTCTCGACCGTCAGCTTCCCCAGGACCCCCTCGCGCACGGACAGGGCCAGGGCGTCGGCCGCGGGCTGCAGGACGTCGTCCTCGGCGGTCCAGGACAGGACGGACCGGCCCCCGCGTTCGACGTACAGCGCGAGCTCGCCGTCGACGAGCACGACGAGAGCACCGGCCTTGCGCCCCGGCCGGTGTCCCGTCGCCCCGGCGCTGACCTCGGACCGCTCGGGCCACGGGAGCGCGGCACCGTAGGGGTTGGCCGGGTCGGTGGCCGCCAGCACGAGCGCGCCCGGCCCGGCGTCCTTGGCGCCGCGCCGCTGCGACGGGCTCGCCCCGCCCACCGGCTTCGCCGTGTCGCGCAGCCGGTCCACCGCCCCCGTGGTGGCGAACTGGGACGCGCCCAGCCCCTCGACGAAGTACCCGCGCCGGGCGCGGCCCGCGTCCTCGAACGCCGAGAGCACCTTGTAGACCGCGGCGAACCCGCCCGGCACCCGTTCGCTGCCGACGGCACCGCGGGTCAGCACCCCGTGCCGGTCGAGCAGCACCTCCGCGCTGGCGTGGGCGCGCACCGTGGCGTCCGTCTCGACCTCCGGCAGCAGCGACCACCGGCCCGCAGCCGACGGCGGACCGCCCCGCGAGGGCAGTTCCAGGCGGCGGGTCCCCCGCGGCGCCCGGCCCGGGCGGGCGTACCGCGTCCTCGGGGCGGCGGCGCGAGGCTTGTGCGCCCCGCGACCCCCGAGGCGGTTCCGCAGCGGCGCGAGGGTGTCGTTGGTCAGCCGCCCCGCCCACACCAGGTCCCACAGGACGGTGGTCAGCCCCGGGTCGTCGGTGGACCCCACGGCGTCGGACAGCGCGCGGAAGAAGTAGGCGCCGCCGCCGCCGAGTGCGTCGAGGACGGCCCGGTGCAGCTCGGTGTCCACCTCGACGTCCGCCTCCGCCGGGTCCGGCAGGGTCAGCGGGGCCAGGTCGGCCGGGTGCAGCGAGACCCAGCCGTCGTCACCGGGCAGGCTGCCGTGGCCGGACCACACGACCTCCCCGGCCGCGGTGAGCTCGTCGAGCATCGACGGCACGTACCCCTCCACCCGCGAGGCCAGCACGAGCGGTTCCAAGGCGCTGGCCGGGACGACCGCGCCCGCGAGCTGCTCGACGACCCGCAGCACCCCGTCCACCCCGCGCATGCGCTGCCGCAGACCGGTGCTCACGCCCTGCCACGCCGGCAGGAACCGGGCCAGGTCGCGCGGCGGCACGGGTTCGACGTCCGCGCGCAGCGCCGCGAGCGACCGCCGGCGCAGGATGCGCAGGACGTCGGCGTCGCAGAACTCCAGCCCCGTCCCGCCCGGGCGCAGCTCGCCCTCCACGAGCCGGCCGGAGGCCTGCAACCTGCGCAGGGCGTCGTGCGCCACCGCCCGGCCCACGCCGAAGCGGGCCGCCGCGTCGGTCACCGTGAACGGCCCGTGGGTGCGGGCGTACCGGCCGAACAGTTCCGCCAGCGGGTCCGCCACGGGTTCGGTGAACGCCTCCGGGATGCCGACGGGCAACGGGGTCCCGAGCCCGTCGCGCAACCGCCCGGCGTCCTCGATGACCGCCCAGTGCTCCTCGCCCGCGATGCGCACCCGGATGAGCCGGCGCGCCTCCTCCAAGCCCACCAGCCAGCGCGCCGCGTCGCCCTCGCTGCGGGCGGCGACCTCGGCCGTCGTCAGCGGGCCGAGCACGCGCAGCAGGTCCGCCACGTCCTCGGCGTCGGTGGACTTGCGCTCCGGCACCAGCCGCTGCAGCTCGTCCTCGGTGCGCTGCACCGCCTCCGGGTCCAGCAGGTCCCGCAGCGCCGCCCCCTCGCCCCGACCGAGGAGCTCGGCCAGCAGGCTCGGGTCCAGGGCGAGCGCGGCGGCCCGCCGCTCGGCCAGCGGGGAGTCGCCCTCGTACAGGAACTGCGCGACGTAGCCGAACATCAGGCCGCGGGCGAAGGGGGACGGCTGGGGCGACTCGACCTCGACGATGCGGACCTTGCGCGCGGCCAGGTCGCCCATGAGCTGTTCCAGACCGGTCACGTCGAAGACGTCGGACAGGCACTCGCGCACCGTCTCCAGGACGATCGGGAAGCTCGCGAACCGGCTCGCGACCTTCAGCAGCGACGCCGCGCGCTGGCGCTGCTGCCACAGCGGCTGCCGGCGCCCCGGCTGGCGGCGGGGGAGCAGCAGGGCGCGGGCCGCGCACTCCCGGAAGCGCGACGCGAACAGCGCGGACCCGCCGATCTCGGCGGTGACGAGTTCGGCCACCTCGTTCGCCTCCAGCGCGACGAGGTCGGCGACGTCGGGGGCCTGCCCCTCCGGCAGGTCGAGGTCGGGCAGCCGCAGGACGATCCCGTCGTCGGCGGGCATGGCCTGCACGTCGACGCCGAACCGCTCCCGCATGCGGGCCCCGAGAGCCAGTGCCCACGGCGAGTGCACCTGGCCGCCGAAGGGGGAGTGGATGCAGATGCGCCAGTCCCCGAGCTCGTCGCGGAAGCGCTCCACGACGATCGTGCGGTCGTCCGGGACGTGCCGCGTGGCCTCCTGCTGCTCGCCCAGGTAGGTGAGCAGGTTCCCCGTCGCCCAGTCGTCGAGCCCGGCCGCGAGCACGCGCTCGCGCGCGGGAACCCCGCCGAAACCCCCGTCCAGCGAGCCGAGTTCCCGCACGAACTCCCCGAGGGCGCGGCCGAGTTCGGCGGGCCGGCCCAGCGCTTCCCCGTGCCAGAACGGCAACCGCCCCGGCTGACCCGGGGCGGGCGTCACGAGCACCCGGTCGTGGGTGATGTCCTCCACACGCCACGCCGAGGACCCCAGGGTGATGACGTCGCCGACGCGGGACTCGTAGACCATCTCCTCGTCGAGCTCCCCGACGCGCCGGCCCGGCCCCTCGCCGGAGGCGAGGAAGACGCCGAACAACCCGCGGTCGGGGATCGTCCCGCCGCTGGTCACCGCGAGCCGTTGCGCGCCGGGGCGTCCGGTGAGGGTGTCGGTGACCCGGTCCCACACGAGCCGGGGACGCAGCTCGGCGAACTCGTCGCTGGGGTAGCGGCCCGAGAGCATGTCGAGGACCGCGTCGAGCACTGCCCGGGACAGCGTCGCGAACGGTGCGGCGCGCTTGGCCAGCGCCAGCAGGTCCGGCACCGTCCACTCGTCCATCGCGACCATCGCGACGATCTGCTGGGCCAGGACGTCGAGGGGGTTCGCCGGGACCCTCAGCTCCTCGATCCGCCCGTCGCGCATGCGCTCGACGACCACGGCGGTCTGCAACAGGTCACCGCGGAACTTGGGGAACAGCACCCCGCGTGAGACCGCGCCCACCTGGTGGCCCGCGCGACCGACGCGCTGCAGCCCGCTGGCCACGCTGGGCGGGGACTCGACCTGGACGACGAGGTCGACCGCACCCATGTCGATGCCGAGTTCCAGGCTCGAGGTCGCGACCACGGCGGGCAGCCGGCCGGCCTTGAGGTCCTCCTCGATGAGGGAGCGCTGCTCCTTCGACACCGACCCGTGGTGGGCTCGGGCCAGGACCGGCGGCCGATTCTGGGCGTGCCCCGCGGCGCCCATGACCTCCGCGGGCGGCGCTGCGGGAGTCTCGCCGTCCTCCTCCTCGTCCGGGTTCAGCCGCTCGTCCCAGATCTCGTTGAGGCGGGCCGTGAGGCGTTCGGACAACCGGCGGGAGTTCGAGAACACCAGGGTCGAGCGGTGGTCGGCCACGAGGTCGACGATGCGTTCCTCCACGTGCGGCCAGATGCTCGCCCGGCGCGGGTTCCCCGCCGCCTGGCCCGTGAGGTCGTCCGGGTCCTCCGCGCCGCGGCCGGAGGCGTCGAGCTGGCTCATGTCCTCCACGGGCACGACGACCTTCAGGTCGAACTCCTTGGTGGACGGCGGTTGGACGACCGTGACCGGCCGGCCGCCGGAGACCCACTCCGCGACCGTCTGCACCGGCCGGACCGTCGCCGACAACCCGACCCGCTGGGTCGGCTCACCGCCCGCCGCGGCGACCAGGGCGTCCAGACGCTCCAGGGAGACGGCGAGGTGGGCGCCGCGCTTGGACCCCGCCATCGCGTGCACCTCGTCGAGCACGACCGTCCGCACGCCCCGCAACTGCTCGCGCGCCTTCGACGTCAGGAGCAGGAACAGGGACTCCGGCGTCGTGATGAGCACGTCCGGCGGGGTGCGGGTGAAACCGCGCCGTTCCTCGGCCGGGGTGTCGCCCGACCGCACGCCCACCCGCACGTCCGGGACCGGCAGGCCGAGGCGCTGGGCCGCCTGCCGGATGCCGGTCAGCGGGGAGCGCAGGTTGCGCTCGACGTCCACGGCGAGCGCCTTGAGCGGGGAGACGTACAGGACGCGGCAGCGGTGGTCCTTGTCCTCCGGGACCGGCTCGGCCGCCAGACCGTCGAGCGCCCAGAGGAACGCCGACAAGGTCTTGCCCGACCCCGTGGGGGCGACGACGAGGGCGTGCTGACCGCGGCTCACGGCGTCCCACGCACCGAGCTGGGCCGGCGTCGGGGCCGCGAACGCCCCGGTGAACCAGGCGCGCGTGGCCTCGGAGAACCGCCCGAGGACGTCCTCGGCCGCCGGGGCGGGGGGACGCTCGTCGGCGCTGCGCGTGCTCATCCCGTCATGAGACCACCCGCCTCCGACACGTGCGCCTCGTGACGCCGGTGCGTTGGCCCCGTGGCACCCTGGCGCCCATGCGCGTCAGCGAGTTCTGGACCCTGGTCACCGACGAGTTCGGGGACGCCTACGGGCGCTCGCTGGCGGCCGACCAGCACCTGCTGGCCCTCGACGACCGGACGGCGCGCGAGGCGCTCGACGCCGGCGTGGACCCGAAGGCGATCTGGCTGGCGCTGTGCGACGCCATGGACGTGCCCGAGGGACGGCGCCTGGGCAAGGACCCCCGGCCGCGGCGCCGCTGACGCGCGCAGCTCACTCGCCGGTCGCGCCGTCGATCCGCTCGCGCAGCAGGTCGGCGTGCCCGTTGTGGCGGGCGTACTCCTCCACGAGGTGCACCAGCACCCAGCGCACGCTCGTGGTGCCTTGACGCGGGTGCTCGAAGACCTCGTCGAGGTCGTGCGCGGCCAGCACCCGGCGCGCCTCGTCCTGCTCCCGGGCCAGCCAGGCCAGCGCTTCCTCGGGGTCGGCGTCGTCGACGTCGTCGAAGTCGCCGTCGGGGTTGTCGGAGGAGTACGTGACCGGCGGGGCGTCCTGGCCGTCGACGCGGACCCGCCACCAGCTGCGTTCGACGTCGGCGAGGTGCCGCACGAGGCCGAGCAGCGTCATCGACGAGGGCTCGGCGGACCGCACGCGCAGCTGGTCGGCGCTCAGCCCGGCCACCTTCCACGCGAAGGTCGCACGGTGGAAGTCGAGGAACCCCGCGAGGGTCTCGCGTTCGCCGGCCCGCTGCGGCGGATCGGGTCGCTCCGGTCCGGTGGTCACAGCCACGTCAGGTCCGCGCCCACGGCCGTCGTCCGCAGCCGGTACAGGCTCGTCGAGGCGGCCACGAACAGGTCGGCGCCGTCCGCGCCGCCGAAGCAGACGTTGGCGACGACCTCCCCGACGACGACCTCGAGCAGCCGGGTGCCGTCCGGGGCGAACACCGTGACGGCGTCGCCGTTGCTCGTCCAGACGTTGCCCGCGGTGTCGACGCGGAACCCGTCGGCGAGGCCGCGGTCGACCTCGACGAAGACCCGCCCGTTCTTCACGACCGGCCCCGACGGGACGGCGTCGGCGCCGCGTCCCCCGCGCACTCCGGTGAGGACGTCGTAGACGCGGATGAGGCGGTGGGAGCCGTTGCCGGGGGTGGGGGCGGCCGAGGTGTCGGCGACGTAGAGCAGGGACTCGTCGGGGGAGAAGGCGAGACCGTTGGGTTCCTCGACGTCGGTGACCACGACGCGCAGCGCACCGGTCGACGGGTCCAGGCGGAAGACGAAGTTGTCCCCGTACTCGCGGAACCCCTCGTGCCCCTCCACCTCCACCGTGATGCCGTACGGCGGGTCGGTGAACCAGATCGCCCCGTCGCGGGCGACCACGACGTCGTTGGGGGAGTTGAACCGCGCCTCGCCGAAGCGGTCGACGAGGACGTGCGTCGTGCCGTCGGCCTCCGTCCGCTCGACCGCGCGGCGCCCGTGCGAGCAGGCCACGACGCGGCCCTCGCCGTCGAGCGTGCGCCCGTTGGTGAACTCGACCCCGTCGGCGTGCACCGTCAGGCCCTGCGTGCCCTCGTCCCAGCGCAGGATCCGGTTCCCCGGGATGTCGCTGAAGATGCAGGCGCGCTCCGCCGGCAGCCAGACGGGGCCCTCGGCCCACGTGCTGCCGGTGCCGAGGCGTTCGAGGACGGCGCCGTCGGGGACGAGGGCGGCGCCGCGCGGGTCGAGGACCTGGGGCTGGGAGGTGGGCCGGTCGTTCGGGGAGGACTCCTGTGTCACGGGCGTGAGCCTAGTCACGGGCCGACACGCCGGGCCGCAGTGGCTTGGGCTCGAACACGTGTACGGATAGCATCGCGGTGTCCACAGGGGGCTCGCCGGGCCGTTCGTCCACAGCTCCCCGCTCGCGCGGGGGTCGTGTCGGAGGTCCGTCCTAGCGTGACCCGCATCAGTTGGAACCACGACCAGAGGTGAGGACATGCCCGCTCCTGCGGACCGCGAGAAGGCCCTCGACGCCGCGCTCGCCGCGATCGACAAGAACTTCGGCAAGGGCTCGGTCATGCGGCTGGGCGACGACGTCCGCCCCCCGATCGAGGTCATCCCCACCGGCGCGATCGCGCTCGACGTGGCGCTCGGCATCGGCGGTCTCCCGCGCGGTCGCGTGGTCGAGGTCTACGGCCCGGAGTCCTCCGGGAAGACGACGGTCGCCCTGCACGCGGTGGCCAACGCCCAGCGCAAGGGCGGCATCGCGGCCTTCATCGACGCCGAGCACGCGCTCGACCCGGACTACGCCGCCAAGCTCGGCGTCGACACCGACGCCCTCCTGGTCTCCCAGCCGGACACGGGGGAGCAGGCGCTGGAGATCGCGGACATGCTGATCCGCTCCGGCGCCCTCGACATCATCGTCATCGACTCCGTCGCGGCCCTCGTGCCGAAGGCCGAGATCGAGGGCGAGATGGGCGACAGCCACGTCGGTCTGCAGGCGCGGCTCATGTCGCAGGCCCTGCGCAAGATCACGGGTGCGCTGAACCACTCCGGCACGACGGCCATCTTCATCAACCAGCTGCGCGAGAAGATCGGCGTCATGTTCGGCTCGCCCGAGACGACGACGGGCGGCAAGGCGCTGAAGTTCTACGCCTCCGTGCGCCTGGACGTCCGCCGGATCGAGACGCTGAAGGACGGGACGAACCCCGTCGGCAACCGCACCCGCGTCAAGGTCGTCAAGAACAAGGTCTCCCCGCCGTTCAAGCAGGCGGAGTTCGACATCATCTACGGCCAGGGGATCTCCCGAGAGGGCGGTCTCATCGACCTCGGCGTCGAGCACGGCTTCGTCCGCAAGTCGGGCGCCTGGTACACGTACGAGGGCGACCAGCTCGGCCAGGGCAAGGAGAACGCCCGCGCCTTCCTGCGCGACAACCCCGACCTCGGCGACGAGATCGAGAAGCGCATCAAGGAGAAGCTCGGCATCGGCCCGCGCATGGACGCTCCCGCGGACGCCGAGACGAAGGTCGAGTTCTGAGTCGTCGCGACCAGACGCCCCCCGGTCCGGAGGAGAACCCGGACCGGGAGGCCGACCCGCGGGAGGTCGCGCGGGCGATCGCGCTGCGCCAGTTGACGATGGCGCCGCGCACGCGGGCGCAACTGGCCGAGAAGATGGCGGCCAAGGACGTGCCGGCCGACGTCGCGGTCGAGGTGCTCGACCGGTTCGAGGAGGTCGGTCTCGTCGACGACCGCGCCTTCGCCGACGGCTGGGTGCGCTCGCGCAGCACCGGTCGCGGTCGGCGCGCCCTGGCGCAGGAACTGCGCCGCAAGGGAGTCGACGACGAGACCGCCGCCGAGGCGCTCGAGGTCGTCGACCAGGACACCCAGTTCGAGGCGGCCCGGCAGCTCGTCGACCGCAAGCTCCGTTCCGTGCGGGGGCTGGAACGGGCGGTCGCCGAACGACGCCTCTTCGGCATGCTGGCGCGGCGGGGGTTCCCCACCGACGTCGTGGTGCGGGTCGTGCGCGAGGCGCTCCAGGCGCAGGCGTAACGTCCGGTCGGTGACCGTCATCGCCATCCTGGAACTGACCCTCAAGCCCGAGAGCGTCGCCGACGCCCCGGCCATCATCACCGAGACGCTGCAGGCCACCCGCGGGTTCGCCGGGTGCCTGGGCTGCGAGGTGACCGTCGACGTGACCGACGAGACCCACGTGGCCATCGTCGAGCGCTGGACCTCGGTCGAGGCCGACGACGCCTACCGCGCCTTCCGCGCCACCCCGGAGGGAGCGAACCGCCTCGGTTCGATCACCGCGGACCGCAAGCTCACGCGCTACACGGTCCGCGACGACCTCTGAGCCCGGCAGGGCCGGCGGTCAGACGTTCTGACCGCCGGTCACCTGCATCCCCTTGTCGACCGGCACGGTGGCCGACGTGCGGCGGCCGACCGACAGCCTGCGCTGGACCCAGCGGGCCAGCAGTTCGAGCAGCAGGTTGATGACGACGAAGACCAGACCGACCACGAAGTACATCTGCAGCGAGTTGTCGAGCAGGTTGCGGACGCGGTTCGTGATCTCGACGACGTCGCCGAGGGACACGAGGACCACGCTGCCGAGGGCGGTGTCCTTCAGGACGACGATGAGCTGGCTGATGAGCGCCGGCAGCATGGCGCGCACGGCCTGCGGCAACTGGATCTGGCTCATGACCTGCCCGGGCCGCAGGCCGATCGCCAACCCCGCCTCGACCTGCCCCTTCGGCAGCGACTGGACGCCGGCCCGGACGATCTCGGAGATGATCACGCAGTTGTAGAGCGTGAGGCCGACGACGAGCACCCACAGTGACCCGGGGTGGGCACCCACGGTGCGCAGCACGACGTCGACGAACAGGATCGTGACGACGACGGGCAGACCGCGCAGCAGTTCGACCAGCGCGACGAGCGGCACCCGGGCGGGGCCGGGGAGCAGGATGCGGAGGGCTCCGATGAGGAGCCCGAGCACGATCGACGCGATGATGGCGAAGAACGCCGCGCGCAGGGTGACCGACAGACCCCGCCCCAGCAGGGTCCACAGCGGCGAGAAGTCGGAGTTCGACGGGTCGACCAGCGGGCCCCACTTCTGCGCGCTCAGCTGACCCTGCTGGCCGAGGCGGGCCAGGACGAGGGCCACCACCCCGACGAGCAGGACCGCGGCGACGATGCTGCCGATGCGGGTCCGCCGGCGGGCGACGGGGCCGGGGGCGTCGAAGAGGACCGCCGTGGGAGCGCTCACCGGGCCACCGCCAACTTCCGCTCGGTCAGGTGCAGGGCCAGGGCCGCCGTCAGGGTGATGACGAGGTAGCCGACCGCCATGCCGGTGATGATGGGCAACCGCGGCAGCCCCTGGGCGCTCACCAGTCGCTGGTAGACCGCGAAGAGGTCGCCGCCGACGCCCACGGCGCCGGCCACGGCCGAGTTCTTGATCATCGCGATGAGGACGTTCCCCACGGGCGGGACGACCGCCCGCAGCGCCTGCGGCAGGACCACCTCGGTGAGCGTGAGGCGGAAGGGGAGGCCGATCGCACGGGCGGCCTCGGCCTGGCCCGAGGGCACGGTGGCGATGCCGGACCGCACGGCCTCGCAGACGAAGGCCGCCGTGTACACGATGAGCCCGCAGACCGCGAGGGTGTAGTTCGACGCCTTGACCGCGAACGCGGCCGGAACCGCGAACACGAAGAAGAACAGCACGATGACCAGCGGGGTGTTGCGCACGAGCGTCACGTAGACGGCGCCGACGCCACGCAGCACGGGGACGGGGCTGACGCGGAAGACCGCGAGCACCGTGCCCAGGACCAGGCAGCCGACGGCGGCCCACGCCGCCAGACCCAGCGACCGCAGGAACCCGGCGGCGAACAGGTCGAGGTTGTCGATCACGGGATCCAGGGGGATCGCCTCCAGGAGTGCGTGCGGAGGGGTGGGCGGTCACCGCGGCGACCGCCCACCCCTGTCAACGGGTCAGGCGCAGGCGTCGGCCGTCGGCAGCGTGGGCAGTTCGGTGCCCTCGTAATTGCCGGCCGTCGCCTCCCACGCCTCCTTGTACGAGCCGTCGTCCGACATCTCCTTCAGGGTGGAGTTGATGAACTCGCAGAACGCGGTGTCGCCCTTGGCGATGCCGATGCCGTAGGGCTCCTCGGTGAACTGTTCGCCGACGAGCTTGAACGCGTCGTTCGACTTGGCCACGAGGCCGGTGAGGATGACGTTGTCCGTCGTCACCGCGGCGACCTGGCCGCTCTGCAGCTGCGCCGCGCAGTCGCTGTACCCGGCGAACTCCACGAGCTGACCCGGGTCGGCCAGGTACTGGCGGATGTTCTCCGCGGGCGTGGAGCCGGTGACCGAGCAGATCTTCTGGTCCGGGTTCGTCTTCAGGCTGTCCGGGCCGGTGATCGTCGTGTTGTCCTTGGCGACCATGATCTGCTGACCCGCGACGTAGTAGGGACCCGCGAAGGTGATCCGTTCCTTGCGCTTGTCGTTGATCGTGTAGGTCGCCACGACGAGGTCGACGTCCCCGTTGGCGATGAGGTCCTCGCGCTGGGCGCTGGGTGCGGGGACCCAGGAGATGGCGTCCGGGCCGACGCCGAGCTTGGCGGCGATGTACTCGGCGACGTCGACGTCGAAGCCCTCGGGCTTGTTCTCGAGGTTCGCCTCGCCGAACCCGGGCTGGTCGAACTTCGTGCCGATGGTGATCTTCTTCGCCGACGAGATGTCGGCCATCTTCGTGCCCGCCTCGAACGAGGCGCTCGCCTCCGCGGTGGGCTGGTCGGCGGCGTCCTCACCGGACAGCTGCCCGCCGCCGCCACCGCACGCGGTGAGGGCGAGCAGGGCGGCGGCCGTGCCGGCCAGGGTCAGCGATCGCAGGGTCCTCATGGGGTGGGTTCCTCCGGGGTGTGGTGCGGTCGTGCTCGGTGGGTGGTCCGCTGGGCGGGTCAGTGCGTGAGGATCTTCGAGAGGAAGTCCTTGGCCCGGTCGTGCCGCGGCGCGGTGAAGAACGTCTCGGGGTCGGTGTCCTCGAGGATCCGGCCGTCGGCCATGAACACCACGCGGTCGGCGGCGCGGCGGGCGAACCCCATCTCGTGGGTGACGACGACCATCGTCATGCCCTCCTTCGCGAGGGAGGTCATGACGTCGAGGACCTCGTTGATCATCTCCGGGTCCAGGGCCGAGGTCGGCTCGTCGAAGAGCATCACCTTGGGGTCCATGGCCAGCGCCCGGGCGATGGCGACGCGCTGCTGCTGACCGCCGGAGAGCTGCGCCGGGTACTTCGCGCCCTGGTCGGCCAGGCCGACCCGGGCGAGCAGCTCGTCGGCGCGTCGGCCGGCGTCGGCGGCGGAGACGCCGCGGACCTTCGTCGGCCCGAGGGTCACGTTCTCCTTCACCGTCTTGTGCGCGAAGAGGTTGAACGACTGGAAGACCATGCCGACGTCGGCGCGCAGCCTGGCCAGCGCCTTGCCCTCGGCGGGCAGGTCCTGGCCCTCGATCGTGATGCGCCCGGCGTCGATCGTCTCCAGGCGGTTCACCGTGCGGCACAGGGTCGACTTGCCCGACCCCGACGGCCCGATGACCACGACGACCTCGCCCTCGGCGATCGTCAGGTCGATGTCGCGCAGCACGTGCAGGGCGCCGAAGTGCTTCTGCACGCCCTCCAGGCGCACGAGGGGGCGGCGGTCGGGTCGCGGGGACCCCGGGGCGGGTGACGGCTGAGGGGCCCGTGCCTGGTCACTCATGCGGCTGGACCGTACAGGAGCTGCTCAGCCTGTCCATCGAAACGCCACGCGGGTGGTGCGATCGTGACGAGATGGTGACTCCCTGAGGGTTTCGCGCGGTCACCTAGACTGGCCGGTGATGAGCACGACGACCGCCCCCGCCCAGCCGGACCCCCGGCGCACCTACCAGGTGCGCACGTTCGGCTGCCAGATGAACGTGCACGACTCCGAGCGCCTGTCGGGCCTGCTCGAGGACGCCGGGTACGTGCGCTTCGACGAGGCGGGTGGCGAGGGTCCGGTCGAGCCGGACGTCGTCGTCTTCAACACGTGCGCGGTGCGCGAGAACGCGGACAACAAGCTGTACGGCAACCTCGGCCACCTGGCGCCCGTCAAGGAGCGCCGGCCCGGGATGCAGATCGCCGTCGGTGGCTGCCTGGCGCAGAAGGACCGCGGCGAGATCGTCCGCAAGGCGCCCTGGGTCGACGTCGTCTTCGGCACCCACAACGTCGGGTCGCTGCCGGTGCTGCTGGAACGCGCGCGGCACAACGCCGAGGCGCAGGTCGAGATCCTGGAGTCCCTCGAGACCTTCCCGTCCACGCTGCCGACGCGCCGCGAGTCGCCCTACGCGGCCTGGGTCAGCATCTCGGTGGGCTGCAACAACACGTGCACGTTCTGCATCGTCCCCGCCCTGCGCGGCAAGGAGAAGGACCGCCGCCCCGGCGACGTGCTGGCCGAGGTGGAGGCCCTCGTCGGCGAGGGTGTCCTCGAGGTCACGCTCCTCGGGCAGAACGTCAACACCTACGGCGTCGAGTTCGGCGACAAGCTCGCGTTCGGCAAATTGCTGCGCGCGACGGGCGGCATCGCGGGACTGGAGCGCGTGCGCTTCACGAGCCCGCACCCCTCCAGCTTCACCGACGACGTCGTCGACGCCATGGCCGAGACGCCCAACGTCATGCCCAGCCTGCACATGCCGCTGCAGTCCGGCTCCGACCGCGTCCTGAAGGCCATGCGCCGCTCGTACCGGCAGTCGCGCTTCCTCGGCATCATCGACGGCGTCCGCGCGCGCATCCCCGACGCGGCGATCACGACGGACATCATCGTCGGCTTCCCGGGGGAGACGGACGAGGACTTCGAGCAGACGCTGCACGTCGTCGAGCAGGCGCGGTTCTCCAGCGCCTTCACGTTCCAGTACTCCCCGCGGCCCGGCACTCCCGCCGCGACGATGGGCGACCAGGTGCCCAAGCACGTCGTGCAGGAGCGCTACGTGCGCCTCACCGACCTGCAGGACCGGATCACGTACGAGGAGAACGTCGCCCAGACCGGCCGGACCCTCGAGGTCCTCGTCGCCGAGGGCGAGGGACGCAAGGACGCCGCGACGCAGCGCCTGTCCGGTCGTGCGCCCGACAACCGGCTCGTGCACTTCGCCGTCCCCGAGGGCACGTCCCTGCGTCCCGGTGACGTCGCGACGGTGACGATCACGCGTGGTGCCCCGCACTACCTCGAGGCCGACGACCTGTCGTCGTTCGCCGTGCGGCGCACCCGCGCCGGCGACGCCTGGGAGGCCCGCCAGGCGCGTCCGGAACCCGAGGTCGAGTCCGGACCGCGCCCGGTGGGCCTGGGCATGCCGTCCCTGCGGCCCGCCTGACCCGGCGTCCCGCCTGAGCTACTTCGACGGCGGGACCGACGGGTCCGGCACGGGGTCCGGGCCGGGCGTCGGGCCCGGGTCCGGCATCGGCGGCGAGCCGGGTTGACCCGGGGTGGGCACCGGGCTCGGCGGGGCCGGGACCGGGGGCGGAGTCGGGATGGTCATCGGAGCGGTCCTCTCATCGGGGTGCCGTCGGAGCTGACGCCACCGCGCATCCGGGTGCCGCCGCCCTCCATCGGGGACACCGGCGCCTGGTCGGCCGCGAGGTCGACCCCCTTGCGCGCCAGGTCGCTGACCTTGCCCACCGTGTCCGCGAACCGGCCGTCGGTGCGGGTGTTGACGAACTGGCCCGCCTTGCCGATGGCGCCGTCGGCGCGGCCGGAGTGCTCGGCGGCGAAGGAACCTGCCTTGCCGCGGGCCTGGTCGGCCAGGTGCAGGGCCTGGTCGGCGGCCTCGCCGATCTTGACCTTGAGGAAGTCGATGGTGCCCACGGGGTCTCCTCCTGCGTGCGGCTGGGGTGCACGGATCGTCTCCGATGCTCTGCCACCATGACGCCGTGGGCCAGTCGAACGTTCCTGTCGTGGCCGTCGTCGGCCCCACCGCGTCGGGCAAGTCCGACGTCGGGGTGGCCCTCAGCGGGCTGCTGGCCGAGCGCGCGGGCACGCCCGGGGAGGTCGTCAACGCCGACGCCCTGCAGTTCTACCGCGGCATGGACGTCGGCACGGCGAAGATCACCCCCGACGAGCGCCGGGGCGTGCCGCACCACCTCCTCGACGTCCTCGACGTCACGCAGACGGCCGAGGTCGCGACCTTCCAGTCCTGGGCCCACGCGGCGTTCGACGACGTCGGGGCCCGCGGCGGCGTGCCGGTGCTCGTCGGCGGCTCGGGCC
The DNA here is from genome assembly GCF_040796495.1 of Kineococcus endophyticus. Classification (NCBI taxonomy): domain Bacteria; kingdom Bacillati; phylum Actinomycetota; class Actinomycetes; order Kineosporiales; family Kineosporiaceae; genus Kineococcus; species Kineococcus endophyticus. The sequence goes on along the minus strand of NZ_JBFNQN010000005.1, from coordinate 108,604 downwards.
TGTACGTGCGCGCGGCCCTCGACGACCTGCGCTTCCCCGGCAAGGACCCCGACGTCCGGGCGCGCTGGGAGGCCGAGCTGGACAGGGTGGGGCCGCAGGCGCTGCACGGCGTCCTGGCGGGACGGGACCCCGCCGCCGCAGCCGCGATCCTGCCGTCCAACGGGCGTCGCATCGTGCGGGCCCTGGAAGTCGGGGAGATCACCGGCGCCCCGTTCGCCGCGTCCCTGCCCGAGCAGACGTACCGCCGCCCCACCCTGCAGGTCGGCCTGGCGGTGCCGCGCGAGCAGCTCGTCGCCAGGATCGACGCCCGCGTCGACCGCATGTGGACGGCCGGCCTCGTCGAGGAGGTGCGCGCCCTGGAGGCGCGGGGGCTGCGGGAGGGCCGCACGGCCGGCCGGGCGCTCGGGTACGCGCAGGTCCTCGACGCCCTCGACGGCCGCACGACGCTGGAGGAGGCCCGCGAGCTGACCGCCCGCCTCACCCGCCGCTTCGCCCGCAAGCAGGACGCCTGGTTCCGCCGCGACCCCCGGGTGCACTGGCTGCCGGCGCCCGACGGCACCGACCCCGAGGACCTGGCGCGGCGGGTGCTGGAGCTGCTGCCCGTAGCATCGGCCGCGTGACCAGCGAGATCACCTTCACCAAGGGCCACGGCACCGAGAACGACTTCGTGCTGGTCGCGGACGCGGACGGCGCGTGGAACCCCGCCGCCGACGTCGTGGCGTGGCTGTGCGACCGCCGCGCGGGCCTCGGCGCCGACGGGCTCGTCCGCGCCGTGCGCACGGCCGCCGAACCCGCTGCGGCGCAGTGGGCCGGCGAGGCCGAGTGGTTCATGGACTACCGCAACGCCGACGGGTCGGTCGCCGAGATGTGCGGCAACGGCGTCCGCGTCTTCGCGGAGTTCCTCCTGCAGCAGGGGCTGCTCCCGGAGGCCGCCGCGGCGGGGGAGTGGTTCCCCGTCGCCACCCGGGCCGGGGTCAAGCGCCTGCGCCGCGAGGGCGAGGGCGCCTGGACCGCCGACATGGGGACGTGGCGGATGACCGGGGGCCAGCGCGCGCTGGCGGCGGGCTCCGACGCGCTCGTCCACGTCGAGGGGCTGGACGGCGTGGCCCGGCCCGCGCTGTCGTTCGACCTCGGCAACCCGCACACCGTCGTGGCCCTGCCCGACCGCACGGAGCTGGCCGCCGCCGACCTGACCCGCGCCCCCCGCGTCGAACCGGTGCCGCCGCAGGGCACCAACGTCGAGCTCGTCGTGCCCGTCGACACCATCGACCTCGACGGTGACGGGGACGCGGACATGGGCGACGTGTCCATGCGCGTCCACGAGCGGGGGTCGGGGGAGACGCGTTCGTGCGGCACCGGGGCCTGCGCCGCGGCGCTCGCGACGCGCGCGTGGGCCGGTGAGGGCGCCCCCGCCGTGTGGCGGGTCCGGGTGCCCGGCGGCCGGCTCGTCGTGACGGTCGGCGCCGGGTCGACGCTCACCGAGGGGACCGTCTGGTTGTCCGGACCCGCGCGCCTCGTCGCGACCGGGACCGTCAGCCTTCCCGGCTGACCGTCAGCACGCGGAACCCCTTCGACGTCGTCGCCCGCTCGGTCCGGGTCCCCGGCAGGACGCCGGAGGCCAGCCACGTCTGCAGCGAGTCCGCCCCCAGGTTCTTCTGCACCACCAGGTGGGCCCGGCCACCAGGCGCCAGGCGCGGCAACCACTGCAGCAGCAGGGCGTGCAGGGCCTCCTTGCCGATGCGGATGGGCGGGTTCGACCACACCTCCGCGAAGCGCAGCTGCGGGTCCACGGCCTCGGGCGGGCTCGCACGCACGTGGACGCCGAGCCGTTCGGCGTTGCGACGCACCAGGTCCAGGGCCCGCTCGTTGACGTCGACGGCGTGCACGACCTGCCGGGGACGCAGCAGTGCCAGGCTCAGCGCGACGGGGCCCCAGCCGCACCCGAGGTCGAGGACGTCGCCGGTCCGGTCGGCCGCCCCCGGGTCGTCCTCGAGCAGCGGCAGCAGGACGGCGGTGCCCTTGTCGAGCCGGTCCCCGCTGAACACCCCGCGCGCCGTCGTCACCGTGACGTCGCGGCCGGCGAGGCGGACGGTCAGCTCGCGGCGCTCGTCGGCCGTCGCGGGCCGGGCGGTGAAGTAGTGCTGGGGATCCGGCTGGGCGTCGGGCTGGGGCTCGGGCACGACGGGCAAGCGTAGGGCCGCCGGGCGGTGCGGCCGACCCGTGGCCGGGACACGTCGACGAAATAGCGTCGCCGTCCCGACCGTTGACTGAGACGCTGGGTGCAGCACGAAGGAGCACCAGCAGGACGACCGAGGAGGTCCATGAACCAGCGCCACGACTCCGCGACGGAGCAGTCGACGGAACCCACGACGATCCCCACCCACGACGGGCGCGCCCAGGAGTTCGACCGGGCCATCGCCCGGATCCTGCGCGGACACGGGGACTCGCAGACCGGGGTGGCGCAGGAGGTGCCCGAGGACAGCGCCGACGGTCACACCGCCTGGGACGGTCACACTGCCTTTGACGGCGACCAGCTCGACCTCGCCGACCGCCGCGCCCTGCGCCGCGCGGCCGGCCTGTCCACCGAGCTCGCCGACGTCACCGAGGTCGAGTACCGGCAGCTGCGACTGGAACGGGTCGTGCTGGCCGGGGTCTGGTCCAGCGCCGACTCCAACCGCGCCGAGGCCGAGGTCTCGCTGCAGGAGCTGTCGGCCCTCGCCGCCACGGCCGGCTCCGACGTCCTCGCCGGCGTCCTGCAGCGCCGGTCCACCCCCGACGTCGCGACGTACCTCGGCTCCGGCAAGGCCGAGGCGCTCGCCGAGCTCGTCGCCGCGGAGGGGGCCGACACCGTCGTCTGCGACGGGGAGCTGTCCGCCTCCCAGCGCCGCGGCTTGGAGGACATCGTCAAGGTGAAGGTCGTCGACCGGACGGCCGTCATCCTCGACATCTTCGCCCAGCACGCCAAGAGCCGGGAGGGCAAGGCGCAGGTCGAGCTCGCCCAGCTCGAGTACCTGCTCCCGCGCCTGCGCGGGTGGGGTGAGTCGATGTCCCGCCAGGCCGGTGGTCGCGTCGCCGGCGGTGCGGGGATCGGGTCCCGCGGTCCCGGTGAGACGAAGATCGAGCTGGACCGCCGGCGCATCCGCGGCCGGATGGCCAAGCTGCGCCGCGAGATCAAGGGCATGGGCACCGCCCGGGTCGAGAAGCGCTCGCTCCGGCACGCCCGGGCCGTTCCGTCCGTGTCCATCGCCGGGTACACCAACGCCGGCAAGAGCTCGCTGCTCAACCGGCTCACCGGTGCCGGGGTCCTCGTCGAGAACGCGCTGTTCGCGACGCTGGACCCGACGGTCCGGCGCGCGCAGACGCCCGAGGGACGGCCGTACACGCTGGCCGACACCGTCGGGTTCGTCCGCTCGTTGCCGCACCAGCTCGTCGAGGCGTTCCGCTCGACCCTGGAGGAGGTCGCCGAGTCCGACCTCGTCCTGCACGTGGTCGACGGGTCGCACGCCGACCCCGAGGGGCAGCTCGCCGCCGTCCGCGGCGTGCTGGCGGACCTCTACGTCGAGCGCGGCACGCCCGCGGTCCCCGAGCTCGTGGCGGTCAACAAGGCCGACGCCGCGGACCCGGAGGTCCTGGACCGTCTCCTGCGCAAGGAGCAGAACGCCGTCGCCGTGTCGGCGCGGACCGGGGCCGGGATCGAGGAGCTGCTGGCGCGCATCGCCGAGCAGCTCCCCGTGCCCGACGTCGAGCTCGAGGTGTGCGTGCCCTACGACCGGGGCGACCTGGTCCACCGGGTGCACACGACCGGGCAGGTCCTCGACGAGGAGCACACCGCCGACGGCACCCGGCTGCTGGCGCGGGTCAAGCCCCGCCTGGCGGCCGAGCTCGACCGGTACCGGTTGTCCCGGACCGCCTGAGCGGGCCCGCCCGCGGCACGACGCCGTCTCCACAGCCGTGGGGGCGGCGTCGTGCTGTGGACGGTGGTCGGCCGTGTCGCAGCCGCGGGGGAGGATGGGCCGGTGAGCACGACAGCCGGACCCCCCACCCCCGTCGACGAGGACCCCGAGGCCGGGGAACGGCAGGACGTCGACGGTCCGGAGGCCGCCGCCCTGCTCGACCAGGTGGTCACGGCCCTCGGCGGCCAGCGGCGCGAGGGCCAGGTGCGGATGGCCGAGGCCGTCACGGACGCGATCCGCACCCGCCGCCACCTCCTCGTCCAGGCGGGCACCGGCACGGGCAAGTCGATGGCCTACCTCGTGCCCTCGGTCGCGCACGCCGTGCACACCGACCGCCGGGTCGTCGTCACCACGGCGACGCTGGCCCTGCAGGCGCAGGTCGTCGAGCGCGACCTGCCCCGCCTGGCGCAGGCCATCGCCCCGGCGCTGCACCGCGAGCCGACGTGGGAGCTGCTCAAGGGCCGCGCGAACTACCTCTGCCGCAACAAGCTCGACGGCGGCTTCCCCAGCGACGAGGGGGCGTTGTTCGACGTCGCCGCCCCGACCGGCGAGGGCCCTGGGGACACGGGGCGGCTGGGGCGCGAGGTCGTCCGGCTGCGCGAGTGGGCGGCCACGACGTCGACCGGTGACCGGGACGACCTCGACCCGGGCGTCAGCGACCGCGCCTGGCGCCAGGTGTCGGTGTCGGCCCGCGAGTGCCTCGGGGCCCAGCGCTGCCCCGTGGCCGCGGAGTGTTGGTCGGAGCAGGTGCGCGCCCGCGCCCGCCAGGTCGACGTCGTCGTCACCAACCACGCCATGACGGCCATCGACGCCATGGAGAACAGCGGGCTGCTGCTGCCCGAGCACGACGTCCTCGTCGTCGACGAGGCGCACGAGCTCGCCGACCGCGTGACGGCCGTCGCCACGGCCGAGCTGTCCGCCTCGGTGCTGCACGCCGCCTCCCGCCGCCTGCGGCGCAGCGCGGGCATCGTCTCCGAGGCCCTCGACGACGCCTCCGTCGCGTTGGAGGCCGCCCTGGACGACGCCCCGCCCGGACGTCTCGACCGGTGGCCGGACGCGCTGGCCGACGCCGTCGTCGCCGTCCGCGACGCGGCCCGCCAGGCGCTGACCGACCTCAAGGACGCCTCCGAGGGCGCGGGCAAGGAGGAGGACCCGGAGTCCCGCGGCGCCCGGCACCTGGCGCGCGCCGCGGTGCAGGAGGTCTTCTCCGTGGCCGAGCGCCTGGCCGCCGACGTGGGCCGGGGCGCGCAGGACAGCTTCGACGTCGCCTGGGTGACCGCCGGCTTCGGCCCCGCCTCCCGAGCCCCCTCCCTGCACATCGCCCCGCTGTCCGTCGCCGGGCTGCTGCGCGAGCGGCTCTTCACCGAGCGCACCGTCGTGGCCACCTCGGCCACGCTGACGCTCGGAGGTTCCTTCGACCCCGTCGCCGGCGCCTTCGGCCTCAAGGGCCCGAAGGGGTCGGGGACGCCGTGGACGGGCGTCGACGTGGGCAGCCCCTTCGACTACCCCCGCCAGGGGATCCTCTACGTCGCCCGCCACCTGCCCCCGCCGGGACGCGCGGGGGCGCGCGAGGCGGCCCTCGACGAGCTCGCCGCGCTCGTCGAGGCCGCCGGCGGCCGGACGCTGGGGCTGTTCTCCTCCCGCCGGGCGGCGGAGGAGGCCGCCGAGGCGCTGCGCGGCCGGCTCTCCACCCCCGTGCTCTGCCAGGGCGACGACCGGCTGCCCAAGCTCGTCCGGGACTTCACCGACGACCCCGCGACGTCCCTGTTCGGGACGCTGTCCCTGTGGCAGGGCGTCGACGTGCCGGGGGACAGCTGCTCCCTCGTCGTCATCGACCGCATCCCCTTCCCGCGCCCGGACGACCCGCTGATGTCGGCCCGGTCGCGGGCCGTGGACGCCGCGGGCGGCAACGGGTTCCTCACCGTTTCGGTCTCCCACGCCGCCGTCCGCCTCGCCCAGGGGGCGGGCCGGCTCATCCGGGCCACGGGGGACAAGGGGGTCGTCGCGGTGCTCGACTCCCGCCTGGCCACCGCCCGGTACGGGGGGTTCCTGCGCGAGTCCCTGCCGGACTTCTGGCCCACGACGTCCACGGACACGGTCCTGGCCTCGTTGCGGAGGCTGAGCGGGTGACGAGAACCCCGACCCCTGGCGCCGGGACGGGCGCTCCGTGGCATCCTCGGGGGGTGGCCACCGTCGGCTTCCTCCACTCCGCGCACGCGCACGTGCGCACCTTCAGCGATCTCCTGGCCGAGCGTGACGACACCGTCACCGGCCAGCACCTCGTCGACACCGGGCTGCTGACCGCAGCCCGCTCGCACGGCGTCGACAGCGTGCGTCCGGCGCTCGCGGACCGGCTGCGCCGGCTCGTGGCCGAGGGCGCCGACGTCGTCGTGTGCACGTGCTCCACGCTCGGCCCGACCGCCAAGCAGGTCGGCGCCGAGATGGGGCTGCGCGTCGTGCGCGTCGACCGTCCGATGGCCGAGGCCGCCGTGCTCGCCGGGCGGCGCGTCGCGGTCGTGGCCTCCCTGGACGAGGCCGCCGCCACCCTCATGCCGCTGCTGCACGAGTGCGCGGCGACCACGGGGCGCGCGGTGGAGTTCGTCGAGGTGCGCTGCACGGACACCTGGTCGGCCTTCGAGGCCGGCGACCTCCTGACCTACACCACGGGGGTCGCCGACGCCGTGCGCCGAGCGGTCCTGCCGCTCGACCCGCCCGTGGACGTCGTCGTGCTGGCGCAGGCGAGCATGCTCGACGCGGCGCCCCTGCTGCGCGACCTGCACGTTCCCGTGCTCACCTCGCCGCGGCTGGCGATCGAGGCGGCGGTCGAGCTGGTCCAGCCCGTCCGCTGACCCCGCCGGGCACGGTGCCCGGCGGGACCGGGGACGTCAGAGGCTGCGCAGGACCGCGGTGACCTTGCCGAGGACCGTCGCCTCGTCGCCGTCGATGGGCTCGAAGAGCGGGTTGCGGGGCAGCAGCTTGACGTGACCGTCCTTGCGCTGGAACACCTTCACGGTGGCCTCGCCGTCGATCATGGCGGCGACGACGTCACCGTTGTCGGCCGTGGGCTGCTGGCGCACGACGACCCAGTCGCCGTCGCAGATGGCGGCGTCGATCATCGACTCCCCGACGACCCGGAGCATGAAGTGCTCACCCGCACCGATGAGCTGCGCGGGCAGGGGGAACACCTCCTCGACGAGCTCCTCGGCGAGGATGGGGCCACCGGCGGCGATGCGTCCCACGAGCGGCACGTACGTCGGCGTGGGACGGCCGTCGTCGGCGGTGCCCTCCACCCCGGAGATGAGCCCCCAGCCGAACTGCGGGGCGGGCGTCACGACCTCGAGGGTGCGCGGACGTCGCGGGTCCTTGCGCAGGTACCCCATCTTCTCGAGCGTCTTCACCTGGTGGGCCACGCTGCTCGGGCTCGTGAGCCCGACGGCCTGACCGATCTCGCGCATGCTCGGCGGGTACCCGCGCGACTCCACGCACTCCTTGATGGCGTGCAGCACGCGCCGCTGGCGGTTCGTCAGGCCGTCGCGGACCACGGGGGCGTCCGGGAACTCGTGGACCGTCCCGAGGGTGTCGGCGTCCTCGCCCGCTGCGTCCGTCGTTCCGTCCAGCGCGTCGGCCACGTCCTGCTCCTGTCTGCGGTTCGCCCGGACCGGAGGTGCTCCGGTGGCCGCCACGGTAGCCAGCGCGCCCGCGATGATCAAACAGGTGTTCGAACCGGCGTGTCGCCCGTCCTCGCGCGAACCCCGTCGCGTCCCTGTCGCGGGCCTGTTGCGGGCCTGTCGCAGGCCCCTGCCGGTGCCTAGGGTCGGAGCATGTGCCGGAACATCCGCCAGTTGCACAACTTCGCTCCGCCCGCCACGTCGGAGGAGGTGCAGGCCGCCGCCCTGCAGTACGTCCGCAAGGTCGCCGGGACCACCCGCCCGTCGGCGCGCAACCAGGAGGCCTTCGACCGGGCCGTGGCGGCCGTCGCGCACGCGACCGCCCACCTGCTCGACGACCTCGTGACGAGCGCCCCGCCCAAGGACCGCGAGGTCGAGGCGGCCCGGGCGCGCGAACGGGCGGCCAAGCGCTACGCGTCCTGAGAGGCGGTCCTTCGAGCGTCCTCGCAGGTCAGGCCGTCTGTCGGAGGTCGGTGGCAACGTCTGTCGGCGTCACCCCCTCGCCCGTCCCGGGCTCCGGGGGTTGCGCTCCACCGTTCGAACGGTGGTAGAACAGACGTGCCCGGTCGAACACCCGTTCGAGCAGGCGCCCCCGAGATGGAGGTCCACGCTCGTGAGCACCACCGCCCTCGCCCCGTCCTTCGCGGCCCCCGCGCCGTTCGCCGGCGGCGCCCGTCCGGCCCGCCGTCCCCGGCCCGTCCGCCGTCCGCGCTGCGCCCGCCCCGTCGTCGAGCGTCCCGCCGAGCGCGCGACCGCCCGCCGCCCGCTCCGGCTGACCCGTCGCGGTCGCCTGCTCGTCACGTGCACCGCCGCCACGGCGCTGACCAGTGCCGTCGTCGCCGTCACCGGCGCGTTCACGGGGGCGTCGGCCGGGGTCGACCGGGCCCCGGCTCCGGTCGTCGTCACGGTCGCCCCCGGCCAGACGCTCTCCTCGATCGCGACGCAGTGGGCGCCGACGGAGGACTGGCGCGAGGTGGCCGGCGACATCGTCGACCTCAACGGCCTGCCCTCCATGACGCTGGAGGCGGGGCAGCGCCTCACGATGCCGAGCCGGCCCGACCGGCACTGACGTGGAGCCCCCGGTGCCCACCCCGCGCCAGGACGGCTGTGTTGCTGTGAGCGCCCGCCGCGACGTACGGTCGAGGCTGGGCCACAGGACTCGAACGGTCGCGGGGGAGGAAGTCGGGGTGCACTGTCCGTTCTGCCGGCACGAGGACTCTCGTGTCGTGGACTCCCGCACGACCGACGACGGCACCTCCATCCGTCGTCGTCGCCAGTGCCCGAACTGCTCCAAGCGGTTCACGACGGTCGAGACGGCGAGCCTGACCGTGGTCAAGCGCTCCGGCGCCCCCGAACCCTTCAGCCGGGCGAAGATCGCCTCCGGCGTCCGCAAGGCCTGTCAGGGCCGGCCGGTGAGCGAGGACGACATCGCGCTCCTGGCCCACCGCGTCGAGGAGGCCGTCCGGGCCCAGGGGGCCGCCGAGATCGACGCCCACCAGGTGGGGCTGGCGACGCTGCCCTTCCTGCAGGAGCTCGACGAGGTCGCCTACCTGCGCTTCGCGTCCGTCTACCAGGCCTTCGACTCCCTGGCCGACTTCGAGAAGGCCATCGACCGGCTGCGGTCCGAGCGCGAGGCGGGGCTGCGGGCCGTCGCGCAGGACGACGCGAGCCCCGTGCCCACCGCCGGCTGATCGGGCCACCGCGGCGCACCCCTGTGCGCAGTGCCGTCCTGCCTGCGGCGATGATGGGCGGATGCTCGATCCGGCGTCCCTCTACTCCTACGAGGGTGAGCGCCCCGCCCTCGTCGAACCCCCTCTGGTCGTGGCGCTGTCGGGCTTCATCGACGCCGGCGCCGCCGTCCGGCAGACCGTCGAGCACCTGCTGGCCACGTGCCGGCACGAGGTGGTCGCGACCTTCGACGTCGACCAGCTCCACGACTACCGGGCGCGCCGCCCCACGATGACCTTCGGCGGCCAGAACTGGCTCGACGTCGAACCGCCCCGGCTGCGCCTGCTGAGGGTCTTCGACGAGGAGGGGTCCTCGCTGCTCATGCTGTCCGGCCCCGAGCCGGACGTGCAGTGGGAACGGTTCTGCGCCGCGGTCTGGCGCATCGTCGACGAGCTGGGCGTCGGCCTGGTCACGGTCCTGTCCGCCGCCCCCACCGCGGTCCCGCACACGCGCCCGTCCGGGGTCACGGCCAGCGCGAGCCGTCCCGAGCTCCTCGAGGGGTACCGGACTTGGGACGTCGAGGCCCAGGTGCCCGGCCACGCGTCCGCGCTGCTGCACCTGCGCGGAGCGCAGGCCGGGCGCGACGTCATCTCCGTCCTCGCCCACGTCCCCCACTACCTCGCCGGCAGCGACTACCCCGACGCCGCGGCCGTCCTGGTCCGCACGCTGTCCGGGGCCACGGGCGTCGCCGTCGACGTCACGGCGCTGCAGGAGGCCGCGGCGGTCACCCGCGTCGAGGTCGACCGGCAGGTGTCCGAGTCGCCCGAGGCGGCGTCGGTCGTGACCGCGCTGGAGGAGCAGTACGACGCCTCCGGGGACGAGGGGCGCGGGACGAGCGCCGCGAGTGCGTTCCTGCCCACGGCCGACGAGATCGCCGAGGAGTTCGAGCGGTTCCTGGCCAAGCGCGACGAGGACTCCGGGCCGGAGTGAGCCGCCCGGGCTCGCGTTCAGGTCCGGGCGCTCGCGCCGTCCGTCCCGACGCTGCCCCCGGCCGCGCCCGAGACGTGGTGCAGCAGAGCCTGTCCGTAGGCGTCTGAGGCGTCGCGCGCCTCGAACGCGTCGGCGCCGTCCTCGTCGAGCAGCAGCACCCGGTACAGCGGACCCTCGGCGTCGGCGCGGCGTTCCAGGCGCGTGAAGCGGTCGCCGAGCAGGTCGCGCAGCTGGTGCTCGGCCGGCAACCAGCACGCCTCGGGCTGGTCGACGGAGTCCAGGGCCCACTCCGTCGTCCCGTTGAAGCCGATGACGCGGCCCGTCGGGTGGTCGTGCACCTCGACCGTCATGTCGGACAGCGTGAAGACGTCGGCGTCCATGTCCCGGTGGGGGATGACGAAGCGGTCCCCGGAGGCGGGGTGCCACGCCAGGCCGGCGTCCTTGAGGCGCAGGGCGAGGTCGAGGGAGATCACCCGCCCAGCATGGACCCCCGCCGCACGCCCCGTCGTGCCGGAACGGTCCGGGCACGGTAGGAACGTCCACCATGGACGCCAGCTCTCTCGACCTCGACGCCGCCCGCGAGCGGCTCCTCACCATGCAGCGCGACCTGCAGACCACGATCGACGACCTCGTCGCCCGGCTGGAGTCCGGCAGCACGCCGGACGCGGCCGAGGGCGGGCAGGACGCCGGCGACATGGGCGCCCACGAGCAGCAGGCCGCCGAGAACGAAGGCCTGCTGGAGGGAGCGCGCCGACGCCTGGACAGCGTGCACGACGCCCTCAAGCGGATCGAGGACGGCACCTACGGCGTCTCCGTGGTCTCCGGGCAGCCGATCCCGCCCGAGCGCCTCGAGGCGCTCCCGGACGCGGCGACCCTGGCCGGGGAGAAGCTCTAGGTCAGCGCAGCCGCTGCAGGCTCCGGTGGTCGTCGGCGGGCCGGTCCCCGTCGACGACCGCCAGCACCGACATCGAGTCCAGCCGCACGTCCCCGGCGGTCGTGAGGAAGGCCGTGTCCGCCGCGTCCCGTCCCGCGCTGATGCGGACCAGGGACGGGCGCGGGGCCAGCCGGGTGGCGTCGACCACCTCCCACGACCCCCGCGGGGCGGCTTCCACGACGGCGTGGAAGTCCATGGGGGACAGGCCCGGCGCGTAGACGGCCACCACCCGGGCGGGCACGTCCAGCGCGCGCAGCAGCGCGGTGGTGAGGTGGGCGAAGTCGCGGCAGACGCCCTGCCGGTCCACGAAGGTCTCCAGGGCGCCGTCGGTGGGCGTGCTCGACCCGCTGACGTACGCCGTCCGGGCCCCCACCCACTCCGCGACCGCGCGCGGCAGGTCCTCGCGGGGCACCGAGGCGAACTCCGCCGCCGCCGCCCGCGCGAGCCGGTCCGAGGGGCAGTACCGGCTGGGCCGGGTGTACTCCCAGCGCTCGGCCGGTGTGAGGGCTGCGGGGTCGCCGCCCTCCGGCGCCACCGAGGCCTCGTAGAGGACGCCGACGTCGCCCGCGGGCAGCGTGGTGTGGTGCAGCACCGTCCCGTCGGGCAGGACGTCCGCGTCGACGGCGACGGGCCCGTCGGGTCCGGTGACGACCAGCTCCTCCGAGCGCACCGGGACGCCGGGGCGGCGGGCGACGGCGACGAGCAGGCTCGCCTCGGTCGGGCGGTCGGCGTGGAGCTGCAGGTGGACGCGGACGGAGGTGCGGGACACGACACGATCCTGCCCGAGTCCGCCGGGCGCGCCCGCCGCGAGGTGCGGGGTGCGGAGCCGGCTCCTACCGTGCGACCCGTGCGCATCGTCATCGCCGGAGGACACGGGAAGATCGCCCAGCTGCTCGGCCGCCTCGCCGCCGACCGCGGGGACGAGGTCGTCGGGCTCGTCCGCAACCCCGACCACGTCGCGGACCTCGGCGCGCTGGGGGTGACGGGGGTGGTGCGCGACCTCGAGGGGCTGACGGCCGGGTCCGACGGACCGGACGTGCTCGCCGAGGACCTGCGGGGCGCCGACGCCGTCGTGTTCGCGGCCGGTGCCGGCCCGGGCAGCGGAGCGGCGCGCAAGGACACCGTCGACCGGGGCGCCGCGGTGCTCCTGGCCGACGCCGCCGAACGGGCCGGGGTCCCCTCGTACCTGCTGGTCTCCTCGATCGGCGTCGACCGCGTCCGCGACGGGGCGACCCCCGAGGACCTCGACGAGGTCTTCGTCGCCTACCTGCGCGCCAAGCTGGCCGCCGAGGAGGACCTCCTGGCCCGCCCGGGGCTGCGGGTGGTCGTGCTGCGACCGGCGGGGCTGCTGGACGACCCCGCCACGGGCCGCGTCCGGTTGGACCCGGCCGTGGACGGCGGCACCGTCCCGCGGGCCGACGTGGCGGCCGTCGCCCTGGAGCTGCTCGACGGGCTCGTGGCGGGGCGGTCCCCGGCGCGCGTGCTGGGACTGGAGTCGGGGCAGACCCCCGTGGCGGACGCCGTCGCCGGAGCCACGGCGGGCGCCTGACGCCCCACCAGCCGGACGCCCCGCCAGAGGGCACCCCGCCAGCCGGTCACCCCGTCAGCCGGACACCCCGTCAGCCGGACACCCCGTCAGCCGAACGCCCGCCGGGCGTACGCGAGCGCGAACAGGGCCAGCGCCACGAGCGCGGTCCGCAGGGCGCGACCGGGGGTGCCCCGGTGGGCCCGGGTGGCCCGGGAGTCCGAGCGCAGCCACCGCGCGGGGACCCGGTCCAGCACCAGACCCAGGCCGGCTGAGAGCACACCCCAGACGACGCCGACGCCGAGCACGGCCGGGACCGTCAGGAGCAGCAGGACGTGCGGGACGGGGGAGCCCGCTCCGCCCGTGCTGCCGGCCCCGGCGGCGGCCACGGCCTGCACGAGCAGCCCCGCCGCGGCCAGCGCGAGGAACTCGGTGTCCGTGGGCGGCCGGGGGACCCGGCGCAGGAGCACGGCGAGCAGGCCGGCGGCCGCGAGGGCCACGAGGACCACGCCGGCCGCCGGCACGGCACCACCGGTGACGGGGAGCCGCTGCCCGAGGGCGGCCGCCCCCCACACGGCGACGGCGAACCCCAGGGCGAGGGGCAGGGTCAGGACCCGCCCCGGCCGTCGGCCGGCCGGGCCCAGGACGGTGCCGGCGAGCGCCGCCAGGCAGACCTGGGCACCGAAGACCGCGGCGCTCGGCGCCGTGAGCAGGGCTCCGGCACCGAGGAGGAGGACGAGCAGTCGGCGCCCCGTCGCGGCCGGCCCCGGACGTCCTGCGGGGGAGCGGGTCACGACGAGCAGGACGGCGGCGGTGACCGCCAGGTCACCCGGACCGGGCGGGGCGGCGGCGAGCGCGGCCAGCGCGAGGACGGCCACGACGACGGCCCGCCGGGTGCCCACGACGCGTTCGGCGACCAGCCACGTCCCGACGACGACGAGGGCCGTGACGGCCGGCAGGACGACCGCCTCGACGGTCCCGGGCGTCAGCGACCACGCCCGGGCCAGGCCCGAGCCCCAGGGCGTGGCCGCCGCACCGGACGCGGCCCCGCCGAGCGGGGTGAGGACCGCGACGGCGACGGCGTGCACCGTGGCGGCGACCCCCACGCGGTCGGTCCGGGGCCGGCGTCGCAGCGTCAGCCGGGCCAGGAGCGCGACCGCGGCCGCGAGCACCGCCGCCCGCAACCAACCGGGGGACGGCACGTCCCCCAGCGCGTCCACCCAGGCCAGCGCGGGCAGGGCGAGCAGCGGCAGCCGGGGCAGGGCCGCGCGCAGGGCGCGGGTGGGGCGGGGCGGCGGTGCGCCGGGAGGCGCCAGGGCGCCCCGGCCCACGACGGCGAGCACCAGCAGCGCCAGCCCCGCGACCGCGACGGCGGGACCGCCCGGTCGCCACCCGGCACCGTCGGCCAGCCGGAACAGGCCGGTGACCAGGACCAGGCCGCTGGCCGCGGCCAGGACGACCCGTCCGACCGGGTCGGGGACCGGGACGCGCAGCAGGTGCAGCACGGGCAGGCCCAGCACCGTCACGGCGGTGAGCAGGGCGAGGGCGGCCAGCGGCGCCGGCAGCGGGACGCCGAGGACGAGCAGCAGCGTGCCGACGGCGGCGACCCCCAGCAGCAGGGGGCCGGCGCCGGGCCGGACGGGAGGACGGGGGCCGAGCGGGCGGCGGTGGCGGGGTCGACGACCCCTCGGGCGCCGGTCCGCGGCGCGCGGGGACGACCGGGTGCGCACGACCTCGAGGCGGTCGGGGTGGGGCGCCAGACCCGGCCCCCACCCCGTGCCGGTGCCGGTCCCCGCGGGTGGGGTCGCGGCGGACAGGGTGAGGGCGGCGCGCCCGCGCGCGGCGGCCGGCAGGGTGGGGTCGCTGCGCAGGACGGGGTAGCGGTCCACGCGGCGGGCTCCTCTCCACCCGGGACGGGGCGGGTCCCTCGTCCGTCGCGTGACGGTAGGAACGGTCCCGTGCCTGCGGCAACGCGGAACCGGTCAACGATCGTCACGCAGTGTGATGAAGGTCGCCCGCCCTGCGCAGTGCGGGACGTTGCGGGACTCGTCCCCGCTCGGGCTGGAAGCGTTGCGGCGCAGAGGGTCGACCCCGGATCGGGGGACGAGGCGAGGTCGGGCGGCGAAGTCCACCCGAATGCCAGCCGCCGTCCGGGCATGACGCACCGTGAGCAGGCCCCGGCCGTCCGGTGCCCAGGCACCGGACCCCGGCCCGCGGCGGGGGCCCCGTGCGGGAGACTTGGGGTCCCGACCGCTCCCGCCGCTGGAGGAACCACGTGCCCGCCCCCGACGACGCACCGGCCCGCACCGGACGTGCGCTGCTGCTCGAGAACATCCACGCCGACGCCCGGGCCCTGCTGACCGAGGCCGGCTGGGACGTGGAGACCGCGTCCGGGGCGTTGGACGAGGACGAGCTGCTCGAACGCCTCGACGGGGTCCAGCTGCTCGGCATCCGCTCCCAGACGCAGGTGAGCGCCGAGGTCCTGGAGAACGCCCCGGACCTGCGCGCCGTCGGCGCCTTCTGCATCGGCACCAACCAGATCGACCTGTTCGCCGCGGCCACCCACGGGGTCGCCGTCTTCAACGCGCCGTACAGCAACACGCGCAGCGTCGTCGAGCTGGCCCTCGCCGAGATCATCGCCCTCACCCGCCGGCTCACGGTCAAGGACCGCGCCATGCACGAGGGTGTCTGGGACAAGTCCGCCGCCGGCTCGCACGAGGTGCGCGGCCGCCGGCTGGGGATCATCGGCTACGGCAACATCGGCTCGCAGCTGTCCGTCGTGGCCGAGGCGCTCGGCATGAGCGTCTTCTTCTACGACCGCACCGACAAGCTGGCCCTCGGCAACGCGCGCCGCTGCGGGAGCCTGCACGAGGTCCTCGAGGTCGCCGACGTCGTGACGCTGCACGTCGACGGCCGCAGCAGCAACAGCGGCTTCTTCGGGGAGGAGGAGTTCGCCCGGATGCGACCGGGTTCGATCTTCCTCAACCTCTCCCGCGGGTTCGTCGTCGACCACGTCGCGCTGCGCCACCACGTCGAGTCGGGGCACATCGCGGGCGCGGCCATCGACGTCTTCCCCACCGAGCCCAAGGGGTCCGGGCACGCCTTCGAGTCCGAGCTGCGCGGGCTGCCCAACGTCATCCTCACCCCGCACGTCGGCGGATCGACCGAGGAGGCCCAGGAGGACATCGGGCGCTTCGTGGCCGCCAAGCTGCGCGACTACGCGCTGCACGGCGCGACCACCCTGTCGGTGAACCTGCCCACCCTGGGGGCCGAGGCCACACCCGGGACGGTCCGGCTGGCGCACCTGCACCGCAACGTGCCGGGCGTGCTGGCCGCCATCAACTCCGTCCTGGCCCAGGCCGGGGTGAACATCGAGAGCCAGCAGTTGGCCACCCGCGGCGACCTGGGCTACGTCGTCACCGACATCGCCGCCCACGCCTCCGACGAGGTCGGGCGCCTGCTGCGCGAACTGCCCGAGACCGTCCGGGTGCGGCAGCTGGGCTGAGCGTGGTCCTCGGGGTCCCCGTCGTCCACGTCGTCGTCGTCTCCGACACCCACCTGCCGACGCGGGCGAAGGACCTGCCCGCGCCGGTGTGGGCGGCGGTCGAGGCGGCCGACGTCGTCGTGCACGCCGGCGACTGGTGCGACGAGGCGACCGTGCTGGCGCTGCAGGCGCGGAGCCGGCGTCTCGTCGGCGTCGCGGGCAACAACGACGGTCCGGACGTGCGGGCGCACCTGGCCGAGACGGCGGTCCTCACCCTCGAGGGCGTGCGCTTCGGGGTCGTGCACGAGACGGGGGACAAGGCCGGCCGCGAACGCCGGTGCGACGCCGCGTGGGCGGGCACGGTCGACGTGCTCCTGTTCGGGCACAGCCACATCCCGTGGGACACCACGACCCCGCGCGGGGTGCGGCTGCTCAACCCCGGCTCGCCCACGGACCGCCGGCGGCAGCCCACGGGGACCTGGATGGAGTTCGACGTCGCCGACGGCCGGCTCGGCGAGGTCGTCCTGCACCGGGTCCCGCGGGCACCTCAGAGGTAGATGTCCACCCGGCCGGCGGGGTGCTGCGGGTCGGCGGGCCCGACCTCCACGGCGTCCCCGGCCGTGGGTCGGCGGATGACCATCGCGGGGCGACGGCGGCGCTCCCGGCCGGACGCGTCGCCGGTCGTGCTGCCGGAGGGGGTCGGCGCAGGCGTGGTGACGGCCTGCGAGCCCCAGGTGGCGCTCTCGAGGCTGATCATGTCTGCCCCATCGACCGTCACGATCCGTAGCTGAGACGGTCGTCGGCGTTCACCCGATCGGCCGAGCCGGGGCCGTTCCCCTCACGCTGCGCGCGCCGCCGCCCACGCTCCCGGCCACGCCTGCGCCAGCAGCTCGTAGGACGCCACCCGCTCGGCCTGGTCGTGGACGTTCGTCACGACGAGGAGCTCGTCGGCGCCGGTCCGCCGCGCCAGCCGGGCGAGTCGTCCCGCCACGTCCTGCGCCGTCCCGGCGAGCAGGTGCTCCCCGAGCCGGCCCGCGGTGTTCCGCTCGGCCAGGGTCCACCGGTGCGCGGCGGCCTCCTCCGGGGTGGGCAGCGGCGCGGGCGCCCCGAGGCGCAGCCGCACCGTCGCCAGCGTCGCGGCGCGGGCCAGCTCCTCGGCGCGGCCGGCGTCGGCCGCGACGACGGCGGCCACGGACAGGAGGGCGTGCGGTGCGGGACGCGCGGCGGACGGGACGAAGGACTCCCGGTAGGCGCGCAGCGGCTCGGCCGGGTCGAGGACTCCGAAGTGCCCGGCGTAGGCGTAGCCCGTCCCGAGTGCGGCGGCGACGCGGGCCCCGTGGTCGCTGGAGCCCAGGACCCACACCGGCGGCAACGGCACACCGGTCGGCATGGCGGTGATGCCGGCGAACGGGTGCCCGGGAGCGAAGCCCTCGACGTGGCCGCGCAGCTCGGCGTACTGCTCGTCGAAGTCGTCGGCCGCCAGGGCCTGCCGGGACCGGCGCAGCGCCAGCGCGGTGCGCCCGTCCGTGCCGGGAGCGCGGCCCAGCCCCAGGTCGATCCGGCCGGGGTGCAACGCCTCGAGCGCGCGGAACGTCTCGGCGACCTGCAGCGGGGAGTGGTTGGGCAGCATGATCCCGCCGGCTCCCACGCGCAGGGTGCTCGTCGCGGCGGCGACCGCGCCGATGAGCACGGCGGGCGCCGAGACCACCGCGGGGGAGCCGTGGTGCTCGGCGACCCAGTAGCGGTGGTACCCCAGTCCCTCTACGGCCCGCGCGAGGTCGACGCTGTCGCGCAGCGCGGTCGCCGGCGGTCGCCCGGACGTCACCGGTGACAGGTCCAGGACGGACAGCGGCACGGGCTGGGACTCGGGGTGCGACTCGGGGTGGGACGTGGGCGCGGAACTCACAGGGGCATGTGTCGCAGCCCGGGGCTACTGTCGTCAACCGTGCCGTCAGAACGTGCCCAGGGCAATCGAGTGCCGACGGGGTGGTTGCGGCGGCTGGCCGGGTACTGCGCCCGGCACCCCCGCGACCTGGCCCTCTCCTTCGGGGCGGCTGTCGTGTCCTACGTCGTCACCGCCCTCGTCCCGCTCGTGGTGCGCCACGTCGTCGACGACGTCATCGGCCGTCCCGTGGGAGCGGGTGGCTCCCTGTGGCCGTGGGCGGCGCTCCTCGTGGCCGCGGGCCTGCTCGTCTACGCCCTCGGGTTCGTCCGCCGGTACACCGCGGGACGGCTGTCCCTCGACGTCCAGTACGACCTGCGCAACGACGTCCACGCCGCCGTCCAGCGGATGGACGGCCGCCAGCTCGACGCGCTCTCGACCGGTCAGGTCGTCAGCCGGTCGATCAGCGACGTCCAGCTCGTCCAGGGCCTGCTGGCCTGGTTGCCCAACGTCACCGGCAACGCCGTCCTGTTCGTCGTCTCGCTCGTCGTCATGGCGACGCTGTCCCCACCGCTGACGCTCGTGGCGCTGGCCACCGGTCCGGCCCTGTTCTGGATCGCCTGGCGCAGCCGCCGGGACCTGTTCCCCGCCAACGCCGCCGCGCAGGCCCGCACGGCCGAGGTGGCCGCCCGCGTCGAGGCCGCCGTCACGGGGGTGCGCGTGGTCAAGGGGTTCGGCCAGGAGGCCGCCGAACTGGCCCGCCTCGAGCGCACGGTCGGTGAGCTGTTCACCGACCGGATGCGCGTCGTGCGCTACAACTCCCGCTACGGCCCTGCGCTGCAGGCGGTCCCGGCCCTCGGCCAGGTCGGGGTGCTGCTGTTCGGTGGCTGGCTCGCCCTCACCGGGCACCTGACGGTCGGCACGTTCCTCGCCTTCTCCACCTACCTCGGCAGCATGGTCTCGCCGGTGCGCCAGCTGGCCGGTCTGCTGACGATCGGGCAGCAGGCCCGCGCGGGGGTCGAGCGGGTGCTGCAGGTCGTCGACACCCGGCCCACCGTGCTCGCGCCGCGGCGCACGCCCGCCACCCCGCTGCCCGACGGCCCGCTGGGCGTCCGCTTCCGCGGGGTCGGGTTCGCGCACGCGCCCGACCGCCCCGTGCTGCGCGACGTCGACCTCGAGGTCCCCGCCGGCGGGACGCTGGCGGTCGTGGGGACGGCCGGATCGGGCAAGTCGACGCTCACGGCCCTGCTCGACCGCTTCCACGACGTCGACGCCGGCAGCGTCGAGGTCGGCGGTGTCGACGTGCGGGACCTGGACCCGCAGGACCTGCGCCGGGCGGTCGGCATGGTCTTCGAGGAGACGTTCCTGTTCTCCGACACCGTCCGCGCCAACGTCGCCTACCCCGTGCCCGACGCGGACGAGGAGGTCCTGCGGGCGGCGCTGCGCACCGCCGCGGCCGACGGCTTCGTCGACGACCTCGACCACGGCTGGGACTCCCTCGTCGGCGAGCAGGGGCTGACGCTGTCCGGCGGGCAGCGCCAGCGCATCGGCCTGGCCCGCGCCCTCGTCGCCGCCCCCCGCGTGCTGGTGCTCGACGACGCGACGTCGGCCGTCGACCCGACGGTCGAGCAGCGGATCCTGTCGGCCCTGGCCACGCAACGACCGGCGGGGCAGACCGTCCTGCTCGTGGCCCACCGCCGCTCCACGCTGCGGCTGGCCGACCGGATCGTCGTCCTCGACGGCGGCCGGGTCGTCGACAGCGGGACCGAGGCCGAGCTCGCCGCGCGCTGCCCGGTGTTCCAGCGGCTGTTCGACACCGGTCCCGACGAGGCGCGGGGACCGGTGCCCGCGCCCCGGCGTCCCGACCGGCCCGCGGGTCGGGACCTCGGGGGCACGGGCGGGTCCGCCGGCGCCGGCAGGACGTCCGCCCCCGCGGCCGGCGGTCTGCCCGTCGCGCCCGAGCTGGCCCGCCGGATCGCGGCCCTCCCGGCCCTCGACGTCTCACCCGACGTGGACGTGGCCGACGTCGAGCGGCAGGACCCGCGGTTCTCCCTCGGCCGTCTCCTGCGCCCGTTCCGGTGGGCGCTGGTGGCGGGCATGCTCCTGGTCGCCGGTGACGCCCTGGCCCAGCTCGTGCTGCCCCAGCTCGTCCGGTCCGGGCTCGACGACGGGGTGGCCCGGCAGGACCTGCGGGCGCTGCTCGTCGCCTCGGGGATCGCCGCGGTCGTGGTCGCCCTGGACTGGCTCGTCACCGTCGGCCAGGGCCGGGTCACGGGGCGCACCGGGGAGCGCCTGCTCTTCACGTTGCGGCTCAAGACGTTCGCCCAGCTGCAGCGGCTGGGCCTGGACTACTACGAGCGCGAGCAGGCCGGCCGCATCATGACGCGGATGACGACGGACGTCGACGCGCTCTCGCAGCTCCTGCAGAGCGGCGTCGCGCAGACCCTCGTCAGCCTGCTGTCCCTGGTCGGCGTCTTCGTGGCGATGTTGCTGCTGGAACCGGAGCTGGCCGTGGTCGTCCTGGCGGTGCTGCCGGTGCTCGTCGTCGCCACGCTCCTGTTCCGCTCGCGGTCGCGGCCGGCCTACGTCGAGGCCCGCGAACGCGTCAGCGCCGTCAACAGCCGGTTCCAGGAGTCCGTCGCGGGTGTGCGCGTCAGCCAGGCGTTCGTCCGCACCGACCAGGACGCCGAGGGCTTCCGCGAGCGGGGGTGGGCCTACCGGCAGTCGCGGCTGCGGGCCCAGCGGTACATCGCCACGTACTTCCCGTTCGTGCAGTTCCTCAACGAGGCCACCGCGGCGCTCGTCCTCGTGGCGGGCGGGGCGATGGTCCGCGACGGCCGGATCGCGGTGGGGGTGCTCGTGGCGTTCCTGCTGTACGTCGACCTGTTCTTCGCCCCGGTGCAGCAGTTGTCACAGGTCTTCGACGGGTACCAGCAGGCAGCGGTCGGCCTGCGCCGCATCCGCGACCTCCTGCGCACGCCGACGACCGTGCCCGCGGTGGCCGGCGCGGCCCCGGTCGGGCGGCTGCGCGGCGACGTCCGCCTCGAGGGCGTCGAGTTCCGCTACCAGGGCACCGAGCGGCCCGCGATCGCCGGCGTCGACCTCCACGTGCGCGCCGGGGAGACCGTCGCCCTCGTGGGGGAGACGGGCGCCGGCAAGTCGACGGTCGTCAAGCTCGTGGCGCGGTTCTACGACCCCACCGCCGGCCGGGTGCTCGTCGACGGCACCGACGTGCGCGACCTCGACCTCGCGGGGTACCGGCAGCGGCTCGGCGTCGTGCCGCAGGAGGCGTACCTGTTCGACGGGACCGTCGAGGAGGCCATCGCCTACGCCCGGCCCGACGCCACGCCCGAGCAGGTGCGGGCCGCCGCGGCCGCGGTGGGGGCCGACGCCGCGATCGCCGCGCTGCCGGGCGGCTACGGCTTCGTCGTGGGGGAGCGGGGCCGGAACCTGTCGACGGGGCAGCGCCAGCTCGTCGCCCTGGCCCGCGCCGAACTCGTCGACCCGGACGTGCTGCTGCTCGACGAGGCCACGGCCGCGCTGGACCCCGCCGCGGAGGCGGCCATCGCCGCGGCCAGCGACGCCGCGGCGAGCCGGCGCACCACGATCGTCGTCGCCCACCGGCTGTCGACGGCGGCGCGAGCGGACCGCATCGTCGTCCTCGACCGGGGCCGGGTCGTGGAACAGGGTGCCCACGACGAACTCCTGGCGGCCGGCGGCGTCTACGCCGCGCTCTGGGCGTCGTTCGTCGCCGGTCGTGCCGCAACGGCGTGACCTACCCCGTGGCGGGCCGTCGAAACGGCGTGCCCCGCACTTTCGGGTCCGCGTGCAGGAGGGGCCGGACCGGAGCACGCTGTGATCCATGAGCAGGAGCAAGACGACGCAGCGTGACGAGACCTCCGGACGGCTCTCCGTCCACCACGGGGACCACGGCGACCGGGGGGAGCGGGCCGAGTCGCCGCAGCAGATCCCGCGGAGGGGTTGGCTCGCCGTGACCAAGCGGGCGTGGGCCGAGGCCAAGGAAGACCAGGTGCCGCTGCTGGCGGCCGGGGTGGCGTTCAAGGCGTTCCTGGCGATCTTCCCGGCGCTGACCGCGGCGTTCCTCGTCTGGGGGATCTTCGGGAACACCCAGACGATCGTCGACCAGATCAACGGGATCGAGGCCATTCCGGAAGCGGCCCGGACGTTGGTGACCGACCAGGTCGGTCAGGTCGCCGGCGGCAAGTCGGCCGCCGGCATCACCGCGGTGGTCGCGATCCTGCTGGCCCTGTGGAGCGCCTCCAGCGGCGTCGAGAACCTCATGGCGGCCACGAACCTCGCCTACGACGAGAAGGAGACCCGGGGTTTGGTCAAGCGCAAGGGGACGGCCCTGCTGCTGACGGTCGGCGCGATCCTCTTCATGCTGCTGGCCATCGCGTTCATCGGGGTGGTGCCCGTCCTCGTCAGCGCGCTCGGCGCCGGTGGTGCGGTCAGCGTGGTGGTCAACGTCCTGCGGTGGGTCCTGCTGCTCGGCCTCATCGTCGTGGCCCTCGCCGTCGTGTACCGCCTGGCGCCGGACCGCGACGCCCCGAAGGTGAAGTGGGTGTCGGTCGGCGCCGGGGTCGCGACCGTCCTGTGGCTCGTCGTCTCCGCCGGGTTCTCGATCTACGTCACCGTGGCCGGGGACTCCTCCTACGCCAAGAACTACGGCGCGATGGCCGGTGTCGTCATCCTGCTCATGTGGCTGTGGCTGACGAGCTACGCGATCCTGCTGGGTGCCGAGGTCAACGCCGAGTCCGAGAAGCAGACGGACGAGGACACGACCGTCGGCCCGACCGAACCGATGGGACGGCGCGACGCCGTCGCCGCGGACGACAAACCGCGCGAGCGGTGAGGGAGGAGACGACGTGAGCGAGCAGACGGGATCGACGGACGAGGCGGGCGGGCAGGACGGACCCGCGTCGGCCGTGGAACACCTCGAGAACTCGAAGCGACTCGCCGAGGAGGCCCACCAGGGCTGGCAGGACCTCCCCGCGGCGCACGAAGCGGACGACGCCCGCCACCCCGGGGAGCAGGGGCAGCAGGCGCCGGCCGACTAGGTATCCGGGCCGTCGGGTCAGCGCCCGCCGGTGAGCTTGCGAGAACGCTGGGTCGACCCCGGCCCGCCGTACGGGTAGTCGGCGGGTTCGGGGTCGCTCGCCTCGTCCAGGGCCGCGAGTTCGGCCGCTTCGAGTTCCAGGTCCGCCGCTCCGAGGTTCTCGGTCAGCTGCTGCGTCGTGCGCGCCCCGAGGATGACCGAACTCACGGCGGGTTGCGCCGACAACCACGCCAGGGCGATCTGCGCCATCGGCACGCCCCGCTGTTCCGCGACGCTCTGGACGGCGTCGACGACGGCCCACGTGCGTTCCTGCGCGTTCCGCTTGGCGTACGCCTCGACCCCGCGGTCGGGGTTCTCCCCGAGCCGGGTCGCTCCCGTCGGCGTCGTGTCCCGGGTGTACTTGCCCGACAACCACCCGCCGCCCAAGGGCGACCACGGCAGCAGCCCGAGGCCGTTCTCCTCCGCCGCGGGGACGATCTCCCACTCGATCTCGCGCACCAGCAGGTTGTACTGCGGCTGCAACGTGACGGGCGGGGAGTACCCGCCGGCGTCGGCGACGTCGACGGCCTTCTGCAGTTGCCACCCGGTGAAGTTCGACAACCCGACGTGGTGGACCTTGCCCGCCCGGACGAAGGAGTCGAGCGTCGCCAGGGTCTCCTCCAGCGGGGTCCACGGGTCCCACGCGTGGACCTGGTAGAGGTCGACGGCCTCGACGCCGAGACGGCGCAGCGACGCGTCGAGCGCGCGGGTCAGGTGCCGGCGGGACAGGCCGACGCCGTTGGGTTCCTGCGAGGTGGGGAACCGGCCCTTGGTCGCCAGCACCACGCGCTCGGTGACGTCGGCCGGACGGTCGGCGAGCCAGGCGCCGATGATCTCCTCGGAGACACCGCCGCTGTAGACGTCGGCGGTGTCGACGAGGGTTCCGCCGGCGGCCAGGAACGTGTCGAGCTGCTCGAAGGAGACGTCGCGGTCGCTCTCGCTGCCGAAGGTCATGGTGCCGAGCGCGAGGTTCGACACCGAGGTTCCGCTGTTGCCCAGGGTTCTGTACTCCATGGGCGCATCCTGCCCCTGGTCCGGCCCGAGCGCCCCTGACACCATGCGGGGGTGGAAGCGAATCCCGTCGCCGGCGTCCCCGCGTTCGACGTGCACGTCCGCGGGACGGTGTTCCTCGACATCGTCATGACGGGGCTGGACTCCGAACCGCGGCTGGGCACCGAGGTCTGGACGTCGGGCATGGGGTCGTGCCCGGGCGGCATCGCGAACATGGCCGTGGCGGCCTCGCGGCTGGGGTTGTCGACGTCGTTGTCGGCGGCGTTCAGCACCGACGCGTACGGGGAGTTCTGCTGGCGGACGCTGGGGGAGCAGGAGGGCGTCGACCTCTCGACGTCCTACCGGGTGCAGGACTGGCACTCGCCCGTCACGGTGTCGCTGGCCTACGGCGGGGACCGCGCGATGGTCACCCACGAGCACCCCGCGCCCGTCGACGAACCCACCGAGGTGCCCGCGGCGCGTGCCGCCCTCGTGCACCTGGCGGCCGTCCCGCAGCCGTGGGTCCTGCGGGCGCGCGAGCAGGGTTCCCTCGTCTTCGCCGACGTCGGCTGGGACGCCTCGACGCAGTGGAACCCCGACGTCCTCGCCGGTCTGGAGCACTGCCACGCGTTCCTGCCCAACCACGTCGAGGCCATGCGCTACACGCGCACGGACGACGCGGCGGCGGCGGTCGCGGCCCTCGCCGAACGGGTCCCCGTCGCGGTCGTGACGTGCGGACCCGACGGGGCGCTGGCCGTCGACGCGGGGACGGGGGAGCAGGCCCACGTGCCGGGCCTGCGGCTGGACGCCCTCGACGCCACGGGCGCCGGGGACGTGTTCGGGGCCGGGTTCCTCACCGGGACGCTCGCCGGCTGGGGCCTGGCGGACCGGCTGTCCTTCGCGAATCTCTGCGCGGGGTTGTCGGTGCAGCAGTTCGGCGGGTCGCTCTCGGCGCCGGGGTGGGGGGACATCGCCGACTGGTGGTCGCACCTGCGACGGGGGCCGCGGCCGTCCGCGACGGCGCAGCTGGTCGTGCAGTACGGGTTCCTCGACGGCGTCCTCGCGGCCCACCCGAGCGGGACGGACCGGGCAGTCCGCCGGGCCACCGCGACCCTCGCGGTCGGCAACGACCTGCCGAACGGGGGACCCCGAAGCATCTAGCTGACAGTGCGTGTATATCTAGATACCGTCGGTGACGTGACCACACCTCACCGCCGCCGCGCGGCGAGCCGTGTCCTCGCCACGGCCCTGCCGTTCGCCCTCGCCGTCCCCCTCGGGCTGGCCGCCGCCGCACCGGCGTCCGCCGCCGAGACGCCTCCGCGGGCAGTGCTTCTCGCGACCCGGCCCACGATCACGTCGCCGGCCCCCGTGTCCGTCGTTCTCCTCGGAGCCCCGTTCAGCCACACGTTCACGGCGACGGGCGACCCCGCCGTGCGCTGGAGCGTGCGCGGATCGCTGCCCCCGGGCCTGACGCTCGATCCCGTCACCGGTGTGCTCTCGGGCGTCCCGACCTCGACCGTGGCGTTGAGCCTGTTCACCGTCACCGCCACCAACAGCGCCGGGTCGGCCAGCCAGACCGCCACCATCGCCACCGTCCTGCCCGGGACGGCGACGCCGCCGCCCGGTGCGGCCCCCGTCATCACCTCCGCCCCGCCCGTCGCCGTCGTCCTCGGCACGGCCTACCGCCACCAGTTCACCGCCACCGGGACCCCGGCGCCGACCTGGTCGGTCGGCGGCACCCTGCCGTCGGGCCTGACGCTGGACCCCGTCACCGGCGTCCTGTCCGGCACTCCGTCGGCCATCGGGACGTCCGTGTTCACGGTGACCGCGCGCAACTCCGCCGGCAGCGCCGCCCAGACCGCCACCCTCGTCGTGGTGGGGAGCCGCACGGCCCCGTCCATCACGCCTCCCCCCACCCTCGTCGCGACCGTCGGCACGCCCTTCGCCTACGAGGCGACGGCCACCGGCGTCCCGGTGCCCACGTGGTCGGTCGAGGGCGCCCTGCCCGCCGGCGTGCGCATCGACGCCGCGACCGGGGTCGTCACCGGAACCCCCACGGTCCCGGGGACGAGCACGGTGACGCTCGTCGCCACGAACTCCGCCGGCAGCGACCGGAAGCCGCTCACGGTCGTCGTCGCCGCGGCCGGGTCCACCCCCGTCACCGACGCGACCCGCACGGTCGTCGGGACGGTCGGGGCGCCGCTCACCACGACGCTCACCGCCAGCGGCACCCCGCGGTGGGCCGTCACGGCGGGGATGCTGCCGCCCGGCCTCGCCCTCGACGCGGCCACCGGGACGGTCGGCGGCACCCCGACCGTGGCCGGGACGAGCGTCGTCACCCTGTCCGCGACGAGCGCGGCGGGAGTCACCCCGGTCGAGGTCACCTTCGTCCTCTTCCCGGTGCAGCTCGCGGCGACCCCGCCCGCCGGCACGGCGCGCTACGCGGGCGCCGACCGCGTCGGGACCGCCGTCGACGTGTCCCGCAAGCTGTTCCCGCAGGCCGGCTCCGCGCGCGCGGTCGTGCTGACGACGTCGGAGAAGTACGCGGACGCGCTCGCCGGCGGCCGGCTGGCCAGCGCCAACGGCGGCCCGCTCCTGCTCACGCCGTCGGGAGCGCTGTCGGCCGACGTCGCCGCCGAGGTGAGCCGCGTGCTCGCCCCGGGCGGCACCGTCTTCGTCCTGGGCGGGGAGACCACGCTGACCCCCCAGGTCTCCGCGTCGGTCTCCGCCCTGCCCGGCGGTTACCAGGTCGAGCGGCTCGCCGGTCCCGACCGGTTCGCGACGGCCGCCGCCATCGCGACCGAGGTGGCCGAGTTGTCCGCGGGTGCCCCGGGGCCGGTGTACCTCGTCAACGGGCAGAACTTCCCCGACGGGCTCGCGGTCTCCGCGCTCGCGGCCCGCACCGGTGGCGTGGTCATGCTGACCGACGGCACCGCGCTGCCCGCCGTCACCCGGGCCTACCTGCAGGCCGTCGACCCGACGGGTGCGCGGACCGTCCCGGTGGGCGGTCAGGCCGAGGTGGCCGCCGCGGACCTGCCGACCGTCGCCGCCCGTGCGGCCGTCGCCCAGGCGCTGTCGGGGGCCGACCGCTACGACACGGCCCGGCTCGTCGCGGCCCAGTTCCAGGGCGGGACGGGCGTCCCGGTCGTCGCCGCCGGCCTGGCCACGGGGGAGAACTGGCCCGACGCCCTCGTCGGGGCAGCCGCCCTCGGAGCGCTGAACTCCCCGCTGCTGCTGACCCCCAGGGCGCAGCTCGACCCGGCCGCGCAGACGGCGATGGCCGGCCTGAACGCCGTGAGCCCGGTCTCGGTGGGGCTCGTCTTCGGTGGTGAGCCGTCCCTGTCCGCGAGCACGATGGCGAGCTTCGCCGCCCTGGTGCCCGCCCCGGTGACGGGCACGACGCCGTGAGCGGCGGCATGATCGCCGTGTGACAGGACGGGTGAACGAGGAGCGTCCAGGGGCCGCCCCCTTCGTCCCGGAGGGGGCGGACCTGGACGCGCTGCGGCAGGCGGCACCGACGTGCCGCGGGTGCGAGCTCTGGGAGCCCGCGACCCAGGTCGTCTTCTCCGCCGGCGCCCCCGACGGCCGCCTCGCGCTCGTCGGGGAGCAGCCGGGCGACCAGGAGGACCGGCGCGGGGTGCCGTTCGTCGGGCCCGCCGGGCGGTTGCTGCAGAAGGCCGTCGCCGAGGCGGGGATCGACCTGTCGACGACCTACGTCACCAACGCCGTCAAGCACTTCCGCTTCACGCAGACCGCGCCGGGGAACCGGCGCATCCACGCCACCCCCGACCAGGGCCACGTCACCGCGTGCCGGCCGTGGCTGGCCGCCGAACTCGCCGTCGTCGACCCCGACGTCATCGTCTGCCTCGGAGCGACGGCGGCCAAGGCGTTGCTGCCGAAGGACTTCCGCGTGACCAAGCACCGCGGGCAGGTCTTCACGCTGACGACCACGCGGGGCGAGAAGACGTTCATGGGCACGATCCACCCCTCCGCCGTCCTGCGGACGCCCGAGACCGAACGCGACGCGGCCTACGCCGGGCTCGTCGCCGACCTGCGCACCGCGGCCGCCGTCCTGGGCTGACCGGGTCCGGGCACGGGCTCACCCCGTGCCGCTCGGGCGGCGCTCAGCGCGTCTTGCATGTCCTGACATGCAGCTAGCATGGATGCACGATGGACACCGCACGCAGCTCAGCCCCCGCCCGCGTCCCCGGCACCCCGCCCGCGGCCGACCGCGTCTACGCGCACGTCAAGCAGGCCGTGCTCGACCGCACGCTGCCCGGCGGGCACCTGCTCACCGAGGGGGAGGTCGCCGACGAGCTCGGCGTCTCGCGCACCCCGGTCCGCGAAGGGCTGCTGCGGCTGCAGGCCGAGGGGCTGGTCCGCCTCATCCC
The DNA here is from genome assembly GCF_040796495.1 of Kineococcus endophyticus. Taxonomy (NCBI): domain Bacteria; kingdom Bacillati; phylum Actinomycetota; class Actinomycetes; order Kineosporiales; family Kineosporiaceae; genus Kineococcus; species Kineococcus endophyticus. Next base: position 80,003 of record NZ_JBFNQN010000005.1, on the reverse strand, counting down.
CAAGCGCGGCGCCCTCGTCGTGCCGGTCTCCCCCCAGGAGGTCGAGGACGTCCTGGAGGCCCGCGAGCTCGTCGAAGTGCACGCCGCCCGCCGCGCGTGGACCGTGCGCTCCGAACTCGTGCACCGGCTGACGCCGCACCTGCTGGCCATGCGCCGGGCCGCGCCCGGCGCCGCGACGTGGGACTTCATGGCCGCGGACCGCGCCTTCCACGCCGAGGTCGTCCGCGCGGCGGGCAACGAGGTCCTCGCCGGGGTCTACGACTCGCTCCGCGACCGGCAGATGCGGATGGGCGTCCTGAACCTCGTCGGGTCCCCGGAGCGGACCGCCGTGGCGCTCGCCGACCACGAGGCCCAGCGCGAGGCGCTGCTCGGCGACGACGAGGCCGCGTGGACCGCCCTGGTGCGCGAGCACGTGCGCCACGCCGGGGACCGGCTGCGGGCGGTGCGCGCGTGAGCCGCCGCGCGCCTGCCGTGCGCGGGGCGTGGCTCGTCTTCGCCGTCGGCGCCCTGGCCTACGTCGTCACGGTCGCCAACCGCACCTCGCTCGCCGCCGCGGGCCTGGACGCGCAGCACCGGTACGACATCACGGCCGGGACGCTGTCGAGCTTCGCCGTCCTGCAGTTCCTCGTCTACGCCGCCCTGCAGGTGCCCATCGGCGTGCTCATCGACCGGTGGGGTCCGCGACGGCTCGTGGTCCTGGGCGCCGCCACGATGGGCGCCGGGCAGCTCGTCCTCGCCCTCAGCACGCAGACCTGGCAGGCCGTGCTGGCGCGCGTGCTCGTCGGGGCGGGGGACGCGGCGACGTTCGTCAGCGTCCTGCGCGTGGTGACGAACTGGTTCCCGCCCCAGCGCGTGCCCGTCATGACCCAGCTCGTCGGCCTCTTCGGGCAGCTGGGCCAGGTGTTCAGCTTCGTCCCGCTCGTGGCGCTGCTGCACGGGCCCGGTTGGACGTCCGCCTACACCGGGATGGCCTCCTTCACCCTGCTGGCCACCGTCCTGTCCGTGCTCGTCCTGCGCGACGTGCCGCCGGGCCGGGTGGACCCGCGCGTCACCCGGTCCCTGCGGCAGGTCGGCGGTGACCTGCGGGCGGCGCTGCGGCACCCGGGAACCCGGCTGGGGCTGTGGTCGCACTGGGCGACGCCGTTCTCCGGCAACGCCTTCGCGACGCTGTGGGGTTTCCCGTTCCTCGTCTCCGGCCAGGGGGTCAGCCCCGCCGGGGCCAGCGCCCTGCTGACGCTCTACACGGTGACGGCCGCGGGCACGGGTCCGCTGTTCGGCGCGTTCGTCGCGCGGCACCCCCTGCGACGGTCCTGGCTCGTCCTGACGGTCGTCGGGTCGCAGGCCGTCGTCTGGGCCGCGGTGCTGCTGTGGCCCGGGCGGGCGCCGCTGGCCCTGCTCGCGCTCCTCGTCGTGGTCGCCGCGACCGGCGTGCCGGGTTCGATGGTCGGGTTCGACTACGCCCGCACCTCCAACCCGGCCCACCGCCTCGGCGGGGCGACGGGCATGACCAACGTCATGGGGTTCACGGCCTCGGTCGTGCTGATCCTGCTCGTCGGGGTCCTGCTCGACGCCCAGGGCGCCGGGACGCCCGGGACGTACTCCCTCGGCGCCTTCAAGGTGGCCTTCGCGCTGCAGTTCCCGCTGTGGGCGGTCGGGGTCGCCGGGATCCTCGTCAGCCGCCGCCAGACGCGGGCCCTCATGGCCCGCGACGGCGTCGTCGTGCCGCGCGTCCGCGACGTGCTGCGGGCCCGTGGTTCCCGCACCGGGGCGGGCACGGCATGATGCGGCGGGTGAGCGAGCAGACGCAGGCACAGGCCGGACAGGCGCAGATCGGTGTGACCGGGCTGGCGGTGATGGGCCGCAACCTGGCCCGCAACATCGCCCGGCACGGCTACGTGACCGCCGTGCACAACCGCACGGACGCCAAGACGAAGGCCCTGGTCGAGGAGTTCGGCGACGAGGGCACCTTCGTCCCCGGGTACACGACGCAGGAGTTCGTCGACTCCCTGTCCTCGCCCCGGACGATCATCATCATGGTCAAGGCCGGTGCCCCCACCGACGCCGTCATCGACGAGCTCGCCCCGCTGCTGTCCGAGGGCGACATCCTCGTCGACGGCGGCAACGCCCACTTCCTCGACACCCGCCGCCGCGAGGCCGCGCTGCGCGAGAAGGGCATCCACTTCGCCGGCGTCGGCGTCTCCGGCGGCGAGGAGGGCGCCCTGCTGGGGCCCTCGATCATGCCCGGCGGCTCGGAGCACGCGTACGAGAAGCTCGGCCCGATCCTCGCCGACATCGCCGTCTCGGTCGACGGCACGCCCTGCTCGACGCACGTCGGCCCCGACGGCGCCGGCCACTTCGTCAAGATGGTGCACAACGGCATCGAGTACGCCGACATGCAGCTCATCGCCGAGGCCTACGACCTGCTCCGCCACGGTCTGGGCCGCACGCCGAAGCAGCTCGCCGAGGTCTTCACGACGTGGAACTCCGGTGACCTGGAGAGCTTCCTCATCGAGATCACCGCGCGCGTGCTCGACAAGGACGACCCCACCCAGGAGGGCGTCCCGCTCGTCGACGTCATCCTCGACGAGGCCGAGCAGAAGGGCACCGGCCGCTGGACGGTGCAGACCGCGCTCGACCTGGGCACGCCCGTCTCCGGCATCGCCGAGGCCGTCTTCGCCCGCGCGCTGTCCGGCCACGCCGAGCAGCGCAAGGCCGCCCAGCCCGTGCTCCCCGGCCCGGCCGGTGGCGCCGAGGGCTCCGGCGGATTCGTCGCCGAAGCCGACGCCGACCAGTTCGTCGACGACGTCCGTGCGGCGCTGTACGCCTCGAAGGTCGTCGCCTACGCGCAGGGCTTCGACATGATCCGCGCCGGTTCCCAGGAGTACGGCTGGGGCGTGGACCCGGGCGCCATGGCGACCATCTGGCGGGGCGGCTGCATCATCCGCGCCAAGTTCCTGGACCGCATCAAGGACGCCTACGCCAAGAACCCCGAGCTGCCGTCGCTGCTGCTGGACCCGTACTTCGCCGACGCCGTCGCCAAGGGCCAGGAGGCCTGGCGTCGCGTCGTCGTGCACTCGGTGACCGCCGGCATCCCGGCGCCCGGGTTCGCCTCGGCGCTGGCGTACTACGACGGCCTGCGCCGGGAGCGCTCCTCGGCGGCGCTCGTGCAGGGCCTGCGCGACCTGTTCGGGGCGCACACCTACAAGCGCGTCGACCGCGACGGGTCCTTCCACGTGGAGTGGTCCGGCGACGGGTCGCAGTCGCAGGGCTGAGCACCTCGCCTGCACGACGACGGCGGTGACCCCTCGGGGGGTCACCGCCGTCGTGGCGTCCGGACGGGTCAGCGCGAGGCGTCGACCCGCTCGGCCCGGCGGCTGCGGACGCGGCGCGCGACCGCCCACACGAGGACCCCGGCGATCGCCGCGTAGAACGCGTAGTCGAGATAGTGGCCGTACTGCTCGACCAGCTCGTACTGGGTGCCCAGCGCCATGCCGAGGCCGATGAGCAGGGCGTTCCACAGCCCGCTGCCGGCGATGGTGAACAGCGAGAACTTGACGAGGTTCATGCCCGCCGCCCCCGCGGGCAGCGAGATGAGACTGCGGACACCGGGGACGAAGCGACCGGTGAAGACGGCCATGCCCTCGTGGCGGTGGAACCAGTCGGCCGACTTCGTCACGTCCGAGGCGTCCATGAGGGGGACCCTCGCGGCGATGCGCGCCGCACGGTCCAGCCCGACGGCGTGCCCGACCCAGTACAGGACGAGGGAGCCGAGGTAGGCCCCCAGCGTCGACAGCGCGAACACCGCCACCGCGTTGATGGCGCCCGTCTGCACGAGGAACCCGGCCAGCGGCAGGACGATCTCGCTCGGGATGGGCGGGAAGACGACCTCGAGGAAGCTCAGCAGCCCCACGCCGGGGGCGCCCAGCGCGTCGACGGTGTCCAGGACGAACCCGGTCAGGCCGCCTGCCTGCGCGGCGGTCTCGGCCGTGGTGCTCATGCGTCGGTGTCCTCCGGGGATCGGGGTGGGGGTCCTGGCTCATCACGCAGCTCGTCCCGCAGAACGCGCGAGCCCGCGCAGAAGTGCCGGGCATCGCGGTCGAGGACGAGACGGGCCGGGGCGACACCCCCCGACAAGGCCCGCACGAGCGCCTGCTCGGGCAGCTCCTCCTGCGAGGCGACGAGCAGGGCGTTGCCGTACCGGCGGCCGCGGAACATGCCCGGTTCGGCGAGGACCGCCGCGTGCGCGAACACCTCGAACGCCGTCGCGAGCTCGGCGCGGGAGTTCGGCATGGGGGGTCTGTCCGCCAGGTTGGCCACCCACAGGCCGCCGGGGGCGAGGACGCGGTCGACCTCGGCCAGGAACTCGGCGGTCTGCAGGTGCGCCGGCACGGTGTCCCCGGCGAAGGCGTCGCGGACGACGACGTCCTGGCTGCCGTCGGGCAGCGGAGCGAGCCCCGCGCGGGCGTCCGCGGCCCGCAGCTTGAAGCCCGCGGGGCCGCTGGCCCCGAAGCTGCGGCGGTAGACCTCGACGAGGTCGGCGTCCACCTCCAGCACGAGCTGGCGCGAGCCCGGCCGCGTCGCCGCGACGTAGCGGGGGAAGGCGCACCCGGCGCCCCCGAGGTGGACGGCGCGCAGCGGGCCGGGGGAGTGCACGGCGTCGAGCACCGCCGCGGTCCACTGGTGGTACTCGAAGACCAGGCGGGTGGGGTCGGCGGTGTCGACGTACGAGCTCGGGACGCCGTTGACGAGCACCGTCCAGCCGTCCGGGTCGTCCGGGTCCTGCTCCAGCCGGACCGTCCCCGTCGCGATGGCCTCCTCGCCCTCGACGGGGGTCGCCGCGGCGCCGGCGGGTGGGCGCGTGCCCCGGGGACGACGGACGGGGCGGGGGCGGTCGGGCACCGGGAGATCCAACCAGCGCCGCAGGCGGGCGGCGACCGCGGGTCGCGGGGAACGGCACTGAAGTTCCGGCGTCCTCCTGCCGAGGAGGAAGCATGTCCACCTTCCTGGAGATGTGCCTGCTGGCGCTGTTCGTGGTGCCGTTCGTGCGCGACCGGCGGGCCCTGCGTCGCCACCTCGACCCGGCCCGCTTCCCCCAGGCCGACCGGCCGCCCGTGGCCTCCGCCCAGCGCCTGCCGCGTCCGTGGGCCCGCCGCCGCTACGTCGAGGACGGCGTCGCCGACGTCGCCGCTTACCTCAGCGAACAGGACCCCGCTCGCTGAACGCTGTGCCGGAACGGTTTCCGGCTGGCGGACGGCTCGTCACCGGCTAGCGTCGTCGCCGTGAGCAGCCACGAGAAGTCCACCGCCTCCGACGCCGAGGAGCCCTCCGCGCTCGAGCGCCGTTCCGCCGACCTGGTGACGCGGTTGCTCAAGGTGGGCATCGACGGCCTCGGCCCGTTCGACAGCGCCGCGAAGGTCGCGAAGGCCGCTCGCGCGGACCACCCGAGCACCGAGTCGGCCGTGCACGCCGTGGTGCGCCAGCACACCAAGCTCGTCGCGGGCAACGGCTTCGTGACGGGACTGGGCGGCCTGTTCACCCTGCCGGTGTCGCTGCCCGCCAACGTCTTCGGGTTCCACGTCCTCGCCGTCCGCGCCGTCGCGGCCATCGCCGAGCTGCGCGGGTACGACACGACGAAGCCCGAGGTGCGCTCGGCCGTCCTCCTCACGCTCGTGGGGGCCGACGCCACCGACGTCCTGAAGTCCGCCGGGCTCCCGACCGGGGGCCGGCTCGTCGGCCTCGTCACCTCCCGCGTGCCGCGGCCCGTCCTCATGCTCGTCAACAAGGGCGTCGGGTTCCGCCTCATCGCCAAGTTCGGCACCCAGGGCCTGCTGCGGCTGCCGCAGCGCGCGCTGCCGGTGGTCGGCGGGGCCGTCGGGGCCGGTCTGGACACCGTGATGTTCCGCCGCATCACCAAGAACGCCGAGAAGGCCCTCCCGCCGCTGACCGGCGGGGCCGCCCAGGCGGTCGAGGGCTCCGCGTGAGCCGGGGCCGCGCGCAGGGCCGCGGGGGGCCCGCGGTCCTGCGCGCGGCCCCCGCTCTGGACGCCCGCACGACGCTGCGCCTGCGGCTCCTGCCGTGGATGGTGCGCGACGCGGCGGCCGGTCGCTGGAGGGGGCAGGGACGACGCCGCCTCGCCGCCGCCGCGCTCGGCACCGTCTACCTCCTCTCGCCCGTCGATGCCGTCCCCGAGCTGTGGACGCCGGTCCTGGGCCTGCTCGACGACGGCCTCGTCGCCGCGTTCGTCGCGGCGTCGGTGCGGTCCGCGACGGCCGACTACGTGCGGTGGGGCGGGCGGCGCGGCCCTCGTCCGGCGTCGTCCCCCGGGACGCCTGGGGACGGGGTCCGGCGCGGGCGTCCCGGGCTCCACAGGCCTGCCGGGGGCTGATCCGGGCCCGTCCTGTGGACGGCTCGCGCCGCAAGCGTCCCGGGCCGCGCAGGGTGGCGCCGTGACCTCCCACCCCGCAGCCCCCGCAGCTCCCCGCCCCGCTCCTCTCGTGGCCGGCGGCCCCGGTGACCTGCTGGCCGTCGTGCCCTACCGCCTCGGCTTCCACCCGGCCGACTCGGTGCTGCTCGTCGAGCTGCGGCGGGCCGATCCGGTGACCGGCCGGCGCACCGTCGGGCTCCTCGTCCGGGGGGACCTGCCCCCGGTCGTGGCGGGCGAGGTCGACCCCGCCGCCGCCCACGCCGCGGCCGAGGCGTGCCTGCGGCTGGTGCGGCGGTCTGCGCGGGCCGGGTCGGAGGTCCTGGTCGTGCTCTACGACTCCTCGGCCCGCCTGAGCGGGGCCGCCCTCGAGCCCGGTCCGGCGGCGGAGGCCGTGCTGAGCGCGGTGAGGTCCGGTCGGCGTGCCGGGAGGGCGCGCCTGGGTGACCAGCTCCTCGTCGGGGCGGGGCGGTGGCGCACGCTGTCCTGCGCCGGGCCCTGCTGCCCCCCGGCCGGGGAACCGTTCGCCGGCGGGGCGGTCGGCCCGGAGGTCACCGGCAGCGCGGTGCGGCTCCAGGCCGAGGCCGTGTGGCGCGGGTTCGCGGCGGCGCCCGACCGGGCCTCCAGCCTGCCGACCGCGGCCCCCGTCGACCCCGACCGCTGCGCCGCGGCCGCGGCCGCCCGCCGGGAACCGGTCACCCCGGCGCGGGCGCGTGCCCTGGTGGGGGAGTTCGACCGGGCCGTCGAGCAGGTGGTCCAGGGGGCCACCGGTCGCGGCCGGCGGGGTGGTCCCGAGGACTCCCCGGTCGACGACCCCGCGTGGTGCGGGCGGCTGCTGCGCGCCCTGGACCGGCTCGAGGTGCGCGACGCCGTCCTGCTCTCGGGCTGCCGGGGACCGAGCACGGCACCGGCCCGCCGCCACCTGCTGCGCTCCCCGGGCGCCGCCGACTCCGCGGTCGGTGTCGTCCACGTGGGGCGGGCGCTGTCCGGGGAGACGGACCCGGCGCGCGCGGCCGCCGCAGCCGGGCTGGCGGCGCGGGTGGCTCGCTGCGGCGGCACCGACGGCGCCGCGCAGGCCTGGGCCGTGGCGGCGTGGCTGGAGTGGACCGCCGGCCGGTCCGCGCCGGCGGGAGCCTGCGCCGAGCAGGCGCTGCGCGAGGACCCGGACCACCGGCTCGCGGCGCTCGTCGACCACACCGTGCGGCGCGGGCTGGGACCGGCGGGCGAGTCCGGCCCCGAGGTCGGTGCCGACGCCCCACCCGGCAGCACCGGTGCGGGCGGGGTCCGTCGCGCGTAGTACGGTCACGGATCGTCTACGACGTTGGAGGGTGCGGCATGGGGATCGTCGTCGGGTACGTGGCCAACCCCGAGGGGAGGGCCGCGCTGGAGCGGGCCGGTGCCGCCGCGGTCCGGCTCTCCGCACCCCTCGTGGTGGTGCACAGCCGCCGTCCGGGCCGTGAGGTCGACGCCGAGGAGGCCGAGCTGCTCGCTGCGGTCCACGACAAGGTCCGGGCCGAGCTGGCCGAGGCGGGCCAGTCCGTCGAGGTGCGCGAGGTCCCCGACTCCGACGACCCGGCCGACGACCTCATCACCGCGGCCGAGGACTCCGGCGCCTCCCTCATCGTCATCGGGCTGCGACGGCGCACGCCCGTCGGGAAGCTGATCCTCGGCGCCAGCGCGCAGCGCATCCTGCTCGACGCACCCTGCCCCGTCCTGGCGGTCAAGCCGGAGGACTGAGCCGGCCGAGCGTCGGCCGAGCGTCGGTTGGGCACCCGTGCGGTGCCTCCCGGGTGGTGTCGCGCCACCTCATCCGCGGATCCGTGCAAGAATCGGCGTTTGTCTCCCACGTGGGCATAAGCACCCGCCCGCCGGTGTTGACGTTGTCGACTGCTGCCCGCGCAGTCCCGTTCCGCCCACGACGAAAGGCAGTCCGTGTCGTCGGTACCGACCTCCCGGCCGCTCCCGCCAGAGTTCGCTTCCGCTCCGTTCCAGGAGCTTCTGCAGCACGGAACCACCCACGGCTACGTCGACGCGCAGTCGGTCCGGGTGGCGTGCGAGGACGCCCAGCTGCCCGTGCAGCGCATGAAGGCCGTCCTGCGCGCCCTCGACGACAACGGGATCACCGTGAAGGTGCCCGCCGAGGCGCCCAAGCGCGCCGTCGCGGCGGCCTCGGCCCGTCGGACGACGTCCACGGCGACCGCGACGAAGACCGCCCGCCCCGCCGCCAAGCGCGCGGTCGCCCCGGCCGAGGACGAGGACGGCGCGGTCGCCGCCCCGGCCAAGCCCGCGGCCAAGACGGCGACGAAGGCCCCGGCCAAGGCGGCCGCGAAGAAGACCGCCGCCAAGACGGCCACCAAGGCTCCGGCCAAGACGGCCGCCAAGGCCTCCCCCTCCGACGAGGGCGACGAGCCCACCGGCGACGAGCCGATCGAGGACCTCGCCGCCGACGAGGTGGTGGCGGACGAGGAGTCGGCCACCGAGGCGCCGGAGGGTGAGACCGCCAAGAAGACGGGCGGCGCCTTCGTCCTGCGCGACGACGACGAGGACGACGCCCCCGCCCAGCAGGTCTCCACGGCCGGTGCGACGGCCGACCCGGTCAAGGACTACCTCAAGCAGATCGGCAAGGTCGCCCTCCTCAACGCCGAGCAGGAGGTCGAGCTCGCCAAGCGCATCGAGGCCGGTCTGTTCGCCGAGGAGAAGCTGCACTCCGGCGACGAGATCGACCCGATCTTCAAGCGCGAGCTGTGGTGGATCAGCGAGGACGGCCGCCGCGCCAAGAACCACCTCCTCGAGGCCAACCTCCGTCTGGTCGTCTCGCTGGCCAAGCGCTACACCGGCCGCGGCATGCTCTTCCTGGACCTCATCCAGGAGGGCAACCTGGGGCTGATCCGTGCGGTCGAGAAGTTCGACTACACCAAGGGCTACAAGTTCTCGACGTACGCGACGTGGTGGATCCGCCAGGCCATCACCCGCGCCATGGCCGACCAGGCCCGCACCATCCGCATCCCGGTGCACATGGTCGAGGTCATCAACAAGCTCGCCCGCGTCCAGCGGCAGATGCTGCAGGACCTGGGCCGCGAACCCACTCCGGAGGAGCTCGCCAAGGAGCTCGACATGACCCCGGAGAAGGTCGTCGAGGTCCAGAAGTACGGCCGCGAGCCGATCTCGCTGCACACGCCCCTGGGCGAGGACGGCGACTCCGAGTTCGGCGACCTCATCGAGGACTCCGAGGCGGTCGTGCCGGCCGACGCCGTGAGCTTCACGCTCCTGCAGGAGCAGCTGCACTCGGTGCTCGACACCCTCTCCGAGCGCGAGGCGGGTGTCGTCTCCATGCGCTTCGGCCTCACCGACGGCCAGCCGAAGACGCTGGACGAGATCGGCAAGGTCTACGGCGTGACGCGCGAGCGCATCCGTCAGATCGAGTCCAAGACGATGTCGAAGTTGCGGCACCCGTCCCGCTCGCAGGTCCTGCGGGACTACCTGGACTGACGTCCCACTCCCGAACGGCCCGACCGGCTCCCGGTCGGGCCGTTCGTGCGTCCAGGGCGTGGCCGGGGTGGTGGTGCAGCGGCCCGCCGGCTGCGTTCGGCCAGGACGCCGAACGCCCGGCGCAGTGCGGCGGGGGAGACGTCCTCGACGTCCGCGTCGAAGCGGGCGACCGCCGCCGCGAGCGCCGGCCAGGACCACGACCCGAGGGTCAGGCCGCTGCGGCCGTCGCCGAGGTCGACGAGGGTCCCGTCACCGACGAAGGGGGCGAGTTCGCCGGCGGGGCGGTCGAGCACGACACGCCCCACGACGGGCCACGCGTCCCGCACCGCCGACCCCTTGAACCGCGCCTCGACGAGAGCCGCCGGGTCCCCGCCCGGGACCGGCCGCCGGGCGAAGCGCGGTCCCGTGGGGACGAGCGGTTCCACGCGGTCCAGGCGGAAGGTCCGCCAGTCGTCCCGGTCGAGGTCCCACGCCAGCACGTACCACCGGCCGCGTCGGTGCAGCAGGTGGTGCGGCTCGACGCGCCGGGTCTCGTCCCGGTGGCGCAGGCGCAGCACTTCGCGGGAGCGCACGGCGGCGCCGACGGCCAGCAGCACCTCGGTGCCCACGGCCGGCTGCTCGCCGCTCACGACGACCGTGTCGGCGAGCGCGTCGACGCGGTGCCGCAGCCGGGACGGCAGCACCTGTGCGACGACGGCGAGGGCCCGTTCGGCCGCCTCCCCGAGGTCGCCGCCGGCTGCCGCGGTCGTGCGGAGCGCGACGACCAGCGCCACGGCCTGCCGGTCGTCGAAGAGCAGCGGCGGCAGGTCCTGCCCGGGCGCGAGACGGTACCCGCCGTCGGGCCCCTTGAGCGCCGTGACGGGGTAGCCGAGTGCGCGCAACCGGTCGACGTCGCGGCGCACCGTGCGCGGGCTGACGTCGAGCCGCTCGGCGAGGAGCGGACCGGGCCAGTCGCGCCGCGCCTGCAACAGCGACAGCAGGGTCAGCATCCGGCTCGAGGTTCCACTCACGGGTCCAGGATGGCCCGAGAAGAGGTCAGGACCTGACCGCTGGGGGGAGGAGAGTCGACCTCGACGCCGGGACCGCCCCGGCGGCACGAGGAGGACGACGTGACCGTCACGACCACCACCCACCTGAACTTCCGCGGCGAGGCCCGGGAGGCGTTGGACTTCTACGCCGGCGTCCTCGGCGGCACGCCGACCGTCGTCACCTACGGCCAGGCGCACGACCCGCAGGGGCAGCCCGACCACGTCGTCTGGGGTGAGGTGCAGGCGCCCGGCGGGGCGCACGTCATGGCCTACGACGTCCAGACCGACCGGGAGTTCGACCCCGGTGTCAACGCCGTCTACGTCTCGCTGCGCTGCGACACGGCGGAGGAGGTCACGCGGGCCTACGAGGGGCTGGCCGTGGGCGCCCGGCACGTGCGCACACCGCTGGGGCCGTCGGCGTTCTCGCCGCTGTACGGGATGCTGACCGACCGCTTCGGCGTGACGTGGGTCGTCGACCAGCGGGTGGAGTTCAGCGCAGGCTGAGCGCCCCGGCGACCCACACGCCGGTCGCGAGGAGGGCGGCGGACCCCTCCAGGGCCACGCTCAGTCCCACGTTCTTCAGCGCCACGACCGTCGAGCGCCACGCCCGGCGGGCGCGGTCGGGGACCTCGGAGGCGGCCGCCAGCTCCCCGAGGAACACCCCGAGGACGAAGCCCAGGGGCAGACCGAGGACGGGGACGACGAAGAAGCCGACGACGCCGAGCACGGCGCCGAGCAGGAGGGTGCGCTTGCCGATGCCGGCGCGGGTCATGCGCCGGCCGGGCAGGAGGTACATCGAGACCTGGCCGGCGGCCAGGAGGACGGCCACCCCGGCGAACCAGGCCCACGCGGCGCCGCCCTCGGCGACGGCCCACACGAGGGCCGACAGCCCGACGAGGACGGTGCCCGGCAGGACCGGGACGACGATGCCGACGAGGCCGACGGCCATCACCAGCGCGACGACGACGAGCCCGGCGTCACCCATGGTGACGCCGGGCTCGCCGGTCGTGCGGTGTCGTGGTCAGCGCTCGTCGGGTGCGGCGGTCGACGACGTGGCCACGAGCTTCTGGGACTCGTCGTGGATGTCGGCGCCGGCGGCGCGCAGGGCCTCACGGTGCTCACGACCGTGGTGAGCGCAGAAGAGGAGCTCACCACCGGCGTTGAGCTGGACCCGCACGTAGGCCTGTGCGCCGCACCGGTCGCACCGGTCCGAGGCGGTCATGGGGCTCTGGCTGAGGGTGGTCATGGCGGTGGTCATCCCGCGACTCCTTCCGGGTCGTGCACGCTGGCGGGCAGCTGCTGCTCCCGCCGGACACTCTTCCCCAACCTTCGGCAGCTCGCGCGCGTTCCCACGCCGTTGGAGCAACCCGTTCGCTCCTAGCGGAGGTGTCATCGGTCACACAGGGCCCGCCGGACGCCTCCCCGGGCGCGTGCACCGGGCCCCGTACGCTGCCGGGGTGACTCCCCCCAGCCCGACCCCCTCCGGCCCCTCCGGCGGCGAGGACAAGTACACCGCGGCGAACCTGCTGGTCCTCGAGGGCCTGGAGGCCGTCCGCAAGCGGCCGGGGATGTACATCGGCTCCACCGACTCGCGCGGCCTCATGCACTGCCTGTGGGAGATCATCGACAACGCCGTCGACGAGGCCCTCGGCGGGCACTGCCAGAACATCCACGTCGTCCTGCACGCCGACGGCTCCGTGGAGGTCCACGACGACGGCCGCGGCATCCCGGTCGACGTCGAGAAGCGCACGGGCCTGTCCGGCGTCGAGGTCGTCTTCACCCACCTGCACGCCGGCGGCAAGTTCGGCGGCGGGTCCTACTCGGCCTCCGGTGGTCTGCACGGGGTCGGGGCGAGCGTCGTCAACGCCCTCAGCTCCCGCCTCGACGTCCAGGTCGACCGCGGCGGCAAGACGTACGCGACGAGCTTCCGGCGCGGTGCGCCCGGCCGGTACGCCGGGGAGGGCCCCGACGCCCCCTTCACCCCGGCGACGGGTCTGGAGGTCGTCGGCCGCGCCAAGCGGGGCGCCACCGGGACGCGGGTGCGCTACTGGGCCGACACGCAGGTCTTCCTCAAGGACGCCGAGTTCTCCCACGCCGACCTCGCCGCCCGGGCGCGGCAGACGTCCTTCCTCGTCCCGGGCCTGCGCATCGTCGTGCGCGACGAGCGCTCGGGCGAACCCACCGAGGAGGTCTTCCAGCACGACGGCGGGATCGGCGAGTACGTCGAGTTCCTCACCCCCGACGCCCCCGTCACGGACGTGTGGCGCCTGCAGGGCGAGGGCACGTTCACCGAGACGGTCCCGGTCCTCGACGACTCCGGGCACATGGACATGCAGGACGTCGAACGCCACTGCGTCGTCGACGTCGCGCTGCGCTGGGGCACCGGCTACGACCCCACGGTGCGCACCTTCGTCAACATCATCGCCACCCCCAAGGGCGGCTCGCACCTGTCCGGGTTCGAGCAGGGCCTGTACGCGGCGGTGAAGGCCCAGGTCGACGCCCAGGCCCGCCGCCTGAAGGTCGGCAAGGACGAGAAGCTGGAGAAGGACGACGTCCTCGCCGGCATGACCGCGGTCATCACGGTGCGGCTGGCCGAACCGCAGTTCGAGGGCCAGACCAAGGAGGTCCTGGGCACCGCGGCCGTGCGCGCCATCGTGCGCAAGGTCGTCGAGACCGAGCTGACGACCGTGCTGACGAGCGGCAAGCGCGAGGACAAGGCGCAGGCCACGGCCGTGCTGGACAAGGTCGTCACCGAGATGAAGTCGCGCATCTCCGCGCGGCTGCACAAGGAGACGCAGCGGCGCAAGAACGCGCTGGAGAGCTCCTCGCTGCCGCCCAAGCTCAAGGACTGCCGGTCCGACGACGTGGGCAACACCGAGCTGTTCCTCGTCGAGGGGGACTCGGCGCTCGGGACGGCCATGGGGGCCCGCGACTCGGAGTACCAGGCGCTGCTGCCCCTGCGCGGCAAGATCCTCAACGTCCAGAAGGCGTCCGTCACGGACATGCTGAAGAACGCCGAGTGCGCCTCGATCATCCAGGTGGTCGGCGGGGGGTCCGGGCGCAGCTTCGACCTGTCCTCGGTCCGCTACGGCAAGATCGTGCTCATGACGGACGCCGACGTCGACGGCGCCCACATCCGGACGCTGCTGCTGACGCTGTTCTTCCGGTACATGCGGCCCCTCATCGACGCCGGCCGCGTCTTCGCCGCCGTGCCCCCGCTGCACCGCGTGGAGGTCAACGGGGCGGGCCGGCGCGAGCGCGAGGTCATCTACACGTACTCCGACGCCGAGCTGCGCCGCGTGACGGCCGACCTCACCAAGCGGGGCCGGACGTACAAGGACCCGCAGCGGTACAAGGGCCTGGGGGAGATGGACGAGGACCAGCTCGCCGAGACGACGATGGAACGCGCGCACCGGACGCTGCGCCGCGTCACCGTCTCGGACGGGGCGGTGGCCGAGCGCGTGTTCGAGCTGCTCATGGGCAACGACGTCGCACCGCGCAAGGACTTCATCATCGCCGGGGCCGAGAACCTCGACCGGGACCGCATCGACGCCTGACGGCGAGCACCACCGCACCGTCCCTCGTCCTGCCCGGACGAGGGGCGTTCTGCGTTCCGGACCGTCCGGATGTCCGTTTGGGTCCGAAGTGTTGACTTCCTGCCCGCTTCGGGCGTAGAACTGTCGCAGCCCGGGAGGCCGGGCCGCTACTCACCCCGACGAGGACGTCAGCAACGACGAGGACGTCAAGCAGGAGCACCCACAGATGTACGCACCGGAGCGGCACCAGACGATCCTGGACGCGGCGCGCGGCGCCGGCCGGGTCGAGGTCGCCGCCCTGGCCGACCTGCTCGACGTGACCCCGGAGACCATCCGGCGCGACCTCACGGTCCTCGAACGCCGCGGCGTCCTGCGCCGCGTCCACGGCGGGGCGATCCCCGTCGAACGGCTCGGCGCCGAGCTGGCCGTCCCCGAACGCCAGGACGTCGCCGGTCCGGAGAAGGACCGCATCGCCCGCGCCGCCCTGGCCGAACTGCCCGACGGCGGAACGCTGCTGCTCGACGCCGGCACGACGACGGCCCGCCTGGCCGAACTCCTGCCCACCGACCGCGAACTCGTGGTCGTCACGCACGCCCTGCCCATCGCCCAGGTCGTCGCGCAGGCGGTGGCCACCCGCCCGAACCTCACCCTGCACGTCGTGGGCGGCACCGTCCGCGGCCGCACCCTGGCCGCCGTCGGGGTCTGGGCCGAACGGGCCCTGGCCGAGGTCTTCGCCGACGTCTGCTTCCTCGGGACGAACGCCCTCACCGTCGAGCACGGGCTCACCACCCCCGACCTCGCCGAGGCCGCCGTCAAGCGCTGCCTCATCTCCTCCGCCCGGCGCACCGTCGTGCTGGCCGACCACACCAAGTTCGGCCGGGACGACTTCGCCCACGTCGCAGACCTGGAGGCTGTCGACACCGTGATCACCGATTCCGCGACCGACCCCGAGATCCTCGGGGACGTCGAGGCCGCCGGCCCCCGGGTCGTGCGCGCATGAAGGTCCTGACCGTCACGCCGAACCCCAGCGTCGACCACACCGTCGAACTCGCCGTCCTGACGCGCGGTGAGGTCCACCGCGCCCTGGCCGGGTCCGTCGAGGCCGGCGGCAAGGGCGTCAACGTCGCCCGCGCCCTGGCCCGGCACGGCCACACGGCCACCGCCGTCCTGCCGTCCGGCGGGGTCGACGGCGACCGGCTCGAGGCGCTGCTGGCCCCCCAGCGGGTGCAGGCGCTGACCGTCCCCATCGCCGGGACGATCCGCACGAACACCACGGTCGTCGAGGCCGACGGCACCACGACCAAGCTCAACGAACCCGGGCCGGAACTCACGGCCGAGGACGTCGAGGCGTTGCAGCGCAGCGTGGTCGACGGTCTGCAGGACGGTCCGGACTGGTTCGTCAGCAGCGGTTCGCTGCCGCCGGGCGCCCCGGTCGACCTGCACGCGCGGTTCGTCGCCGCCGCCCGGCGGGCCGGCGTCCGCTCGGCGGTCGACACCAGCGGGGCCGCGCTCGCCGCGGCCGTCGACGCCGCCCCCGACGTCCTGAAACCCAACGAGGACGAACTCGCCGAACTGCTCGGCCGTGAACTGCACACCGTGGGCGACGTCGTGACGGCGGCCGCGGAACTGCGCGGTCGCGGGGTCGGCGAGGTGCTCGTCAGCCTCGGTGGCGCCGGCGCCCTGCTCGTCGGCGGTGACGGCGTGGTGTGGGCGGGCGGGGAACCCCTCGTCCCCTTGAGCACCGTCGGCGCCGGCGACTGCACGCTGGCGGGTTTCCTGCACGCCTGCGGTTCCCCGGCGGACCGCCTCGCGACGGCCGTGGCCTGGGGCCGCGCCGCCGTCCTCCTCCCGGGCAGTTCCGTGCCGGGCGACCCCGAGACCACCCGCGCGGCCACCGCCGTCCGGACTCTGACCGATCCCGATCCCGACACCCTCGTGAAGGACCTGCAGCGATGACCGACCTGACCGCCCCCGAACTCGTCCTCACCGACCTGGTGGCGACCGACCGCATCGACGCGACGCGTCAGCTGGCGCAGACGCTGGCCGACGCCGGGCGGGTCACCGACCTCCAGCAGTTCCTCACCGACGTCGCGGCCCGCGAGGAGCAGATGGCCACCGGCATCCCCGGCGGCATCGGCCTGCCGCACGCCCGGTCGACCGCCGTCACCGTGCCGAGCCTGGCCGTCGGTCGCGTCGTCTCCGGCGAGCGCATCGACTGGGGCGCTCCCGACGGTCCCGCGAACCTCGTGTTCCTCATCGCCGCGCCCACGGAGGGCGAGGCCGACCACCTGCAGATCCTCGCGGCCCTGGCGCGCAAGCTCGTGCACGTCTCCTTCCGCGAGTCCCTCCTCGCGGCGCCCGACGCGGCGGCCGTGTCCTCGATCGTGCTGACGGAGGTGTACGGACGGTGAAGTTCGTCGCGATCACCAGCTGCCCCACGGGCATCGCCCACACGTACATGGCCGCCGAGGCCCTGGAGCAGGCCGGCAAGGCCGCGGGGCACGACGTCCAGGTCGAGACGCAGGGGTCGGCGGGCTCGGCCCCGTTCGACCCGGCCGTCATCGCCGCGGCCGACGGCGTCATCTTCGCCGCCGACCTCGAGGTCCGCGACAAGGACCGCTTCGCCGGCCTGCCGTCCGTCGACGTCGGTGTGAAGAAGGCCGTCGCCGACGCCCCCGGTGTCGTGGCCGCCGCGGTCGCCGCCGTCGAGGCCGCGCCCAAGGGCTCGACCCCGGCGCCGGCCGCGGGCCCGGCGCTGGCCACCAAGGTGACGTCGAACGCCGGTGTCGGCACCCGCGTCCGGCAGTGGCTCATGACCGGGGTCAGCTACATGATCCCGTTCGTCGCCGCCGGCGGCATCATGATCGCCCTGGCGTTCCTCATCGGCGGGTACCAGATCTCCGACGTCACGGCCGCCGACCTGATCTCCGGGTTCGACCCGCTGTCCGGTCACGACTGGGCCGGCCTGCTGTTCGTCCTCGGCGGGGCGGCCTTCGGGTTCCTCGTCCCGGTCCTCGCCGGGTTCATCGCGTTCGGCATCGCCGACCGCCCGGGCCTGGCCCCCGGCTTCGTCGGCGGCACCATCGCCGTGACGGTCGGCAGCGGGTTCCTCGGCGGCCTCGTCGCCGGGTTCCTCGGGGGCTTCGTCGCCCTCGCCCTGGCGCGGCTCAAGGTCCCCAACGCGGTGCGCGGCATCATGCCCGTCGTCGTCATCCCGCTCGTGGCCACGTTCATCACCGCCGGCGCCATGCTCGTCGTCCTCGGCCGGCCCATCGCCTGGCTCATGGACGAACTCACCGCGGGCCTGAACTCCCTGTCCGGCAGCGGCATCGTCCTGCTCGGCGTCATCCTCGGCGTCATGATGGCCGCCGACCTCGGCGGGCCCATCAACAAGGTGGCGTACACGTTCGCGACGACCGGCCTGGCCACCGTCGCGACGTCCTCCGGCAGCCCGGTGGAGCTGAAGATCATGGCCGCCGTCATGGCCGCCGGCATGACCCCGCCGCTGGGCATCGCCCTGGCGACGTTCGTCCGCAAGAACCTGTTCACCGAGGCCGAACGGCAGAACGGCAAGGCCGCGGTCCTGCTCGGCGCGTTCTTCATCACCGAGGGCGCGATCCCGTTCGCGGCGGCCGCCCCGCTGCGCATCATCCCCGCCGCGATGATCGGCTCCGGTCTGACCGGCGGTCTGACGATGGCCTTCGGCAACACGCTGCGCGCCCCGCACGGCGGGATCGTCGTCTTCGGGCTCGTCGGTCAGCCGCTGCTGTACCTGGTGGCGATCCTCCTCGGGACCGCCGTCACCGCCGTGGCCGTCATCGTCCTCAAGGGCCTGCACCGCAAGGCTCCCGAGGCCGAGGCCACCCCCGCCGCCGCCCAGCCCGCGACCGTCTGACCCCGGTCGAGCGAAGGAGAGTTCCCGAGATGAGCACCCGCACCGCCACCGTCGCCTCCCGCGTGGGCCTGCACGCCCGCCCCGCCTCGCTGTTCGTCCAGGCCGCCGCGGCCACCGGTCTGCCGGTGACCGTCGCCGTGGGGGACGGCGACCCGGTCGACGCCCGCAGCATCCTCATGGTCATGGGTCTGGGCGCCAAGCACGGCGACCAGGTCACGCTCACCGCCGAGGGCGACGGCGCCGACGCGGCGCTGGACTCCCTCGTCGCGCTCGTCGAGACCGACCACGATGCCTGACACGACGTCCGGCGCGCTCTCGGGCGTCGGCGTGGGGACGGGCGCCGCGGTGGGGACGGCCGTCGTCCTCGCCCCGGCCGCCCGGCCCCCGGCCGGTGAACCCGCCGACCCCACCGCGGGTCCCCGCATCCGCGAGGCCTTCGACGCCGTCGCCGCGGAACTGCGCCGCCGCGCGGAGTCGGCGGCTGGAACGGGGGCCGGCACGACGGCCGACGTCCTGCAGGCCACGGCGCTCATGGCCGCCGACCCCGGGCTGCTGGCCGTCGTCGACCAGCGACTGGCCGCCGGGTCCGGCCCGGCCACCGCCGTCGACGAGGCCGTCGAGCAGTTCTGCGCGGTCCTCGCGGCGAGCGGGCCGTACCTGGCCGAACGCGTCACCGACCTGCGCGACGTCCGCGACCGCGTCGTGGCGCGCGTCCTCGGTCTGCCCGAACCCGGTGTCCCGCAGCTGGACGGTCCCTCGGTGGTCGTCGCCCGCGACCTCGCCCCCGCCGACACCGCCGCGCTCGACCTGTCCCTCGTCGTCGGCATCGTCACCGAACTCGGCGGCCCGACGAGCCACACGGCGATCATCGCCGCGCAGTTCGACATCCCCTGCGTCGTGCGCGTCGCCGGGGCGATGGGACTGACCGCCGGTTCCGCCGTGGCCGTCGACGCCCGCACGGGTGCCGTGACGCCGGAACCGCCGGCCTCCCTGCGCGAGGAGGTCGAGGCCCGCCGGGCGGCCCGCGCGGCGCTGGCCGCCTCGGCCGGAGGGCCCGGACGCACCGCCGACGGGACGGCCGTCCAGCTCCTGGCCAACGTCGGAACCCTCGAGGACGCCGACCGGGCCGCTGCGCTGGACGTCGAGGGCGTCGGGCTGTTCCGCACCGAGGTGCTGTTCCTGGACCGGGCGAGCGCGCCGACCCTGCAGGAGCAGACCGACGCCTACGCGCGGGTGTTCACGGCCTTCGGCGACCGGAAGGTCGTCGTGCGGACGCTGGACGCCGGGGCCGACAAGCCGCTCGCCTTCGTCGACGTCGCGGCCGAGGAGAACCCGGCGCTGGGGGTCCGGGGGCTGCGCACGTCGCGCCGCCACCCCGAACTGCTGGCGACGCAGCTCGCGGCCCTCGCCGCGGCGGCCGAGCGGACCGGCGCCCAGCCCTGGGTGATGGCTCCCATGGTGTCGACCCCGGACGAGGCGCGGCAGTTCGCGGCTCAGGCGCGAGCTGCCGGGCTGAGCACGGTCGGGGCCATGGTCGAGGTGCCCGCGGCGGCGTTGCGGGCCCGCCGGCTGGTGGCCGCGGGGCTCGACTTCGTGAGCCTGGGGACCAACGACCTCACGCAGTACGCCATGGCCGCCGACCGGCTCGAGGGCGACCTCGCCGACCTGCTCGACCCGTGGCAGCCGGCCGTCCTGCAGCTGGTCCAGGCGACGGGAACGGTCGAGGTTCCCGTGGGCGTCTGCGGCGAGGCCGCCCGCGACCCGCTGCTGGCCCTCGTCCTGGTCGGTCTGGGCGTCCGGAGCCTGTCGATGGCCCCGGCCGCGGTGCCCGCGGTGCGGTTCGCGCTGTCCCGCACCGACCTGGGCACCTGCACCAAGATGGCCGACGCGGCGCTGGAGGCGGACTCGCCGGACGACGCGCGCGGGGCGGCGGCGCGTTTCGCCGACGCGGACGTGCTCGCGTTGTAGCCTCGGGAACAGGATCCCTCGGCGGGACGTCCCCCCGGCCTCGCCGAGGGATCCGCAGATCTCGAGTGCAGCGGTGCGTGTCAGCGGTGCGGTGGTGGAGGTGTCGGAGGTGCCCAGGGTCGTCGTCACGACGGCGGGCGGGGTGCGCGGTCGGGCCGCCGACCGTGGTGTCGTCAGCTTCCGGGGAGTTCCCTACGCGGCGCCCCCGGTCGGGTTGCGGCGCTTCGCCGCCCCCGCCCCGGTCGACCGCTGGGAGGGCGTCCGCGAGGCGCGCGACCCCTCGCCCGTCGCCCCGCAGGACCCGCGGTCCGGGTACGGCTGGTCGCCGACCGCGGGCGAGGACCACCTCACCGTCGACGTCCACGTCCCCGCCGACTTCCCCCGCGACCTGCCGGTGCTCGTGTGGATCCACGGCGGCGGATGGGTCTCGGGGTCCGGTTCGGCCCCCGGGTACCACCCCGCCGCCTGGGTGCGGCGGGGTTTCGTCGTGGTGTCGATGAACTACCGGCTGGGTTTCGAGGGTTTCGGCGCCGTCCCCGGCGCTCCCCACAACCGGGGCCTGCTCGACCAGGTCGCAGCGCTGCGGTGGGTGGCCGAGAACGTCCGCGCCTTCGGCGGCGACCCGGACCGCGTCACCATCGCCGGGCAGTCGGCGGGTGCCGCCTCCGTCGCCGCCCTCCTGTGCGCCCGGGACGCGCGCGGTCTGTTCCGGCGGGCCATCGCGGCGAGCATCACGGGCGAGACCGTCACCGTTGCGCACGCCGAGCGGACGGCGGAGCTCGTGGCTCGCGCCGCCCGCGTCCCCGCGACGCGGGAGGGTTTCGCGGGCCTCCCGCCCGTCCGACTGCTCGCGGCCTCCGACGCCGTCGCCCAGGACCTCGCCGCCGACCCCCGGGCCGGTGTCCGGGGTGCGGTCCCGCTGCTCTACCACCCCGTCGTCGACGGGGACGTCGTGACCGGCCCGTTCATGGAGGGTCCGCGCGCGGGGGGCGACCCGGCCGTCGACCTGCTCGTGCAGACCGTCGCCGACGAGTGGACGCTCTTCTCCCGCAGCGGTTTCGCACCGGTCGCCTCCACCTTCGAGCAGGTCGCGGAGTTCGCGGCCGCCGTGGGGTTGCCGGCCTCCGCGGTCGGCAGCTACCGAGCGCTGCTGCCGCACGCCGACCCCGGTGCGCTGGGGGACGCCCTGCTCTCGGACGCCCTCTTCGTCGAACCGTCGCGGCGGTTCGCGCAGGCGCACACCGCCGCGGGCGGCCGGACCCACCTGGCCCGCTTCACGTGGCGGTCCCCGGCCCTGGGTGGTCGGTACGGCGCGACCCACGGCCTCGACGTGCCCTTCGCGTTCGGGAACCCGCAGGCGATGGAACTGTTCCTGCACGCCGTGCCCGTCCTGCCGCTGGCCCGCAAGGTGCCCGGCCTCGGCCCGCGCCTGCGCGGGCTGTTCCCCACGCCCGCGGCCGCGGCCCTGTCGCGGCGCGTGGTCGAGGCGTGGACGCGGTTCGCCGCCGACGGAGACCCCGGCTGGCCGGCGGCGGGAGCCGACGGCGTGCCCGTGCACGTGTGGGGTTCCAAGGACGCCCTCGCCCACGCGCGGGACCCGCGGGCGGACCTCTTCGCCGACGTCGCGTTCCGCCCCTACGACGGCGAGGTCCCGGCGAGCGTCTGAGCGGACGGGATGTCTGCACGGTGACCCCGAAACCGCCCTTCCGACGCGTCCCCGGCGTCAGGTCGCAGACATCCCGTACGCCGTGGCTCGTCGCTCAGCCCCAGGGCGTTCCGTGGACGACATGGTGCGGCGACCGGCCCGACCGCGCCTCGGCCAGGAGACGTTCCACGTCCTGCCCGGCGAGGTCCGAGTTCGTGGACCAGCCGTCCGCGACACCGACGACGCGCGCGTCGCCGAGCCGCACGTGCGTGAACGAGCCTCCGAGGACGTCGAGCACGCGGTCGTCGAGTTCCCCGGCGAGCAGAGCCCCGCCGTCGTCGCAGGCGTCGCACCCGCACACCGGGAGCCGCACCACCGGCACCGCCGGATCACCGGCTCCCATCCACACACCGCCCTCCTGCCGGTGCGCGACGACGAGGAGGGGAAGAGCGGACGTCGACGACGGGCGAAGCCACCAGGTGGCAGTGGGGGTTGCAGCGCGGAGGTCCCGCTCGGGGAGGAGGTCACGCCACACCGCTCCCTGTGCCGCCTCGACGCGCCCCAGTCCTGCCTTCACCACCACGGCGGCCCAGAGCTGCAGCCGCTCGTGGAGCACCTGGTACTTCCCGGGGTCCAGGCAGCGGCTGTACTCCACTTCCGACGGCATGCGGTCGGCGTACGGCGCAGGCCACATCCGGTCCCGGGGTTGCAAGGCGTCCACCTGAGCACGCAGTCCTGAGAGGTCCACGCGCGGAGCGTAGACCGCTACCGTCGAACGGTGACCACGTCCCGGACCCGCCCGCGCACGGGGATCCTCGCCGCCGTCCGGGAGGTCGTCCTCGTCGTCGCGATCGCCGTCGTCGTCTCGCTGGTCGTCAAGACGTTCCTGCTGCAGGTGTTCTGGATCCCCTCGGAGTCGATGGAGCAGACGCTCGACGTGGGGGACCGGGTCGTCGTCTCCAAGCTCACCCCCGGGCCGTTCGCGCTGCACCGCGGCGACGTCGTCGTCTTCACCGATCCCGGGGACTGGCTCGCCGGCCAGCCGGCCGCGCCGGAGCGGGGGCGGCTCGCCCGGGCCCTGTCGACGGTCGGTGTCCTGCCGCAGGACGGGAACGACCACCTCGTGAAGCGGCTCGTCGGTCTCCCGGGGGACCACGTCGTCTGCTGCGACGCCCAGGGGCGGTTGTCGGTGAACGGGGTCGCGGTCGAGGAGTCGGGGTACCTCGCGGCGGGGGCCCGTCCGAGCCAGACGGCGTTCGACGTCACCGTCCCCGCGGGGGACCTGTGGGTCATGGGCGACAACCGCCAGGACTCCTGGGACTCGCGCAAGCACGGGTTCCTCCCGGAGGACGACGTCGTGGGCCGGGCCGAACTCGTCGTCTGGCCGCTGTCGCACTGGTCGCGGCTCGCCACGCCGTCCGCCTTCGACGACGTGCCCGCCGCGTCGGGCGCCTCCTGGCCCCGGACGTCCCACCGGACGTAGCGTCGACCGGTGACGACCCCCTCCCCGGACACGCCCGACGGTCTCGCCCCCGCCCTGGCCCGTCGGCTGGCCACCGAACCCGCCGACGTCCGCCGGGCCCTGACCGTGCTCGGCGAGGTCCTCTCCGGCGGCGACCGGTCCCCGACGACCGCGAACGGGTTCGTCGAGACCCACCTGCGGATGCCGCACACCGCGCTCGTGTCCGAACGCGTCGACCTGACGAACACCCGCGCCGTCTCGGTGGGCGCGGCGCTGGCCGACCTCGTCGACCTGCACGCGGCGGTCCTCGGTCCGGTCGAGGACGACGAACCCCCGACGTGGCAGCGCATCGACCTGCTCGACGAGCACGTCTCGGTGCCGACGTCGGCCGCGGCGTTCTTCCCCGCGGGCACGGCCACCGACGCCGACGTCGTCGTGCAGCTGGCCGAGCACGAGTACGAACCGCAACCGGCGTCGCTGCGGGTGCTGTCCCGCCCGGGCGACCACGCGGCCGCGCGGACCGTCGCCGACGCCCTGCTGGCCACGGCCCGGCGGGACAAGGGGTTCTACCGCGGCCGGGTCCTGCACGCCGACGCGCACCTGCCGCTGAAGCTGAAACCCACGGCGCTGGGTCCCGGTGGCCGCGAGGACCTCGTGCTGCCCGCGCACGTGTGGACCGAGATCGACGCCAACGTCGCCGCGTTGACCTCCCGCGCGGACCTGCTGCGCAGCATGGGGCTGGGCACCAACCGCGGGGTGCTGCTGGCCGGTCCGCCCGGGGTCGGCAAGAGCGCGCTGAGCCGCGTCGTGGCCCGCGAACTCGCGGGGGAGTTCACCGTCATCATCGTCGACGCCGCCGCGGCCTCCAGCGTCCTGCGCCAGGTGTACCGGGAGACGACCGACCTCGGCCCGTGCGTCGTCGTCCTCGAGGACGTCGACCTCTACCTCGGCGACCGCAAGGCGGGCGCCCGGGGGACGGCGCTGGCCGACTTCCTCGCCGTCCTCGACGGCACCGAGGCGTACCGCGACGTGCTGACGCTGGCCAGCACGAACGACCCGTCGGCCCTCGACGCCGCCGCCACCCGCTCGGCCCGGTTCGACGCCGTCGTCCACCTCGCGGCGCCGGACCGCGAGGCGTGCGGGGCGATCCTGCGACGGTTGTTCGGAGCGTTCGGCGAGGAGGGGACCGTCGACTGCGCCGCGGTCGCCGCGCACCTGCCGCCGGGCGTGACGGGGGCCGACCTGCGCGAGATCGTGCGCCGCACCGTCCTCGGCCACGGCGAGGACCTCGGCACCGACGCCGTGCTCCAGGTGGTGCGGGAGGGGCGGTGGCAGCCGGCGCCGCTCACGGGGAACTACCTCTGAGGAGTCAGGGGTCGAGCTCGGTCGCCCCGTCGAGCAGTTCCCGGGCGACGTCGGCGTGGCCGGCGTGCCGCGCCGACTCCTGCAGAAGGTGGAACGCGATCCACGCCAGGGTGGGGCGTGTTCCGGTGCCGCCGTAGGCGCGCGTCGCGGTGGTGGCCGCGTCGTGGGACCGCAGCACCCGCAGGGAGTTCTCGTGCTCGCCGCGGTAGAACGCGGACACGCCGGCGACCGTGTCCTCGGGCCGCGGAACCCACTCCTGCTCGGCCGTCCCCGGCCAGGAGAAGTCGACGTCCTCACCCGAGAACACGTGCCGGACCCAGAACCGGCGCACGCACGCCGAGTGCTGCACGAGGCCGAGCAGCGACCAGCCCGAGGGGACGGCCGGTGTGCGGACCTGGACGTCGCTCAGGCCCTCCAGCCGCCGCAGCAGCACGGTGGCGTACCAGTCGAGGTACCCGGCGCACAGCGCGGTGGGGTCGGACGACAGCGGTGAGGGTTCCCCGGCGAACGGCACGTCACATCCTCGCGTACTGCCCGGGACCGAACGGCAGGTCGAGCACGAACCAGAGCGACAGCACCAGCACCCACGCGATCCAGAAGCACAGCGTGAACGGCAGGAACCGGGCGATGAGCGTCCCGAGCCCGGCCTCCGGTTCGTAGCGGCGCAGCATCGCGAGCACCAGCACCACGTACGGGTTCAGCGGGGTGATGATCTGCGTCGCGGAGTCCCCGACCCGGAACGCCGCCTGGGTGAAGGCGGGTTCGTAGCCGAGCAGGGCGAAGAGCGGGACGAACACCGCGCCCATGATCGTCCACATCGAGGAGCCGGAGGTGATGAAGAGGTTCAGCAGCGAGGCGAGGACGATGAAGGCGACGACGGCCTCGAACCCGTCGAGGTCGAGCCGGTTCAGCAGTCCCGCCCCCGACACCGCCATCCACGACCCGACGCGCGACCACGTGAAGAGCGCGACGAACTGACCGAGCACGAAGGCGAGCACGATGAACGGCGCCATGTCCCGCACCGCCTCGCCCATGACCCGGGGCACGTCGGCGGCGCGGGCGAGGGAACCCGTGGCACGGCCGAAGACCAGGGCGGGCACGGCCAGCAGGCAGAACACGACGAAGGGCACGGAGTCCAGCAGCGGGGACTCCGGCAGGAAACCGCCGCCGGAGTTCCGCAGCGGGGAGGAGGGGACGAGCGCGAGGGTGCCGAGGCCGGCGAGCGTCAGGCCGAAGGACAGACCGGCCCGGCGCAACCCCGCACGGTCCTCGGCGGCGACGTGCAGGTCCTGCACGTCCTCGACGGTGCCGATCCCCTCGGACCCCTCGGCCTGCGTGGTGGGAACCCCCGTCCGCTCCAGCCGCGGCTCGAGCACCCGGGTGGTGAGCATCCCGCAGACGACGGTGAGCACCACGGAGCAGGCGATGTTGTAGAACCAGTTCGAGACCGGGGTCACCGGAGTCCCCGGGTCGGGCAGCGACGCCGTGACCGACTGGGTGATCCCGGCGAACAGCGCGTCGAGGCTGGTGACGACGAACGACGTCGAGTACGCCGCGCCGGCGGCGGCGAAGGCCCCGAGCAGGCCGGCCACGGGGTGGCGTCCCGCCGCCTTGAACACCATCGCCGCGAGCGGCGGGACGACGATCATCACCGAGTCCGCCATGACGTGCCCGACCATGCAGACGGCCGCCACGAGGTAGGGCAGGACCCAGCGCGGCGCCCCGGAGAACGCGGTCTTGATGAGCGCGGACATCAGGCCGCTGCGCTGGGCGAGACCGACGGCGAGCAGGATCACGACGACCGTCCCCAGCGGTGGGAACGAGGTGAAGTTCTCCACGAGCGTCGTGGTGAACCAGCGGACGCCCTCGCCCGTGAAGAACCCGCGGACCGCCTGCGACTCCTCGGCTCCGGGCAGCCGCACGGTCGTCGACGTCAGCGCCATGACGGTCGAGGCCACGGCCAGGACCACGAACAACCCGACGAACAGGACGAAGGGTTCGGGGATCCTGTTCCCCACGCGCTCGACCCCGCCGAGCAACCGGTCCGTCCGTGTGGTCCCCGCCGACCGCGGGGCGCTCACCGCAGGAACTCCTCGACGTCCAGCACCCCGCCCGCCTCCTCGAACTCGGCCTGCACCGCGGCGAGGAGTTCGGGGTCGGCGAGGACGTCCAGCGCCGTGAGCGCCAGCCCGACGGCCCCGTCGAGCACTCCGCGGTCGCCCGTCGCCGACCCCGCGGCGGCGGCGAACTCGGCGGTGTGCAACGACAGGTCGGGGGAGGAGATCGCGAGCATCGGGTGGATCGAGGGGACGCGGACGCTGACGTTCCCGAGGTCGGTGGAGCCGGACAGCGTCTCGGGGACGACGCCCGGGGGCAGCGCCGTCCGGCCCCGGCGCTGCTGGTGCGTCGTCCAGCGGGCCGCGAGCTCCCGGTTCGCCCGGATCGGCAGGTAGGCGGGCTGGCGGTCCCACTCGAGCTCGACGCCGGTGCCGGTCATCGCGGCCGCGGCCCGCAGGACGAGTTCCACCCGTGAGCACAGGTCGGCGAGCGTGGCCGGTTCGGCCGAGCGGACGTAGTACTCCGCACTCGCCGTCGCGGGCACGACGTTGGGGCGTTGCCCGCCGTCGACGACGATCCCGTGGACGCGGTCGCTGGGGGTGATGTGCTGGCGCAGCATCGCGATCCCGGTGTACCCCGCGACGACGGCGTCGAGGGCGTTGCGCCCCATGAACGGCTGGGCCGAGGCGTGGGCGGCGACCCCGCGGTAGGTGGCCCGCACCTGCCGGCGGCCCAGGAACGGCTGGATCGCGACGTCGTAGGAGAACGGGTGCAGCATGACGACGGCGTCGACGCCGTCGAACGCGCCGTCGCGGGCCATGAGTTCCTTGCCCCCGCCGCCCTCCTCGGCCGGGGTGCCGAGCAGGACGACGGTCCCGCCGACGGCACCCGAGCGCAGGGCCTGGACGAGCCCGAGGAACGCGCCGACCGCGGTGGCGCAGATGACGTTGTGCCCGCAGCCGTGACCGATGCCGGGCAGCGCGTCGTACTCGGCCAGCACGGCGACGGTGGGGCCCTCGCCCGCGCTCACGCTCGCGCGCAGCGCCGTCTGGAGCCCGTGCACCCCCACCTGCGCGTCGACGTCGTGGCGGGCCAGCAGGTCCGCCGCGGCCCGGACGGAGTCGTGCTCGGCGAAACCCTCCTCGGGATGGGCGTGCAGGGAGTGGCTCAGCGCCAGCAGGTCCTCCCCGAACCCCTCCACGGCGGCCTCGGTGGCGGCGAGGACCTCCTCGGACGCCCCGGTGTGCGTGCTGCGCAGGGGGTCGGCGGTCCCGGCGGCCCGGTCGATCGCGGCCCGGACCCCGGCGAGGTAGGTGCCGTCCGGAGTCGTCGGGCGCGTGGGGTCGTGCCGGTCCCGGGGGGTCGCGTCAGCCATGGGCAGCAGGCCTACCCTGCCGGGCGCCCCCGTGCCAAGGGTGGCCGCGCCCGCGGGGACGGGGTGTCCGCCGCCGGGAGGGGTCCCGGCGCGGTGGGGCACACTGACCCGGTGACCGTTCCCGGAACCGGCGCGGGCGCGGCCGTGGCGACCGCGACCGATCCCGTCGTGCTGCGGCGCAGCACATCCGCGGGTGGTCGCCGGTGAGCGGCGGCGGACCCGGGCGCCGGGTGACCCTGGCCCACGTCGCCGAGCGCGCCGGTGTGTCGCGCTCGGCGGTCTCGTTCGTGCTCAGCGGCCGGACCGACCAGCGGTTGTCGGAGGAGACGTCGGCGCGGGTGCGGCGGGCCGCCGAGGAACTCGGGTACCGGCCGAACGCGGCGGCCCGGACGCTGCGCACCGGGCGTTCGGGGACGGTGGCCCTGGTCTCGGACTTCGTCGCCAGCACCTCGCACGCGAACTCGATGGTCCGCGGGGCCTTGGAGGCCCTGCGCGACGAGGGATCCCTGTTGTTCACGGTCGACACGCAGGGCGATCCGGGGCTGGAGGCGCAGGTCGTGGAGAACCTGCTGAGCCGGTCCGTCGACGGGGTGCTCTACGCCTCGATGTTCACCCGGTCGATCACCGTCCCCGCTGCGCTGCAGCGAGTTCCGTACGTCTTGCTGAACTGCGTCCCCGGTCCCGGGGTGGCGGCCAGGGCGGTCGTCCCCGACGAGGAGGCCGCCGGCCGCGCCGCCGGGGAGCACCTGCTCGACCTCGGCCACCGCGACGGGGTCTGGTTCGTCGGCGCCTTCCGGCCGGGTTTCACCGGGGGAGCGGCGTGGCACGGGTGGAGCCCCCTCGCGCTCACCGAGCGCCTGCGGGGCCTGGAGGCCGCGCTGGACTCCGTGGGGGCGACCCTCGCGGGCCGGGTGCCCATCGATGCGGACTGGGACCCGCACGACGGCCGCGCGGCCGTCGCGGGACTGCTCGCCTCCGGGGTCCGGCCGCGGGCGCTCGTGTGCGCCAACGACGCCGTGGCCGCCGGGGCCTACCAGGCCCTGCGCCGGGCGGGGCTGGACGTGCCCGCCGACGTGTCCGTCGTGGGGTTCGACGGCAGCGCGATCAGCCGCGCGCTCGACCCGCCGCTGACCTCGGTCGCCCTGCCCCAGGCCGAGCTCGGGCGGCTCGCGGCGCAGCTGCTGCTCGGCGACCCGACGGGCCCTCCCGGCCCGCCGACGACAGCCGACGTGCGCCGGGTCCCGATGCCCCTGGTGCTCGGCGAGTCCACCGCGCCACCGCCCTGATTCCGCTCTGCGGAAGGGCTCTACCCCCGTCCGCTAAATCGATATAGCTTCTGTCCCCGGGTGCGGTGGTCGCGTCGTGGCGGCCCCCGGCCTCCGCCTGAGGAGGACAGATGACTGCGAGGACGCCGTCGCGCACCGGACCCGGTGCCTGGTGGGTGGGGTTCGTCTGCGGCATGGCCACGTTCGTCGACGCGGCTGCGACGACGGGCATCGGCATCGCGCTGGTGCTGTTCCAGGCCCGCGGCCCGGGCGCCGTCGGGCTGACCCCCGCGCAGATCGGGCTCCTCACCGGGGTCCTCACCGCCGGGGTCGCCGTGGGGTCCCTGGCCGGCGGCCGCCTGGCCGACCGGTTCGGCCGCCGCCGCGTGTTCCTCGTGACGATGGCGCTCATCGTCCTCGGGGCGGCCACGCCGTTCCTCGGCGTCAGCGTCGGCGTCCTGCTGCCGGGGATCGCGCTCATCGGGCTCGGGGTGGGGGCCGACCTGCCCGCGGCGCTCGCGACGATCTCCGAGGCCGCCACCGACCGCAACCGCGGGAAGGTCCTGGTGTTCTCCAACCTGCTCGGCGGGTTCGGCATCCTCGCCGCGGTGCTCGTCGGGATCTCCTACGGCTCCACCGGCCCGACCGGTGGGCACCTGCTGTTCGCCCTCTTCGGCGGGGTCGGCCTCGTCGTCCTCCTGCTGCGCCTGACGATCCCGGAGTCCGCGGCCTGGACGGCGGCGCGGGCCGAGCGGGAGCGGGGTGCGGGGACGGTCCGGGCGCAGCGGGCCCGCGTGCGCGACCTCGGCGCCCCGCAGTACCGCCGTCCCTTCGCGACGCTCCTCGTCT
The DNA here is from genome assembly GCF_040796495.1 of Kineococcus endophyticus. Lineage (NCBI taxonomy): Bacteria > Bacillati > Actinomycetota > Actinomycetes > Kineosporiales > Kineosporiaceae > Kineococcus > Kineococcus endophyticus. The sequence goes on along the minus strand of NZ_JBFNQN010000005.1, from coordinate 49,647 downwards.
ACTACACGCTCGCCTCGCTGGCGATCAGCGTCGCCGGCAGCTTCGGCACGTTCGTGGCGGTGAACGTCGCGGGCGTCCCCGTGGACCGCTACCAGTCGTGGACGATCCTCGCGATGCCCGCCGCCGTGCTGGGCGCCCTGTGGTTCATGGCCGTCGCGGACACGAGGTTCCGGATGCCGCACTACGTCGTCGGGGCCGTCGCCGTCGTGGTGTCCAACCTGGTCCCGGTGGTGTTCGGGTTCTCGCTCGCGACCCTCGTCGTCTCGGTCGTCGCGTCCACGTTCGCCGGGGCGTTCTGCTTCGAGACCATCATGAAGGTCTGGACGCAGGAGTCGTTCCCGACGCTGCTGCGCTCGACCGCCCAGGGCACCGTGTACGGGGTCGCGCGGTTCGCGACGGCCGGCCTCAACGTCGTCACCCCGACCCTGCTGGCGCTGGACCCCCGCGGTGTCTACCTCGGCGTGACCGCCCTGGCCGCAGCGGGTTTCCTCGTCGGCTGGCTGGGTTTCCGGAACGCCCCCCGCACCCAGTTCGCGCTCGAGGCGCAGGCCGAGGTCCCGGAGGCGCTCGTGGGGCAGCCCCAGGTCGCCCGGTGACGTCCTGCACCGTCGAACCCTTCCGCACCACCGTGCGCGGGCTGGAGCTGCGGGGGACGCGGTACCGGCCAGCCGGGGACGGTCCGGCCCCCACGGCGGTGCTGTTCCACGGGTTCGGGGGTTCCCGCGTCGAGACGACGGGCGTCTTCGTCACGCTCGCCCGCCGCCTCGTGGCCGCGGGGACCGGTGTCGTCGCGTTCGACCGCGCCGGGCACGGCGAGAGCGACGGCGAGTTCTTCGACACCACGGTCACGCAGGACGTCGAGGACTCCCGGCGGGTCCTCGACGTGGTGGCCGCGCTCCCCGGCGTGGACGCGCAGGACCTGCACCTCGTGGGCATGAGCCTGGGGTCGGTCGTCGCCTCCGTCGTCGCCGCGGACCGTCCCGCCGGGATCCGCTCGCTGACCATGTGGTCGACCGCGGCCGTGTTCGCCGACGAGGTGCGCGGCGGCACCCTGCAGGGCAGGCCGCTCGACGTCCTCGACGGACAGGGGTTCTTCGACTTCCTCGGGCAGCGGCTCGGACCGGCGCTGCGCGAGGACGCCCGGGGCTGGGACCCGTGGGCCCGGGCCGCGGGCTGGCGCGGCCCGACCCTGCTGCTGCACGGGACCGACGACTTCGTCCCGCTCGGGTGCGCCCGCCGCTACCTCGACGACGACGTCCTCGGCGACCGGGCCGAGCTCGTCGTCGTCGAGGGGGCCGACCACGGCTGGGCCCAGCTGCCGCAACGGGACACCGTCGTGGCGGCCACGGTGGCGTTCACCACCCGGCACGCACGGCGGGCGTGACCTCAGCTCGTGGCGGGCGGACCGCCGACGGCCGCCACGGGCTTGTCGAGCGCGGTGCCCGACCCGTCGCGGCGGCCCTGCGGGCCGGGCAGCGCCACGGCGCTGCCCGTCGACGTCGCGGCCTCGGCCGGTCCCCGCCCTGCCCATGCGAGCAGCAGCGAGTCCTCGCCGCGCGCGAACCGGTGGCAGCGGACCCCGCCCGTGGCGCGGCCCTTCGACGGGTACTCCGACAGCGGGGTGACCTTGGCCGAGCCGACCTGCGAGGCCCCGCCGGCCGCGTCCCCGGCGACCGTGACGACCACCGCGTCGGTGGCGTCCGCCGCGACAGCCGTCATGGCGACGACCCGCGCACCGGGGGACAGCTTGATCCCCGCCATCCCCGCGGCCCCGCGGCCCTGCGGCCGCACCAGCGCGGCGGAGAAGCGCAGCAGCTGCGCGTCCGTCGTGACGAAGACGAGGTCCTCCTGACCGGTGGTCAGGGCGGTGGCCGCCACGACCTCGTCCTTCTGCCGGGCCGTGAGGTCCTTCAGCGCGATGACCTCGACCTCCGGACGGTTGCCGAGGGGTTCGGGCACGACGCGCTTGACGACGCCCGAGGCCGTGGCCAGCGCGAACCCCGGGTCGTCGGGGTCCTCCACGCCCGCCACGGGCAGCGGCACGATCGTCAGCGCCCGTTCGCCCTTGCCGAGCGTCACGAACTCCTTGACGCTCGTCCCGCCGGACAGGTTCGGCCGTCCCGCGACCGGCGGCAGCGTCGGCAGTTCCAGCACCGAGACCTTGACCAGCCGGCCGGCCGAGGTCAGGACGCCGACGTCGCCGCGCGCGGTGGCCGGGGCGGCGGCGGTGACGAGGTCGTGCCGGGCGCGCCGGCCCTCGGTGCCCAGGGGCTCGGCCGAACTCGTCCGGGCCAGCAACCCCGTCGAGCTCAGCAGCACCCAGCACGGGTCGTCCTCGATCTCCAGCTGCGCCGCGGCCGCCGCACCCGTCGCCGGCCCCGACGACGTCAGCAGCACCGTCCGGCGCGGGGTGCCGTGGTCGGCCGCCACCTGGCCGAGCTCGTCGCTGACGAGGGTCCGCAACCGCTGCTCGTCGTCGAGGATCGCCTGCAGCTCCGCGATCGTCGCCTGCAGTTCTGCCTGCTCGCGCTCGAGCTCGATGCGGGAGAACCGCGTCAGGCGGCGCAGCTGCATGTCGAGGATGTAGCGGCCCTGGGTCTCGGACAGGGAGAACCGCTCGACCAGGCGGGCCAGCGCGGCGTTCGCGTCGTCGGAGGACCGCACGATCGCGATGACCTCGTCGATGTCGATGATGGCCAGCAGCAGGCCGTCGACGAGGTGCAGGCGGTCCTGCGCCTTGCCGAGGCGGAACTGCGTGCGCCGGCGGACGACGTCGACGCGGTGCCCGACGAACACCTCGAGGAGTTCCTTCAGCCCCAGCGTCCGCGGCTGGCCCTCGACGAGGGCCACGTTGTTGATGCCGAACGTCTCCTCCATCGGCGTCAGCCGGTAGAGCTGTTCCAGCACCGCCTCGGGGTTGAACCCGTTCTTGACCTCGATGACCAGGCGCATGCCGTTGCGGCGGTCGGACAGGTCCGTGACGTCCGCGATGCCCTGCAGGCGCTTGTTCTTGACGTTGTCGGCGATCTTCTCGACGAGGCGTTCGGGGCCGACGCCGTAGGGCAGTTCGGTGACGACCAGGCCCTGCCGGCGCCCGATCTTCTCCACCTTGACGCTGGCCCGGGTGCGGAACGTGCCGCGGCCCGCGGCGTAGGCGTCGCGGATGCCCTCCAGGCCGACGATGCGCCCGCCGGTGGGGAAGTCCGGACCGGGGACGAACCGCATGAGCGCCGGCAGGTCCGCGTCGGGGTGCTTGATGAGGTGCCGGGCCGCGTTGACGACCTCGACGAGGTTGTGCGGCGGCATGTTCGTCGCCATGCCGACGGCGATGCCGCTGGCCCCGTTGACGAGCAGGTTCGGGAACGCCGCGGGCAGGACGCCGGGCTCCTTGAGGCGGTCGTCGTAGTTCGGGACGAAGTCGACGACGTCCTCGTCCAGCCCCGTCGTCATGAGCAGCGCGGCGGGCGCCATCCGGGCCTCGGTGTACCGCTGTGCGGCCGGACCGGCGTCGAGGGAGCCGAAGTTGCCGTGCCCGTCGATGAGGGGCAGCCGCATGGTGAAGGCCTGCGCCTGGCGGACGAGGGCGTCGTAGATCGCGACGTCGCCGTGCGGGTGGAGCTTGCCCATCACCTCACCGACGACGCGGGCGGACTTCACGTGCGCCCGGGCGGGGATCAACCCCATGTCCTGCATCATGTAGAGGATGCGGCGCTGGACCGGCTTGAGGCCGTCGCGGGCGTCGGGCAGGGCCCGGGAGTAGATGACCGAGTAGGCGTACTCGAGGAACGCGCCCTGCATCTCCTGCTCGACGTCGATGTCGACGATCCGCTCGGGGACGTCGGTCGGCGGAGGTCCGGATCTGCTGGGCACGGGGGCATTCTGCCGCGCCCGGGGCCCTCACCGGCTCCAGGGCACGCCGAACCGCCCGTCGTGCACCGCGTCCGCCACCGTCCGCCGGTGCAGCCGGGACGGTCGCGAGGCCTCCCCGGGCGCCGGGTGCCCCAGCGTGAGCGCCGCGACGACGCGCCGGTCCGCCGGGACCGCGAAGACCGCGCGGACCGCCGCGTGCGCCGCCGAGGGGACGCCGAACAGGCACGCCCCCAGGCCCTCGTCGACGGCCGCGAGCAGGACCAGCAGACCGGACATGCCGGTGTCGACGTCGGGCCAGGCGACCTCCCAGGTGGCGGCGTCGCGGTCCGGTCCCGGCTTGTCGGGGGCGGCGTACCGCCGGGCGTAGGCGGCGGGGTCGGCCAGCAGCAGCACGACGACGGGGGCCGTGCGCATGCCCGTCAGCCAACGGTCCGGCGCCGCGCCGGCGTCCCGGGTCCCCGCGGTCGTGCTCCAGAAGAGCTCCCGGTCGGCCGGCGAGCGCAGCACCAGCAGGTCCCGGCCCTGGCTGTTGCCGGCGCTGGGCGCGCGCAGCCCCGCGGCCACGACCCGGCCGAGGACGTCGTCGGCCACGGGCCGCCCGTCGTAGCGGCGGACCATGCGCCGCGCCCGCAGGACCTCGGAGTACTCCACGGCCCCATCCTCGTAGGATCGGGACCATGCCGCTGCCGCCCGTGGGCTACCCGACCCGGTGGGAGGCCGACGTCGCCCTGCGCGACGGCGGGACGGCGCACGTGCGGCCCATCCGGCCCGAGGACGCCGACGCGGTCGCGGCCTTCCACGACCGGCAGTCCGACGAGTCCCGCTACTTCCGCTTCTTCGCCCCCATGCCCCGGCTCTCGCGACGCGACCTGGCCCGCTTCACCCAGGTCGACCACGTCGACCGCGTCGCGCTCGTGGCGACCGTGGGGGAGGACATCGTCGGCATCGCGCGCTTCGACGCCGCCCCCGTCCGCCCCGGCCGGCCCCGCTCGGCGGAGGTCGCCTTCAACATCTCCGACGCCCACCAGGGACGCGGCCTGGGGTCCGTGCTGCTCGAGCACCTCGCCGCCGCTGCTCGCGAACGCGGCATCCGCCGCTTCACCGCCGACGTCCTGCCGACGAACGCCAAGATGATCGGCGTCTTCCGCGAGGCCGGTTTCGAGGTCCGCCAGGGGTTCTCCGACGGCGTCCTCGACGTGTCCTTCGACATCGACCCGACCGAGCGCTCCGTCGACGTCATGCAGGCCCGCGAGCAGCGCGCCGAGGCCCGCAGCCTGACGGCCCTGCTGACCCCGCGCTCGGTCGTCGTCGTGGGCGCCCGGCGCACCGTCGGCACCGTCGGGCACCGGTTGCTGGCCGACCTGCTGGCGGGGGACTTCGCCGGCACCGTCCACGCCGTGAACGCCGCCGGGGCCGGGGAGGAACTCCTCGGGGTCCGCCTGCACGCCACCGTCGCCGACATCGGCGAACCCGTCGACCTCGCCGTGGTCGCCGTCGCCCCCGCGACCGTCCTGGAGGCCGTGACCGACTGCGCCGCAGCCGGTGTGCGCGGTCTCGTGGTCGTCTCCAGTGGTTTCGCCGAGACCGGTCCCGAGGGAGTGGGGCTGCAGCGCGAACTGGTCCGCATCGCCCGCGCCAACGGCATGCGCGTCATCGGCCCGAACTCCTTCGGCGTCGTGAACACCGCCGCCGACGTCCGCCTGAACGCCTCGCTCGCCCAGGAGGTGCCGCCGCCGGGCCGGTTCGGGTTGTTCAGCCAGTCCGGGGCCCTGGCCGTCACCGTCCTCAGTTCCGCGCACCGCCGCGGCCTGGGGATCTCGACGTTCGTCTCGGCCGGCAACCGCGCGGACGTCTCGGGCAACGACCTCATGCAGTTCTGGCACGACGACGAGGCCACCGCCGCCGTCGGCCTCTACCTCGAGAGCGTCGGGAACCCCCGCAAGTTCAGCCGCGTCGCCCGCCGGCTGGCCCGCCGCAAACCCGTCATCGTCGTCAAGTCCGGCGCCTCGGGTTTCGGTGTCCCGCCCGGGCACACCGTCCGGCGCTCGCAGGTGCCGTTCGAGGTCGTCGACAGCATGCTGCGGCAGGCCGGCGTCATCCGCGTCGAGAACGTCCACCAGCTCTTCGACGTGGCCCAGGTGACCGTCGAGCAGCCGCTGCCCGAGGGCGCCCGCATCGCCATCGTCGGGAACTCCGACGCCCTGGGGACCCTCGCCGCCGACGCCTGCGTCAGCTGGGGGCTGCAGGTCGTCCACGGACCCGCGTCCGTGCACCCCGAGGCCCCCGTCGAGGAGTTCACCGCCGCCCTGCGCGACGCCTTCGCCGACCCCGAGGTCGACGCCGTGGTGGCGAGCTGGGTGCCCCCCACCGCCACGGTGGACGCCGCCGTGGCCACGGCCGTCGCCCGCACCGCGGCCGAGGGCGGCAAGACGTGCGTGACGTGCTTCCTGGGGACCCGGTCGGTGTCGGCGGCCCGTGTCGGTTCGGGGGACCCGGGGGACGACTGCCCGTCGGTCCCGAGCTTCCCCACCCCCGAGGACGCGGTCCGGGCCCTGGCCTCGGTCGTGCGGTACGCGCAGTGGCGGCGCAAGGAGCGCGGCCACCCCGTCGCGCCCGAGGGCGTCGACCTGCCGCGGGCGCGCGCCGTGGTCGACCGGGTCCTGGCCGCCCACCCCGACGGCGCCCTGCTGGACCGCGAGGCCCGGACCGAGCTGCTCACCGCCGTCGGCGTCCCCCTGCTGCCGCGCGCCGAGGTCGCGGCCGGGGAGGACGCCGCCGAGGAGGCCGTGCGCGCCGCGGAGCGCTTCGGGTGGCCCGTCGCGCTCAAGACCGTCGGGGAGGCGCTGGCGGGCCGGCAGGACCTGCGGGGCGTCCGCCTCGGGCTGTCCAGCGCCGACGCGCTGCGCGCCGCGGTGGGCGAGATGCGGGCCGTCTTCGGCTCGGAGGTGAAGGCCCTGGCCGTGCAGCCCATGGCCCCGCTCGGCGTCCCCTGCCTCGTCCGCAGCACCGAGGACCCCCTGTTCGGGCCCGTGCTCGCCTTCGGCGTCGAGGGCGACCCGATCGACCTCATGGGGGACGTCGCCTACCGCATCCCGCCGCTGACCGACGTCGACGTCGCCGACCTCGTCCGCTCCGTCAAGGCCGCACCCAAGCTGTTCGGGCACCGCGGGTCCCCGCGCCTGGACGTGCTGGCCCTGGAGGACGTCGTCGCCCGCGTCGCCGTGCTCGCCGACGCGCTGCCCGAGCTCGCCGAGCTGCGGCTGAGCCCCGTCCTCGTCGCCGAGCAGGGGCTGACGTGCCTGGACGCCGTCGTCCGCGTCGCGCCCCCGCAGGGCCGCGCCGACCCCGACCGCCGGACCCTGCCCACCTGAGCCCACCTGAGCACGGGGGGTGCAGCAGGTGCGGGATGATGGCCGGATGCGCGACCGCACCGACACCCGTGCCGGCTCCGACCTCCCGGTCGCCCTGCTCCAGGACCTCGCCCGCGCCGGGTACTACCCCGAGCTCGTGGCCGACTGCCTGCGCACGGCCGTGGCCGGCGAGCCCGTCCACGCGCACCTCGTGCACCCCGAGACGACGTTCGACGCCAACGAGGTCCGCCGGCACGTCACCGTCCTCGTCACCACCCCCGGCCGCCTCGTCGTGGCCCACGCCGACGACCACGGACCCGACGACACCTCCGGTGAGCCCTACGCGGTCTGCTCGACGGAGTCGGTCGCCCTGTCCCGCGTGCACTCCGTCGTCGTCTCCCAGGTGGTCTCCCGGCCCGCCGACCACCGCCCGGGCTCCACACCCGCGGAGGTGAGCCTGACCCTCGGGTGGGGTGTGCTGCACCGCGTCGACCTCGAACCCGCGTCCTGCCCCGACCCCGGCTGCGAGGCCGACCACGGCTACACCGGCTCGGTGACCGGCGACGACCTCACCGTCCGGATCGCCAGCGCCGCCGAGGGGGCCGACGCGGTCACCGCGGCCCTCGACTTCGCCCGCGCCCTGTCCGCCGTGGCCGGTCGCTGACCTCCCCGTGGTCCCCGCGCCCCTCCCCGCACCCGCCTACGGCCGCGACACCCTCGCCGACCTGCTGCCCGCCGTCGGGCGCGCCCTCGGTGTCGCGGACTTCGCCGACGCCTCGCCGCACGTCGTCCTGCCTGCGGCGCAACGGGTCTGCTTCGTCCTCGTCGACGGGATGGGGGAGCTGCTCCTCGCGGCGCGGTCCGGTCACACGGGCACGATGCGGCGCTGGCGCTCCGACGGGCTGCACCGCGTCCTGACCGCTGGGTTCCCCACGACGACCGCCACGAGCATGGGTCTGCTCGGCACCGGGCTGCCGCCCGGAGGCCACGGCCTCGTCGGGTACGAGGTGCTCGACCCCGACCGTGACCGCCTGCTCAACGAACTGCAGTGGGACACCGCCGTCGACCCCCGCCGCTGGCAGCCGCACACGACGCTGTTCCAGCGCGTCGCCGCTGCGGGCGTGGACGTCGTGCGGGTGGCCCCGCCGCACTTCGACGGGTCCGGCCTCACCGAGGCGGCCCTGCGCGGCGGCCGGTTCGTGGGGACGCCCGAACGGCTCGAGGCGCGCGTCGACGCCGCGGTCGACGCGGTCCGCTCGGCCCCGCACCAGCTCACCTACCTGTACTGGGGCCGCCTGGACCACACCGGCCACGGCGCCGGTGTCGACTCGGGGGAGTGGACCGCCGAGCTCGAACGCGTCGACGAGGCCCTCGCGACGCTCGCCCGCCGCCTCCCGCGCGGGACCCTCCTCGTCGTCACCGCCGACCACGGGATGGTCGACGTGCCCGCCGCGCAGCGCCTCGACCTGGCCCGCGAACCCGACCTCCTCGCCGGGGTCCGGCACGTCGGGGGCGAACCCCGGACCGTCCAGCTCTACACCGGACCCGGTGCGGCGCGGGCGGTGGCGGAGACCTGGCGGCAGCGCTTCGGTGCGTCGGCGGAGGTCCTGCTGCGCGCCGAGGCCGTCGCCGCCGGCTGGTTCGGCCCGGTCGAGGACCGCGTCTCCGGCCGCATCGGCGACGTCCTCGCCGTCATGCGCGACGACCTCGCCGTCGTGAACTCGCGGACGATGCGCCCCGAGACGCTGCGCCTCGTCGGGCAGCACGGGGCCCTCTCGGACGCCGAACGCCTGGTCCCGCTCTTCACCGTCCCCTGCTGAGGAACCTCGTGCGCACCCCCCTCCGCCGCCCCCCGCTGCCGCCGTTCCCCGACTCCGCGCGCAGCGCCCCGGGGATGCGGACGCTGACCGCCGACCACGACCCCGTCCACGGCACCGCGCGCCTCGGCGTCGAGTACGCCCACCGCGACGGCCGCTCCCTCGTCCTGCACCTGCTCGTCCCGCCGGGGGAGCGCACGTCGCTGCCGCTCGTCGTGCACGTCCAGGGGTCGGCGTGGTTCGAGCAGGAGCTGGGCCTGAACCTCCCGGCGCTCACCGCCTTCGCCGCCCGGGGGTACGCCGTCGCGACGATCGCCTACCGCCCGTCGACGGTCGCGCCGTTCCCCGCGCAGGTGCTCGACCTGCGCGCCGCCGTCCGGTTCCTGCACCGGCGCGCCGGGGAGTTCGGGGTCGACCCCGCGCGGACGGCGCTGTGGGGCGACTCCTCCGGCGGCCACACGGTCGTGCTCGCGGCCCTCACCGACGGCGACCCGGCGTTCGTCCACCCCGACGAGGGCGGGGAGGGGCCCCTGGGCGTGCGGGCCGTCGTGGACTTCTACGGCCCGACCGACATCGCCGCCATGAGCGCCGAGCCGTCGGCGATGGACCACGACGCGCCGGACTCCCCGGAGGGCCTGCTCATCGGCGGGCACCGGGTCAGCGAGCGCCCCGACCTCGTCGCGCCGACCGTCGCCGCCGCGCACGTGCGCCCCGGGCGGGACCTGCCGCCGTTCCTCGTCGTCCACGGCAGGGGCGACCGGCTCGTGCCGTTCGGGCAGAGCGTCCTGCTCACCGAGGCGTTGCAGGCGGCGGGGCAGCGCGTCGACCTCGTGCGCCTCGAGGGCGCCGACCACGGTGGGCCGCCGTTCTGGTCGCCGGCCCTGCTCGACCTCGTCGACGGCTTCCTGCGCGAGCACCTGGCGTGAGCGCGACCCGCCGGCAGGCCCGCGTCGCCGTCCTCGTCCTGTTCGTCGTGGCGGGGGCCGTGACGGGCGGCTGGGCGGGGCGCATCCCGACGGTCAAGGCCGACCTGGGGCTGGGGGACGCGCAGTGGGGTCTGGTCGTCCTCGCGCAGCCGGTGGGCACGCTGCTGGCGCTGCTCGTGCTGACCCGGGTCATCGGCCGCACGGGACCGCGGGTGCTGGCGCTGGCCGGTGCCGTGCTCCTGCTGGTCGTGGCGCCGTGCGCGGCGGCCTCGCCCACCCCGGCCGTCCTCGTCGTCGCACTGGCGCTGCAGGGGGCCGCCGTCGGGCTCCTCTTCGGGCCGATGAACGCCCTCGCCGTCGTCGTCGAGCGGCGCTACGGGCGCAGCACGATGTCGTCCTTCCACGCCGGGTTCAGCGCCGGCCAGCTCGGCGGCGGGCTCGCGGGGGTCGCGGCGGGGGCGTGGGGCGTCGACCCGTGGGCGCAGGTGCTGGCCTGCAACGCCGTCCTGGCCGTCGCGCTGCTGGCCACCCGGCGGGCCGTCCCACGCGGGGACACCGACCCCGCCCGTCCCGCTCGGGAGCGCACGGGGCGGCGGGAGCGGCCGACGCGACAGGTCGTCCTGCTCGCGGTGCTGGCCCTCCTCGGGGCCGTCACCGAGGGGTCGGCCGTGCAGTGGAGCGCGCAGTTCTCCGTCTCTCTCGGGGCGAGCGTCGCGGTCGGGTCGCTGACCCTGGTCTGCTACTCCCTGGCCATCGCCGCCATGCGCACGGTCGGGGACCGCGTCGTCGACCGGCTCGGCCGCGTCCGCTTCGTCCAGGTGTCGGCCGCGACGACGGCCGCGGGCGTCCTGCTGGCGGTCCTGTCCGGCAGCGTGCCCGCCGCGCTCGTCGGCTTCGCCCTCGTCGGGGTCGGCTGCGCGTGCGTGTTCCCCACCGTCATGGGGCTGGCGGGCAACCAGCCCGACGTCTCCGCTGGGCGCGCGGTGACGTTCGTGAACCTCGGGGAGTGGCCCGCGTTCTTCGTCGGGCCACCCCTCGTGGGCGCGCTGGCCGAGCTGACGTCCCTGCGCGCGGCCCTCGGCCTGCTCGTCGTGACGTCGCTCCTCGTCGCGGTGCTGGCGCGCTGGATCCGCGTGCCGGCCGTGGACGGACCGGCGCCGGTCAGTCCTTCTTCGTCCCGAACATGATGTCGTCCCAGCTCGGGACGCTGGGGCGCTTGGCCGCGGCCGACCCCCGGCGCGCGGACCGGTTGCGGCGCCGCGGTTCGGCCGGCGTCTCCTGAGGAGCCTGCGGGTCCGGCGCCGGTTCGTCGGCGGCGGCTGCGGTCTCCGGCTCGACCGCGGGCTCCTCGGCGGGCCGAGCAGTGGAGTGCGCGGAGGGCTCCACCGCCGGCTCGTCGGCGGGAACGTCCGCCTCGACCTGCTGCGCGGCCTCCTGCCCGTCTTCGTCCGACGGTTCGGGGGCCGGCAGCACCGTCCGGTCGACGACGTCCCCGGGGGCGGAGTCGGCCGGGTGCGCGGGCGGCGGGTCGGCCACCAGCGCGTCCACCCGCGGCGCCGCCGACGAGGGCGATGGCGAGGACGAGGGAGACGGCTGGTCGCGCGACGGCGTGGCCGGACCCTGCTCGGGACGGACGCCGCGGGCGGAGTCGAGCGCCTCGAGGAGGTCGTCCGTCGTGTCCTGACCGGCCAGGTTCGCGCGCACGCCGCCGTCGGCCTCGACGTCGTAGACGCGTTCGGAACCCGTCCCGGACCCCGACCGCGGACCGTCACCGGCCACCGAGACCAGGCGCCGGGCCGGCAGGGGACCGGGTTCGGCCGGTTCCTCCTCCGAGAGCCAGCGCGCCTCGTCGTCGTGGGCGGACAGCACGCGTGCGACGGGGTCGAAGCCCCATCGGGCCACGCGGCCGCGTCCACCGGCGACGAACTCGCACTGGACGACCCAGCCGCCGTCCTCGGTGCGCCAGGCGTCCCAGCGCGCGCCCTCGGGGTCGACGGCGCGGGCGGAGAGCCGGGCGACCACGACGTCGTCGAGCGTCCCGGCGACGCCGGAGCGGCCGTACGGCGTCCGCCGGGCCAGGCCGGTGACGTGGGCGCGCTCGGCGAGGACTGGGCCCTCGTACCGGCGGACGTGCTCGACGCTGAGCCCGCCGGCGGCGGCGACCTCCTCGGCCGTCTCGCCCGCGCGGATGCGCGCCTGGATGTCACGGGGGCGCAGCTGCGCCTCCATCTGGATCTGCAGCTGGCCCAGCCGGGCCCGGTCGCGGCGCACGGCGGCGCGCAGCGCCTCGTCCACCCGCAGCCGGTAACGGCTGCCGTCGGTGCCGACGAGCACGACGTGCTCTCCGTCGTCGTGGACCCCGACGAGCCTCAGGTCCTGCATGTGGGGCGCCCTCCAGGAAGCGTGGTGCGGGCCATCATCGCGGATGCACTCTGCCACCTCCGGCCCCACCCCGTGCGGACGGCGGGACGGGACGAGCCGCGCAGGGTGGCCCCGGGGGCGGAGGAGGGCTGCGGGAGTGGATGATGGCGCGGTGAGCGACGTGAAGCCGTACGACGCCGTCCTGCTGCAGTCCTTCGGCGGGCCGGAGGGTCCCGACGACGTGATGCCGTTCCTCGAGAACGTGACGCGTGGCCGGGGCATCCCCCGCGAACGCCTCGAGGACGTGGCCCAGCACTACCTCCACTTCGGCGGCAAGAGCCCCATCAACGACCAGAACAAGGAACTGCTGGCCGCGCTGCGGGCCGAGTTCGACGCGCGCGGTCTGGGCGACCTCCCCCTGCTGTGGGGCAACCGGAACTGGGAGCCGTACGTCACCGACGTGCTGCGCGCCGCGCACGAGGACGGCGCCCGGAAGGTCCTGACGGTCTTCACCAGCGCCTACTCCTCGTACTCCAGCTGCCGGCAGTACCGCGAGGACCTCGGCAAGGCCCTGGGGGTGCTGGCCGAGGAGGGCCGCAGCCTCGAGGTCGACAAGATCCGGCACTACTTCAACCACCCGGCCTTCGTCGACGTGAACGCCGCCGCCGTCGCCGACGCGGTGGAGCGGCTGCCCGAGGACGCGCGGGCGAGTGCCCGTGTGGTCTTCGTCACCCACAGCATCCCCGACGCCATGAACGACGTCTCGGGCCCGCCGGCGGCCGGCGGTGGGGCCTACGTCCGCCAGCACCTCGACGTGGCCGGCGAGGTCGCCCGCCGCGCCTCCGAGCGCCTCGGCCGCGAGCTGGCGTGGGACCTCGCCTACTGCTCGCGCAGCGGCCCGCCCAGTCAGCCCTGGCTCGAGCCGGACGTCAACGACCACCTGCGCGCGCTGCACGCGGACGGCGTCCCGGGCGTCGTCGTGGCCCCCATCGGCTTCGTCAGCGACCACATGGAGGTCAAGTTCGACCTCGACACCGAGGCCGCGGAGACGGCCGGGGAGATCGGGTTGCCGTTCGCCCGGGCCGCGACCGTCGGCGCCACGTCCCAGTTCGTCGCCGGCCTCGTCGACCTCGTCGAGGAGCGGGCCGCCCAGGCCCGCGGTGAGGAGCCCGAGCGCCCGGTGGCCGGTGGGCTGCCGCCCTCGCACACCGTGTGCCCCGTGGACTGCTGCCGGAACCTGCGCGCGTCCGTGCCGGCCGCGACGGGCGAGGACTGGCGCGCGCCCGTCCCGGCCGGGTCCTGAGCCGTGGAGCAGCCCCCGACCGCCGAGCTGCGGCGGCTGGCCGTCGAGGTCGCCACCGCGGCCGGTGAGCTGATCTCGGCCGGCCGCCCCGACCGCGTCGAGGTGGCCGCGACGAAGTCGAGCCCGACCGACGTCGTCACCGCCATGGACACCGCCTCCGAGCAGTTGCTGCGCCAGCGTCTGCGCGCCGCCCGCCCGCACGACGGGCTGCTGGGCGAGGAGGAGGGCTACGAGGCGGGCAGCAGCGGGCTCACCTGGGTGGTCGACCCCATCGACGGGACGGTCAACTACCTCTACGGGTTGCGCTCCTACGCCGTGAGCGTCGCCGTGGTCTCCCACGACCCGGCCGGGCCCCCGGACCCGGACTCCTGGACGGTGCTGGCCGCGGCCGTCGTCGACCCCTCGGCGGGGGAGACGTGGTCGGCCGGCGCAGGTGCCGGTGCGACGCTGACCGACGCCCGCGGGGTGCACCCGCTGCACGCCGGCGCCGGCCCGGACCTCGGGCAGGCGCTCGTGGCGACGGGCTTCGGCTACCACGCGGCCCGCCGGGCCGAGCAGGCCGCCGTCGTGGCGCGGCTGCTGCCGCAGGTGCGCGACCTGCGCCGGATCGGCACGGCCTCGCTGGACCTGTGCGCCGTGGCCGCGGGCCGCGTCGACGCCTACTACGAGCTCGGGCTCAACCCCTGGGACTTCGCCGGCGGCTGGCTCGTGGCCCGGGAGGCCGGAGCCCTCGTCACGGACTTCGCCGGCGGGGCGGCCGGGACGCACGGCCTCATCGCGGCCGGCGCCGGGTTGCACCCCGTCCTGCGCGAGACGCTCGGCCTGGGCTGAGGCCCGCACGACGCGCAAGAGCCTGACCCTCCACCGGAGGGTCAGGCTCTTCGTCGGTCCCGCGGGAAGCGGAAGGGGTCAGGCAGGCGCGCACTCCGCAGCGGCGTGCACGTCGGCGCGCTGGTCGGTGGAGCGGACGTCGACGACGGTCCGCCCGGGCTGGCTGGCCAGGTAGGCGACGGTGTCGGGCAGCGCCACGTCGTGCGCGGTGGCGAGGTCCACGAGGGCCTCGAGGTCGTCCAGCAGAGCCTGGGCGAGGTCGTCGTCACCGGCGGCGGCGGCGGAGTCGATGGTCGCGCGCGTGCGCTGGACGCGGTCGGACAGCTCGGCCACGAACGTGGGCGAGGTCTCTACGGACGTGCTGGGTTCGTGCACGGGCACGGCACCTCCCTGCGGGGCGTCGGGAGCTCCTCTCGGCCGTGCGCTCCGTCCCGGGCGCGGGGCGCGGGACGGACGACCGGATCGGCGGGGACGCGAGCACACTACGGCTCGGCGGCCGCTCGTCCAACTCCCAGGGTGTCCCGGCTGTGGACAGCCCCCCGAACGGCGGTACCGAGGGCCGGTGCTGCGAAAGCCGTTGCCGGAGCGCGGAAGTGACGTACGTGACACCTGGTTCCCGGACGTTGACCCGTTCGGGTGGTCCCGGCCCTGGGGGGTTGCGGCGCGACACGCGACCCGCCCCCGTTCGAGTCCGGGCCGCGGGTAGGTCATGATGCGTGCTCGCTCGCGCTCAGCGCGGGGGGACGCAGGGGGCGGGGAGGGACTGGTCCCGGGCATGGATCGGGCGGTCGGGGCGTTGTCCCCGCCGCACCGGGGACCCGGTGCCGGCACGACGCGCGGGAACCGGCGGAAGAAGCAGGAAGACCAGCACGTCCTGCAGGACGAGGACGACGGACGCCGAGAAGGCATGGAGTGTGAGGCGAGGTCATGGCGACCGACTACGACGCACCGCGCAAGAACGACGACGAGCTGAACGAGGACTCCATCGAGGAGCTCAAGGCCCGTCGCACCGACAAGAGCTCGGGCGCCGTCGACGAGGACGAGACGGAGGCGGCCGAGGGCTTCGAGCTGCCGGGCGCGGACCTGTCCAACGAGGAGCTGTCGGTGCGGGTCCTCCCGCGTCAGCAGGACGAGTTCACGTGCACCAGCTGCTTCCTCGTGGTGCACCGCAGCCAGCTGCACGACTCCGGCGACGGGAAGATCATCTGCAACGACTGCGCCGCCTGATCTCGGCGGCCAGGCGCTGCGGGCGGCGGGTCGACACCACCCAGTAGGGGGTGGGGTCGGCCGGGTCGTCCAGGTGGATCCGCACGGCGGGTCCGATCCAGGACCGGATCGCGAGGTGGGCCCGGGCGTCGAGCCCGGGCCCCAGCGCGGTCCGGCGCTCCCGGCGGGCGATGACGTCCACCCCGGAGACCACGGACAGCGGCAACGTCGCCCGTCCCACCCGGAACTCCGTCTCGGTCAGCCGCGTGGTCCACGACAGGCTCAGCAGGACCCCGACGGCCAGCACGGCCCCCACGACCGCGCCCACGAGGGCTCCCTGCGTCCCCCAGATCGGCAGCGCCACGAGCGCGCCCCCGACGACGGCGGGCAGCCAGGACAACCACGACGTGACCGCCGGCCACCACGTCTCACGGCCGTCCCAGGCCGTGTCGCCCCGCACGGGTCCCTCGGACGGCTGCGGGGACGGGGAGGGGCTGGTCGCGCTCGACACGAGCCCAGGGTCGCACGCGCGTGCGGCGCGGTGGACCGGGACGTTGACCGGGACGTTGACCGGGACGTCGACCGGGACGTCGGCCGGCCCGTGGACCGGGGCGGGACCGCACGGCCCGTGACGGGTAGGGTCGAGCCCCGTGACCGACGCGTTCCCGCAGGCCGAGGCGGTTCCGGCACCCCTGCCGGTGCCCGTGCTCCTGGCCGTCCCGCAGGCCCTGCCGACGTACGCCCACGCCGGCGACGCCGGCGCCGACCTCACGACGCGCGTCGACGTGGTCGTCGGGCCGGGGGAGCGCGTGACGGTGCCGACCGGGGTCTCGCTCGCGCTGCCCGACGGGCACGTCGCCTTCGTCGTCCCGCGCTCGGGCCTGGCCGCCAAGCGCGGTCTGACCGTCCTGAACTCGCCCGGGACGGTGGACGCCGGGTACCGCGGCGAGGTGCGCGTCACGCTGCTCAACACCGACCTGCGCGAGGCCGTCGAGCTGCGGGCGGGCGACCGCGTGGCCCAGGTCGTCGTCCAGCGCGTCGAGCGCGTCCAGTTCCTGCCCGTCCAGGAGCTGCCGGTCTCCGCCCGCGGCGAGGGCGGCCACGGCTCCACGGGTGGCAGCGACGCCCTGGTGAGCACCGCCCCCTTCCCCACCACCACCACTCCCGAGGAGCGACCGTGAGCCTGTTCCGCCGCCGCAAGGTCGCCGAGACCACCCCGAGCGACCCCGCGACCGGACCGTCGACCGACGCCGACGCCACGACCTCGGTGACC
Source organism: Kineococcus endophyticus (assembly GCF_040796495.1). Classification (NCBI taxonomy): domain Bacteria; kingdom Bacillati; phylum Actinomycetota; class Actinomycetes; order Kineosporiales; family Kineosporiaceae; genus Kineococcus; species Kineococcus endophyticus. The sequence goes on along the minus strand of NZ_JBFNQN010000005.1, from coordinate 32,710 downwards.
ACCGCCGAGGCCGGTGCCGAGCCCGCCACGGCGTCCTCGGGTGTCGTGGACGACCCCGAGGCCCGCGCGGCCGCCGAGGCCGACGCGCCGGCGAAGGCGCAGCCCGCGCCGGAGGCGTTCGACCGCTCCGCGGGGCCGTTCGACGTCTCCGAGGTCGACGAGGCGGAGGACCGCCTCGCCCTCGGGGGTCTGCGGCTGGTGGGGCGCGAGGGCATGGAGCTGCGCTTCGAGGTCGAGGAGGGTTCCGGCCGCGTCATCGCCGTCACCGTCGGGCTGAACGGGTCCACCGTGCAGCTGCAGGCGTTCGCCGCCCCGCGCTCGAGCGGGGTCTGGGACGAGATCCGCGCCGAGATCGCCGAGGCGGTCGTCCAGCAGGGCGGGGCGGCCGACGAGCAGGACGGCCCGCTCGGCCGGGAGCTGCTGTGCCGCCTGCCGGTGCGGACCGAGGACGGTCGCACGGCCCACCAGCCGGCGCGTTTCGCCGGCGTCGACGGTCCGCGCTGGTTCCTGCGCGCCGTGTTCAGCGGGCCCGCCGCGCACGACGCGTCCGCGGCCGCGGAGCTGGAGGGCGTCGTGCGCAAGACGGTCGTCGTCCGCGGCGACGAGGCCATGGCCCCCCGCGAGCTCATCGCGCTGGCCCTGCCCGAGCAGCCGGCCCCCTCGGAGGACCCGGCGCAGGAGGCCTCGGGCCGCGACGACCTCAACCCGTTCGAGCGCGGCCCCGAGATCACCGAGGTCCGCTGACCGCGGGCGTCCGCCGCCGCTGCCCGCAACCCCGCGGAACACCGTCCCGGGGATTGACGTTGAACCTCGCAGGCGACCGGGAGGGCCTACTGTGAGTGCCGTGTCGAAGTCCTCAGTGCTGGGCGCGCCCCTGTGGCGCCGTGCTCTGGCGCGGTTCACCGCGTCGAACTCCGACCTCGCCGCCGAGGAGGCCCAGGAGGACGCGGTCCGCAACGGCGGGACCCCGTGCGGCCAGGTGCCCGACCGCACCCGTGCGTGCGTCTGCGGGACGCTGCGCTCGGTGACCCTGCGTCCCCGTGGGGGCGTCCCCGCGCTCGAGGCCGAGCTGTTCGACGGCTCCGGCTCGGTCCAGCTCGTCTGGCTGGGGCGCCGGCGCATCGCGGGGGTCGAGCCCGGGCGCCGGGTCAAGGCCAAGGGGCTCGTCGCCTGCGACGACGGCCAGCGGGTGATCTTCAACCCGGTCTACGAGCTCGTGTGCGCCGAGAAGGCCGAGGCGTAGTGGCGGACGCCGCCGCCGGGTCCACGCCGTCCACCGCGCCCGAGGGCCCGCAGACCGTCGAGGAACTCGTCCGGTTGCGCCTGTCGACGGCGCTGGGGGGGTGGCGCGGGCTGCTGGACTCCGCCGTCGCGCCGCTCGCCTTCCTCATCGCCTGGCTCGCCACGAGCGACCTCCGGGTCTCGGTCGGCGCGTCGCTGGCGGTCATGCTCGTCGCGCTCGTCGTGCGCGTCGCCCGCCGCGAGACGGTGCAGTTCGCGCTCGGCAGCATCCTCGTGACGGCGGTCGCCGCCTTCGTCGCCTCCCGCACCGGCCGGGCGCAGGACGTGTTCCTGCCGGGGATCCTGCTCAACCTCGCCCTCGCGGTGGCCTTCGCGGTGTCGATGCTCACCCGCTGGCCCGTCGTGGGGTTCCTCGTCGGGGCCGTCACCGAGGAGCCGACCGCGTGGCGCCGGGACCGCGGCATCGTCGCGCTGTGCCAGAAGCTGACCGCGCTCCTGCTGGCCGGGTACGTCCTGCGGGTGGCGGTCCAGCTGCCGCTGTACCTGACCGACAACACCACCGGTCTGGCCGTCGCGAAGCTCGCGCTGGGCTGGCCGCTGCTCCTGCTGGGGCTCGTCGTCGCCGGCGCGATGCTCCTGAAGGGACGCACCCCGCTCCAGGTGCGGTGAGGCTCACCTACCTGGGCCTGTTACCTTCTGCGCGTGGGTGGGAAGAAGAAGGACCTCTGGCCGAAGTCCAAGTGCTGCGAATCCAAGGACAAGTGCCGGCGGTGCCCGCTGCGGATGCTCAAGGAGGGCACCATGCCCGAGGGGTGGACCGTGAAGCGCCGCCGGCTGGTCAAGGTCGACTGACCTGCGTGGCGAGCACGTCGGTGACGACGTGCCCCAGCGCGAGTCCACGCCGTTCGAAGCGCGTCTGCGGTCGCCACGCGGGCCGTGACCGGTCGGCGGACACCTCGAACCGCGGGTCGGCGCCGATCACCTCGACCATCTGCTCGGCGTAGGGCTCCCAGTCGGTCGCGCAGTGCAGGGTGCCGCCCGGGGCGAGCCGGTCGGCCACGAGCGCCACGAAGTCCGGCTGCACGAGCCGGCGCTTGTGGTGGCGCGCCTTGGGCCACGGGTCGGGGAAGTACACGCGCACCCCGGCCAGCGCCCCGGGGGTGATGCGCGCGTCCAGCAGTTCGCGGCCGTCGCCCTCGAGCAACCGGACGTTCTCCACGCCGTGCTCCACGAGGCCCTGCAGCAGCGCACCGATGCCCGGGGTGTGCACCTCGGCCGCGACGACGTTCGTGCCCGGATCGGCCTGGGCCATCGCGAGCGTCGCGTCGCCCATCCCCGACCCGATCTCGAGCACGACGGGGTGGTCGTCACCGAACAGGTGCTGCAGGTCCAGCCGACCCGGACCCGCCGGCACCGCGTAGCGCGGCAGGTGCGTGGCGAGCGCCTCCGTGCGCTCGACCCCCATCCGTCCCCGGCGCAGCTTGTACGACTGCAGGGGCGTGCCGGCGGGGACGGGGGAGGCGCTCACCACTCCATTCTCGGGCACGGGCGGGGGTGGCTCAGTCGTCGCCGAGAGCGGCCAGGAGGCGTTCGAGGGCGGGCAGGGCGGCGGCGAGGGTGGTGCGGTCGGCGGTGTCCAGGCGTTCCAGAGCGAGTTCCAGCGTCCGCGCGCTCGCCGCGTCGTAGCGGCGCAGCAGGTCGCGGGCGTGGTCGGTGGCGCTGACCTCGACGGCGCGCCCGGCGCCGGGGGAGCGGTCGACGAGGCCGGTGCTCGACAGGGTCCGCAGCAGGTTGCTGACGGTGGGCCGGGCCAGCCGCAACCGGTCCGCGAGACCGCTCGGGCTCTGCGCGCCCTGCCCGGCCAGCACCCGCAGCAGTTCCACCTGCGCCTCGGGCAGGTCCGGCAGCGCGGCGAGGTCGCGGCTGCGGCGCAGCACGGTGCGCCGCAGCGGTCCCAGCAGCGGGCCGAGCCGGCGGGCCGTCCCCGCTGCGGACGGGACACCGGACGTGGGGGAGGTCACGCGCCCATCCTGCCCGCTCGGGTTGCCCCCCTGAGTTTTGTCAGCAAAATAGACCGCATGACGACCACCGACGTCCCCGTCACGACCACTGTCGAACACCCCGCGCCCCCGCAGGACCTCTCGGGCATCGTGGGGCACCGCTTCGTCTACACCTACGCCAACGGCTGGCAGTACGAGATGTACGTCAAGAACGCCACGACCATCGACTACCGCATCCACTCGGGCATGGTCGGCGGACGCTGGGTCAAGGACCAGGCCGTCGACCTGGTGCAGCTCGACGAGGACGGCTTCAAGGTGTCCTGGAACGAGCCGACCGGCACGTCCGTCGTGGTCGACGTCATGCCGCAGCGCCGCCGCCTGCACGGCACGATCTTCTTCCCGCGCTGGGTCGAGGAGGACGGCTCCAGGACCGTCCTCTTCCAGAACGACCACCTCGACCGCATGCGCGCCTTCCGCGACGCCGGGCCCACCTACCCGATCCACGTCGTGCCCGAGTTCGCCCGCATCACCCTCTTCGAGCACGTCGGTGTCGACGACGAGTCGGTCATCTCCGTCGCGCCGGGCGACCTCGACCCGGAGTTCCTGCAGCGGACGAACTGACCCGACGAACCGACACCATCCGACGATGGCAGGTTTCCTGTCAGTGCCCTACCGTGGGCCCGCCACCGCAGAACCCCCGGAGGAACCGTGAGCACCCCCGCACCCGAACAGCCCGCCGCCCCGGAACTCCGGGCGCCCGACCGCACCCACCGCCTTCCGACGTCCGACGGACTGACGCTCAGCGTGTACGAGTGGGAGGGCGCGGCCGACGCCACGCCCGTCCTGCTGCACCACGGCTTCAGCGCCAGCGCGTTCGTCGAGTGGCCGCGCTCGGGTCTGCCGCAGACGCTGCTGGGGCAGGGCCGGCGCGTCCTGGCGGTCGACGCGCGCGGGCACGGAGCCTCCGACGCCCCGCACGACAACGCCTTCTACGGCGAGGCCCGCATGGCGCAGGACGTCCTCGAGGTCCTCGACGCGCTCGGCCTGCCGCAGGTCGACCTCGTGGGGTACTCGATGGGGTCCGTCGTGTCCCTCCTCGTCGCGGCCGGGCACTCCGACCGCTTGCGCCGCCTCGTCGTGGGTGGGGTCGGGGCCGGCGTGGTCGAACTCGGCGGCGTGGACACCCGGGCCCTGCCCGCGTCCGAACTCGCCCGGGCGCTGCGCGCGGCGGACCCGGGTGACCTCGGTGACGACCTGCTCCAGGGGTTCCGCGCGTTCGCGGCCTCGACGGGCAACGACCTCCTGGCCCTGGCCGCACAGGCCGACGTCGCGCACGCCTCCCCGATCGACCTGGCCTCGATCGCGGTGCCCACCCTCGTCGTGGCCGGCGACGAGGACCCCCTGGCCGTGCGGCCGCAGGTGCTGGCCGACGCCGTTCCCGGCGCCCGCGTCCAGCTGGCCTCCGGGGACCACGCGACGGTGTTCAGCGACCCCCGGTTCGCGCAGGGGATCGTCGCCTTCCTCCAGCCCTGACCGGTGCCGCGTCGGCGGCGCCGACGTAGCGGGCCAGGTGCTCGCCCGTCAGCGTCGCCCGCGCGGCCACCAGGTCGGCCGGTGTGCCCTCGAAGACGACCGTGCCGCCGTCGTGGCCGGCTCCCGGCCCGAGGTCGACGATCCAGTCGGCGTGGGCCATGACGGCCTGGTGGTGCTCCACGACGAGCACCGACGTGCCGGCGTCGACGAGCCGGTCCAGCAGCGCCAGCAGGTGCGCCACGTCCGCCAGGTGCAGGCCGGTCGTGGGTTCGTCCAGGACGAGCACCCCGCCCGTCGTGCCCGTGTGCAGGGCGAGCTTGAGCCGTTGGCGTTCCCCGCCGGACAACGTGGTGAGCGGCTGCCCCAGCGTCAGGTAGCCGAGCCCGACGTCGGCCAGCCGTGCCAAGACGGTGTGCGCGGCCGGGACGCGCGAGGGGCCGGCCGCGAAGAACTCCACGGCCTCCTCGACGGGCATCGCCAGCACCTCGGCGATGTTCCTGCCGGCCAGGCGGAGTTCGAGCACCGACGCCTGGAAGCGGCGGCCCTCGCAGTCCTCGCAGGTCGTGGCGACGCCGGCCATGACGGCGAGGTCGGTGTAGACGACGCCCGCGCCGTTGCACGTGGGGCAGGCCCCCTCCGAGTTCGCGCTGAACAGTGCGGGTTTCACGCCGTTCGCCTTCGCGAACGCCTTGCGCACCGGCTCGAGCAGCCCGGTGTACGTGGCCGGGTTGCTGCGGCGCGAGCCGCGGATCGGGCTCTGGTCCACGGTGACGACACCGTCGAGCCCGGACACCGATCCGCGGACGAGGGAGCTCTTGCCCGACCCGGCGACGCCGGTCAGGACCAGCAGCACCCCCAGCGGCAGGTCGACCGAGACGTCCCGCAGGTTGTTCGTCGACGCGCCGCGCACCGGCAGGAACCCCGTCGGCGTGCGCACCGCGGCCTTGAGCTGCGCGCGGTCGTCGACGTGCCGGCCGGTGACCGTCCCGCTGGCCCGCAACCCCTCGAAGCTCCCCTCGTAGCAGACCGTCCCGCCGGCCGACCCCGCCCCGGGGCCGAGGTCGACGACGTGGTCGGCGACGGCGAACACCTCGGGTTTGTGCTCGACCACGAGGACGGTGTTCCCCTTGTCGCGCAACCGCAGCAGCAGGTCGTTCATGCGGGTGACGTCGTGCGGGTGCAGGCCCGTGGTCGGCTCGTCGAACACGTACGTGGTGTCGGTGAGCGCGGAGCCCAGGTGGCGCACCATCTTCACGCGCTGGGCCTCCCCGCCCGACAACGTGCCCGCGGGCCGTTCCAGCGACAGGTACCCCAGGCCGATCTCGACGAACGCCTCGAGCACGCCCCTCAGGTTCTCCAGCAGCGGGGCGACGGAGGGTTCGTCCAGCCCGCGCACCCAGTCCAGGAGGTCGGTGACCTGCATCCGGCAGGCGTCGGCGATGCTCACCCCGCCGATGCGGGCGTTCCGGGCGCCCTCGGCCAGGCGCGTGCCGTCGCAGTCGGGGCACGTGGTGAACGTCGCGAGCCGTTCGACGAAGGCGCGCACGTGCGGCTGCAGGGCGTCGACGTCCTTGGACAGCATCGACTTGCGGACCTTCGGCACGAGTCCCTCGTAGGTGACGTTGATGCCGTCGACCTTGATGCGGACCGGCTCGGCGTACAGGAACGCGTCGAGCTCCTCCTGCGTGAACTCCCCGACGGGCTTGTCGCAGGAGAAGAACCCGCACCCGTTGTAGATCCGCCCGTACCAGCCGTCCATCGAGTAGCCCGGCACCTTGATGGCGCCGTCGTTGATGGACGTCGACGCGTCGTACAGCTCGCTGAGGTCGAGGTCGTCGACGGTGCCGCGGCCCTCGCAGCGCGGGCACATCCCCCCCGTGCGCGACCAGTCGGCCACGACCTTCTTCTGGCCCGCGCCCTTGGCGACCGTCATCGCGCCCTTGGCGCTCACGGAGGCGACGTTGAAGGAGAACGCCTGCGGGCCCCCCACGTGCGGTTCGGCCAGGCGGCTGAAGAGGATGCGCAGCAGGGCGTTCGCGTCGGTCGCCGTCCCCACGGTCGAGCGGACGTCCCCACCCATCCGCTGCTGGTCGACGATGATCGCCGTCGTCAGGCCGTCGAGGACGTCGACGTCGGGACGGCCGAGCGCGGGCATGAACCCCTGGACGAAGGTGGAAAACGTCTCGTTGATCATGCGCTGCGACTCCGCGGCGATGGTGCCGAACACCAGGGAGCTCTTGCCCGAGCCCGAGACCCCGGTGAACACCGTGAGCCGCCGCTTGGGCAGGTCGACGCTCACGTCACGCAGGTTGTTCTCCCGCGCCCCGTGGACCCGGATCGTGTCGTGCCGGTCGGCGGGGTGCGCGCTCATGGACCGATCCTGCCAGCGGCGTCCGCTGCAGGGGAGCCCCTCAGCCGGCCGCGAGGATCGTGCGCAGCTCCGCCTCGGCGTCCGGGACGGACAGGAACAGCAGGTGGTCGCCCGGTTCGAGGACGTCGTCGGGGCTGGGCGGCAGCGGCCGCTCGGCGCGGACGATCGCGACGAGGACGGTGTCCTCGGGCAGCCGCACCTCCCCGACGGTGCGGCCCAGGACGGGGCTGCCCTCCTCGAGGGTGTACTCGGCCATGGAGGCCTGGCCCTGCTGGAACGTGAACAACCGCACCAGCTCGCCGACGCTCACGGCCTCCTCGACGAGGGCCGTCATGAGCCGTGGCGTCGACACGGCGACGTCCACGCCCCAGGCCTCGTCGAACAGCCACTCGTTCTTGGGGTTGTTCACGCGCGCCACGGTGCGCGGCACGCCGTACTCGGTCTTGGCCAGCAGCGAGACGACGAGGTTGGCCTTGTCGTCGCCCGTGGCGGCCACGACGACGTCGCAGTCGGCCAGCTCGGCCTCGTCGAGGCTGGAGATCTCGCACGCGTCGGCGAGCAGCCACTGCGCGTCCGGGACGCTGGTGATCTTCATGGCCGCGGGGCTGCGGTCGATGAGCAGGACGCGGTGGCCGTTGCCCAGCAGCTCGCGGGCGATGGACCGTCCCACGATCCCGGCCCCGGCGATGACGACGCGCATCAGGCCCCCTCCTCCGGTGCGGCGGCCAGGACGGCCGCGGCGGACGTCGTGCGCTCGTCGGCGACGACGACGTGCACGACGTCGTCCTCCTGGTAGGCCATGCCCTTGACGGGCACGACGCCCTGCCCGAGCCGGGTCAGGTAGGCCACGCGCACACCGGCGGCGGCCTCCAGCGCCGACAGCGGCCGCCCGACCCACCCCTCGTGCACGGGCAGCTCGACGAGCACGACACGCCCGGAGGCGTCGCGGAACTCGCTGAGGGCCCCCTCGGGGACGAGGCGGCGCAGCACCTGGTCCGACGTCCAGCGGACGGTGGCGATCGTGGGGATGCCCAGGCGCTCGTAGACCTCGGCCCGGCCCGGGTCGTAGATGCGGGCCACGACGTTCTCGACGTCGAACTTCTCACGTGCCACCCGCGCGGCGAGGATGTTGGAGTTGTCGCCGGAGGAGACGGCGGCGAAGGCGTCGGCCTCGTGGATGCCGGCCTCGACGAGCGTGTCGTGGTCGAAGCCGACGCCGGTGACCCGGCGACCCGCGAACGTCGGGCCCAGCCGGCGGAACGCGTCGGCGTTCTGGTCGACGACGGCCACGCTGTGCCCCCGCTGCTCGACGGTGAGCGCCAGGCTCGAGCCGACCCGGCCGCAGCCCATGATCACGAAGTGCACGTCCCGAACGCTACCGTCTTGCGCCTACCATCGGCAGACGTGCCCTCTGTGACCGATGCGGTCAAGCGCGTCCTCGTCGGACGACCGTTCCGCAGCGAACGCCTGTCCGAGACGCTCCTCCCCAAGCGCATCGCCCTGCCCGTCTTCGCCTCCGACGCGCTGAGCTCCGTCGCGTACGCCCCCGACGAGATCTTCCTGACGCTCTCGATCGCCGGCATCGCCGCGTACTCCTTCTCCCCGTGGATCACCGTCGGCGTCGTGGTCGTCATGTTCGTCGTCGTCGCCTCCTACCGGCAGAACGTGCACGCCTACCCCTCCGGGGGCGGTGACTACGAGGTCGCCACGGTCAACCTCGGCCCCAACGCCGGGCTGACGGTCGGCAGCGCGCTGCTCGTCGACTACGTCCTGACGGTGGCCGTCTCGATCTCCTCGGGGGCGCAGTACGCGGCCGCGGCGATCCCGGCCCTGCGCGGGCACGAGGCGCTCTTCGCCGTCGCGCTGGTCCTGCTGCTCATGACGGTCAACCTGCGCGGCATCCGCGAGAGCGGGGCGGCCTTCGCCATCCCCACCTACATCTTCATGGCCTCCATCCTGGGGATGGCGGTGTGGGGCTTCGGGCGCCTGCTGTTCGGGGAGCTGCCCAAGGCCCCGAGCGCCGCCTTCAGCCTGACGGCCGAGCACGACATCTCCGGCGGGCTCACGAGCCTGGCGGGGGCCTACCTGGTCCTGCGGGCGTTCTCCTCCGGCGCCGCGGCCCTGACGGGCGTGGAGGCCATCAGCAACGGCGTCCCGGCCTTCCGCAAGCCCAAGAGCAAGAACGCCGCGACGACCCTGCTGCTGCTCGGCCTGACGAGCGTCACCATGCTCGTCAGCATCGTGGCGCTGGCCAACCTCACCGGTGTCCGCTTCGCCGAGGACCCCGAGCACCAGCTGCTGCGCAACGGGACGCCGGTGGGCAGCAGCTACGTGCAGGACCCGGTCATCGGCCAGCTCGCCGCGACGATCTTCGACCACTTCCCGGTCGCGTTCTACGTCGTGACGGCCGCCACCGGGGTCATCCTCGTGCTGGCCGCCAACACCGCGTTCAACGGGTTCCCCGTGCTCGGCTCGATCCTGGCCCGCGACGGCTTCCTGCCCAAGCAGCTGCACACCCGCGGGGACCGGCTCGCGTTCTCCAACGGGATCATCGCCCTCGCCGTGGCGGCGATCGTCCTCATCCTCGCCTTCGACGCCGAGGTGACCCGGCTCATCCAGCTCTACATCGTCGGCGTCTTCGTCTCGTTCACCATGAGCCAGACGGGCATGATCCGGCACTGGAACCGGCACCTGCGGACCGAGACCGACCCCGCGGCGCGCGCCCGCATGCGCCGCTCCCGCGTCATCAACTGCATCGGCCTCGGTCTGACCGCGACGGTCCTGGTCATCGTCCTGCTGACGAAGTTCACCCAGGGGGCGTGGATCGCGATCCTCGCCATGGTCGTCGTCTTCGTGAACATGAAGCTCATCCGGCGCCACTACGGCAACGTCAGCCGCGAGATCGAGGTCGCGCCCGACGCCAAGGCCAAGGCGCTGCCCACGGGGGTGCGGGGCGTCGTCCTGGTCTCCAAGATCCACAAGCCGACGCTGCGGGCCCTCGCGTTCGCCCGCGCCGCCAAGCCGACCGACCTGCAGGCCGTCACGGTGGCGGTCGACCCCGAGGAGACGGCGGCGCTGCAGCAGCGCTGGGAGGCCCTCGGCGTCCCCGTGCCCTTGACCGTCCTGGACTCCCCGTACCGGGAGATCACCCGGCCGGTCGTGGAGCACGTCAAGGCGCTGCGGGCGCGCTACCCGCGCGACCTCGTCATCGTCTACGTGCCCGAGTACGTCGTCGGGCACTGGTGGGAGACGTTCCTGCACAACCAGTCCGCACTGCGGCTGCGGGCCCGGCTGCGCTACCAGCCCGGCGTCATGGTCGCCAGCGTCCCGTGGCAGCTGTCGAGCTCGGCGGGCCAGGAGGACCGGCTGGAACGGCAGGCCCCCGGCACCGTCCGGCGCGGCACCTTCGGCCCGGGTCCCGTCGACCGCGGCCCCGCGGGCACGACCAGCGACACCACCAGCAGCACCGAGGAGACCCCGTGAGCACCCCCGCCCGCCGCCCCACCCGCGCCCGCGGGACCCGTCGGCCCGCTCCGGCAGGACCGGACGCCGTCGACTCCCGTGGCACCGAGCTCGAGCTGGAGGTCGGGCCGGTCGCCCACGGCGGTCACTGCGTGGCCCGGCACGAGGGCCGCGTCGTCTTCGTCCGGCACGCCCTGCCCGGCGAGCGGGTCGTCGCGCGCGTCACCGAGGGGGCCGAGGGCGCCTCGTTCTGGCGCGCCGACGCCGTGCGCGTCCTGGCCGCCGACGCCGACCGCGTCGAACCGCCGTGCCCCGTCGCCGGCCCCGGCCTGTGCGGCGGGTGCGACTTCCAGCACGCCACCCCGGCCCGCCAGCGCACGCTCAAGGCCACCGTCGTCTCCGAGCAGTTCCGCCGCCTCGCCGGCCTGGACGTCGACGTGACGGTCGAGGAGGCGCCCCTGCCGGGAGCGGACGGGGACGGGCTGCGCTGGCGCACCCGCACCCAGTTCGCCGTCGACGCCGAGGGCCGCACGGGTCTGCGGGCGCACCGTTCGCACCAGGTCGTCCCGCTGCAGGACTGCCCGATCAGCACCGAGGCCGTCGTGGGGTCCGGCGTCCTCGGGGCGAGGTTCGGCAACGTCGGCACCGTCGAGGTCGCCGCGGGCTCGGACGGCGCGGCACCGCTGGTCGTCGTCGAGCCGCTGCCCGGCACCCACGCGCACGTCCCGAAGCTGCCGGACGCCTCCGTCGCCGTCCGCACCCCCGAGGGGCTGCACCGCGTCTCGGGACGCACCTGGGTCGGCGAGCGCGTCACCGTGAGGGTGGGGGAGCAGGAGCGCCAGCACGCGTTCCGCGTGGGGGGAGCCGGCTTCTGGCAGGTCCACCCCGCCGCCCCGCGGCTGCTCGGGGAGGCCGTCCTGGCGGCTCTGGCACCGCAGCCGGGCGAGCACGCGCTCGACCTGTACTCCGGCGTCGGGCTGTTCACGGCCCTGCTCGCCGACGCGGTGGGCGCCGACGGGACCGTCCTGGCCGTGGAGGGCGAGGAACGGGCCGTGCGCGACGCGCGCCGGTCGCTGCACGAGCACCCGCAGGTGGAGCTGTGGGCGGGTGCCGTCGAGGAGGCGCTGACCGACGACGAGCTCGCCGGCCGCCGGACCGACCTCGTCGTCCTGGACCCCCCGCGCTCGGGCGCCGGCCGGGCCGTGGTGGACGGGATCGCGGCCCTCGCGCCGCGGGCCGTGGCCTACGTGGCCTGCGACCCCGCGGCCCTGGCCCGGGACACGAAGTTCCTCTCCGGCCACGGGTACCGCCTCGACGGGCTGCGGGCCTTCGACCTGTTCCCGATGACGCACCACGTGGAGTGCGTGGCGCGCTTCGTGCGCTGACGTCGGGGTGGGGAGGGGGTCAGGCGTGCTGGCGCTCGCGGGCGTCGAGACCGTCGAGGGCCTCCAGGACGCTCTCGAGGACGTCGGCGGGGGACTCGCCGCGGATGACGTCGACGACCGCGGCGGGCTCCCACGCGCGGAACACCTCGCGGGTCGAGTGGCGGGGGACGTAGCGCTCGGGGCGGCGGGAGAGCAGGGGCATCGGGACCTCCGGGGCGGGCGGCTGGGGCGTGCCTCCACTGTGCTGACCGAGAGTGACCCGGCTCAAGCCGACTGTGCTGCATCCGTGTGCACCCGACCGAGTGGTCCGTCGCGGTGCGAGACGATCGGGGCGTGAGCGCCCCCTCCCGCTTCCCGCGCAGCGTCTACGGCGAGGGGGAGGAACCGGACCCCCGCTTCAGCCTCGCCAACGAGCGCACGTTCCTCGCCTGGGTCCGCACGGCGCTGGCGCTCCTGGCGGGTGGCGTCGCGCTGGAGGGGCTGGACCTCGCCCTGCAGCCGCAGCTGCGGCTCGCCGCCTCGGTCCTCCTCGTCGTCCTCGGGACGGTCACCGCCGGGCAGGCCTGGCGCGGCTGGGCCCGCGACGAGCGGGCCATGCGCCGCGGGGAACCGCTCGCGTCGCCGTCGCTGGCGGCGCCGCTGACGGTCGGGGTCGGCCTGGCGGGAGTGCTCGTCCTGCTGGGTCTGGTCCTGCGGTGACCGGCCGGTTCGACGCGGGGCTGCAGCCGGAGCGGACGGCGCTGGCGTGGCGGCGGACGGCGCTGGCCGTCCTCGTCGGCTCGGCCCTGCTCGGCCGGTTGCTGGCGCCCCGGTTCGGAACGGCGGCGCTCGTCCTGGCGGTCGCGGGCTGCGGGGCGGGGGCGGCGCTGCACGTCGCCGCGGGCGCCCGGGGGCGGCGGACGGTGCGCGCGCTGCTGCGGGACGGGCACCTGCGGGCCGGGCCCGGCGCGGGTCTGCTGGCCGCGACGGCCGGTGTCGCGGTGCTCCTGGGCGTGTCCGCGACGGTGCTGGTGCTCTCGGCCACCCACAGTGGTATCTTGACGTCGAGATAAATGGTCGCGAGGGTCCACCCCGCGGGTCGGTCCCACCACTGACGGTGGGACCATCGAGCACGGCAAGGACGGCGGCGCGGTGCGACGCGACGACGTCGGACGACGAGTGAGGAGCTCCCGGTGAGCAGCCACAACAGCTTCGAAGCCAAGGCTACCCTAACAGTGTCCGGGACGGACTACACGATCTTCCGCCTCGACAAGGTCGAGGGTGCGGCGACGCTGCCGTTCAGCCTGAAGGTCCTCCTGGAGAACCTGCTGCGCACCGAGGACGGCGCCAACATCACGGCCGACCACATCCGCGCCCTCGGCGGCTGGAACCCCGACGCCGAACCGGACACCGAGATCCAGTTCACGCCGGCGCGCGTCATCATGCAGGACTTCACCGGCGTGCCCTGCATCGTCGACCTCGCCACCATGCGCGAGGCCGTCGGTGCCCTCGGCGGGGACCCGACGAAGGTCAACCCGCTGGCGCCGGCCGAGCTCGTCATCGACCACTCGGTCATCGCCGACGTCTTCGGCCGCCCCGACGCGTTCGAGCAGAACGTCGAGATCGAGTACGGCCGCAACCGCGAGCGCTACCAGTTCCTGCGCTGGGGCCAGACGGCGTTCGACGACTTCAAGGTCGTCCCGCCGGGCACCGGGATCGTGCACCAGGTGAACATCGAGCACCTCGCGCGCGTGGTGTTCCCGCGCCAGGTGGGCTCGGAGCTGCAGGCCTACCCCGACACCCTGGTGGGCACCGACTCGCACACCACGATGGTCAACGGCCTCGGCGTCCTCGGCTGGGGCGTCGGCGGCATCGAGGCCGAGGCGGCCATGCTCGGCCAGCCCGTCTCGATGCTCATCCCGCGCGTCGTCGGCTTCAAGCTGTCGGGTGCCATCCCGGCCGGTGCGACCGCGACCGACGTCGTCCTGACGATCACCGAGATGCTGCGCAAGCACGGCGTCGTCGGCAAGTTCGTGGAGTTCTACGGCGAGGGCGTCGCCTCGGTGCCGCTGGCCAACCGCGCCACCATCGGGAACATGAGCCCCGAGTTCGGCTCCACCGCAGCGATCTTCCCGATCGACGACGTCACCCTCGACTACCTGCGCCTGACCGGCCGCAGCGACGAGCAGGTCGCGCTCGTCGAGGCGTACACCAAGGAGCAGGGCCTCTGGCACGACCCCTCGGTCGAGGCGAAGTACTCCGAGTACCTCGAGCTGGACCTGTCCACCGTCGTCCCGAGCATCGCCGGCCCCAAGCGCCCGCAGGACCGCATCGTCCTCGACGACGCCAAGGCGGCGTTCCGCGCCGCCCTCGGCGACTACGTGACGCCGGAGTCCGCGCAGGACGAGGCGCTGGCCGAGACGTTCCCCGCCTCCGACGCGCCGACCGCCAGCGGCAGCAACGCCGGCGGCGAACCGCACGCGCCGGGCAAGGCCAGCGGCCGCCCGTCGAACCCGGTGGCCCTGACGATGGCCGACGGCACGCAGACCGAGATCGACCACGGCGCCGTCGCGATCGCGTCGATCACCAGCTGCACAAACACCTCGAACCCCTCGGTCATGGTCGCGGCCGCGCTGCTGGCCAAGAACGCCGTCGAGAAGGGCCTGACCCGCAAGCCGTGGGTCAAGACGTCGCTGGCCCCCGGGTCCAAGGTCGTCACCGACTACTACGACAAGGCCGGGCTCACCCCGTACCTGGAGAAGCTCGGGTTCCACCTCGTCGGCTACGGCTGCGTCACCTGCATCGGGAACTCCGGCCCGCTGCCCGAGGAGGTCTCGGCGGCCGTCCAGCAGAACGACCTCGCCGTCACCGCCGTGCTGTCGGGGAACCGGAACTTCGAGGGCCGGATCAACCCGGACATCAAGATGAACTACCTGGCCTCCCCGCCGCTCGTCATCGCGTACGCGCTCGCCGGCACCATGGACTGGGACGTCGAGAACGACCCGATCGGGCAGGACGAGTCCGGCCAGGACGTGTTCCTGCGCGACATCTGGCCCGACGCGGCCGAGGTCGAGCGGGTCATCGGCGAGGCCATCAGCAAGGACATGTTCGTCAAGGACTACGCCGACGTCTTCGCCGGTGACGAGCGCTGGCAGGGTCTGCCGACGCCCGAGGGCGACACCTTCGACTGGGACGCCGACTCGACCTACGTCCGCAAGCCCCCGTACTTCGAGGGCATGCAGGCCGAGCCGTCGCCCGTCAGCGACATCTCCGGCGCCCGCGTCCTCGCGCTGCTCGGCGACTCGGTGACGACCGACCACATCTCCCCGGCCGGTTCCATCAAGCCCGACAGCCCGGCCGGTGTGTACCTGTCCGAGCACGGCGTGGAGCGCCAGGACTTCAACTCCTACGGGTCCCGCCGCGGGAACCACGAGGTGATGATCCGCGGGACCTTCGCGAACATCCGTCTGAAGAACCAGCTGCTGGACGGGGTCTCGGGCGGTTTCACCCGCGACTTCACCGCCGGTGGGGAGCAGACGTCGATCTACGACGCGGCCCAGAACTACGCCGCGCAGGGGACGCCGCTCGTCGTGCTGGGTGGCAAGGAGTACGGCTCGGGTTCCTCCCGTGACTGGGCGGCCAAGGGGACCGCGCTCCTCGGCGTCAAGGCCGTCATCACCGAGAGCTTCGAGCGCATCCACCGCTCGAACCTCATCGGCATGGGCGTCGTCCCGCTGCAGTTCCCGCAGGGGGAGTCGGCGGCCTCGCTCGGCCTCGACGGCACCGAGACGTTCGACATCGCCGGCATCACCGAGCTCAACGAGGGCCGCACGCCCCGCACCGTGAAGGTCACCGCCACCAAGACCGACGGCGGCACCGTGGAGTTCGACGCGGTCGTCCGCATCGACACCCCCGGTGAGGCGGACTACTACCGCAACGGCGGGATCCTGCAGTACGTCCTGCGGTCGCTGACCACCGCCTGATCCCCACCTGCACGCCCGACGGCCGTCCCCCGGAAGGGGGGCGGCCGTCGTCGTCCCCGGACTGTGGTGGGATGCAGCCCGTGCCCGCACCGCCACGCCCCTCCTCCCGGGTGGTCCTACCGCTGTTCGGCGCCCTCGTGGGCGCCCTGCTGTCCTGGACCACGTCCCGCGGCCTCATCGACGACACGTACA
Source organism: Kineococcus endophyticus (assembly GCF_040796495.1). Classification (NCBI taxonomy): domain Bacteria; kingdom Bacillati; phylum Actinomycetota; class Actinomycetes; order Kineosporiales; family Kineosporiaceae; genus Kineococcus; species Kineococcus endophyticus. The sequence continues at coordinate 16,563 of NZ_JBFNQN010000005.1, read as the reverse complement.
TCACGCTGGCCTACGCCCGGAACCTGGCCGAGCACTTCCACTGGGGCATGACCCCGGGCATCACGTCGAACGCCGCGACCTCGCCGCTCAACGTCGGGCTGCTGGCGCTGGGGTTCCTCGTCGTGGGGCCCTTCGCCGGCCCGGACGGTGAACTCGCCCTGGGCGTCGTGACGACCGTCCTGGCCGCCGTCGCCGCCGCGTGCGCCGGGCACGTCACCCGGCGGGCGGGGGTGTCGTCCTGGTGGGCCGCCGCGGCCGTCGTCGTCGTGCTGGCGAACCCGCTGCTGGTCTCCGCGGTCGGCCTCGAGGTCGTCCTCGTGTTCACGGCCGTCCTGGCTCTGCTGGCCGCCTCGGTGGCGGGCCGGCCGGCGCTGTACGGCGTCGTGGCCGGCCTGGCCCTGCTGTCCCGCCTCGACACCGTCGTGTTCGTCGTGCTGCTCGCCCTCGTCTCCGGCCCGGTGCTGCGCCGGCTGCACGTCGCGATCGCCACGTGCTGCGCCGTCGCGCTGCCGTGGTTCGCGGTGAGCTGGTGGTTCCTGGGGTCCGCGATCCCGGACACGTTCGTCATCAAGACGAACCAGAAGAACTTCGGGCCCGACCGCACGTACCTGCAGGGGCTGTGGACGCACTACTGGCCCAACACCCCCGTCGCGGTCGGGGTCGGCGTCGCCGGGGCGGTGCTCGGCGTCGTCGTCCTGCTGCTCCTGCTCGTGGGTCTGGTGCGGCGCAGGGACGCCGCGCGCCGCGGCCTCGTGGGCCTGGGCCTGGGCGGTGCCGCGTACTTCGGCGTCTACAGCGTCCTGGGGGTCCCGCCCTACCAGTGGTACTACGTGCCGCCCGCGGCGACGCTGTCGTTCGTCGCCGTCGTCGGGCTGGGGCTGCTGCTGCGGGACCGGGCCCGGCGGGTCGTGCCCGTCGTCACGGCGCTGGCCGCGGTGGGCGGGCTCGCCGCCTCGGTGCCGGCGTCCGCGCTGCCGCTGCCCTGGGCCTACCCGCCGGTGTTCGGGAACTTCGCGACCCCGGCGGAGTACCGGGCGATCGGCGCCGACGTCGGCCGGATCGTCGGCGACCAGCGCGTCACCGCGCCGGGGGAGATCGGGCTGCTGGCGTACTCGTGCGACTGCGAGATCGTCGACCAGTTCTCCGACCCCGCCGTGCTGGAACCCCTCGTCGAGGCCCGCACGGAGGAGGCCGACCCGGTCCTGCGCCAGCTGCTGCGCTGGAACTACGCCCGGCGCGCCCCCGGCCCCGTCCAGCCCGACCCGTGGGTGCTGCGCTGGCGCAGCGCCGCCGTGAAACCCCCGCAGGGTGTCGAGCAGTGGACCACGACGGCCGGGACCTGGCGCACGAAGGACGTGCTGGTCCTGTTCCGCGCCGACGGCTGAGGCGCCCTCACAGGTCCAGGAAACCCCGGCGGGCCGCGTCCAGCGGCGGGACGTGGCCCGTCAGCAGGTCCTCGCGCAACGCCTCGGCGGCGCTGTCCGGCGGGGTGATCCGGCCCAGTTCGTCGAAGAGCGGGACCCGCCGGCGCAGCCGCACGCCGGGTCGCTCGGGGTGCTCGAAGGTCCACTCCAGCACCGTGTCCGGCCAGTCGCCGACGAGGCGGGCGCGGGCGGCGCTCAGCCCGTCCACCAGCGGCAGCAACCCGGCGTCGGTGCGCCAGTGCTCCTCGAGGCGGCCGTACGTCGCCAGCACCTGCCGCAGGTAGGAGCCGGCCTCCAGCGGCCGGTCCACGAGCGGGCGGACGTGCCCGCTCACGTCGACCTCGGCGCCGCCCAGGAGCGGTGTCACGTCCCCGCTGCGGTGCACCGTGAGCAGGTCGACGGGCGGGGCCAGGACCCCCGGCGCGTCGCGGCGGACGGCCACCACGAGACGCTCGCCGGACCCCGTGCCGACGAGGGCGGCCGACGTCGTCGTCCCGCGGCCCATCGCGATGCGGCGCACCGGGTTCCCGTCGGCGTTGTGGACGACGGCCACGAGGTCGCCCGTCGCGGCGGCGGCACCGTCGGCGCGCCAGCCGAAACCCCAGCGCGCCCCCTCCAGCCGGACGCCGTGCCGGTCCCCGCCCGCGCTCCACGGGTCCAGCCACGAGTGCGTCCCGCGGCCGTCCTCGGTCCGCACGGGCGGTCCCTCGGCGACGGGTTCGGCGACGTCGAGCAGTTCCTCGCCGACGTCGGCACCCCACGGCACGCGGTACCAGGCGGTGTCCCACACCACCTCGTGCAGGTCGGCGCCGAGGGGTTCCAGGTGCCAGGGTTCGGCGTCCAGGGCCACGAAGAACCCCGAGTCCTCGGCCTGCGCGGCCCGCACGGGCGCCGGCACGTTCGTGCGCCGCGGGGTGCCGCGACGGGCGACGTGGAGCAGCTGGCTCGGCTGCAGGCCCCAGCCGGGACGGCCCTGCGCCGAGCGCACCACGTCCTGCGGGGGTGGTGGGGGAGCGCACCACGCGCCGTCGGGCCCGACGGCCGCCAACCGCAGCCCGTGCGTCCAGACCGCGAGTTCCACGCCACCGGGGCCGATGCGCACGAGGGGCGCCTCCCCGTCCGGGTGCGTCCAGAACGCCGGCCCGTCCGGCAGCAGCCGCGGCGGCGGCCACGGGGTCGGCGCGGGTTCGGGCGGGACCTGCGACCACCCGACCACGCGCTCGACCCGGCCGGTGCGCCGGTCCAGCACGGCGGCGACCGGCTGGGTCTCGTCCAGCGCCCACAGCCCCGAGTCCAGGCTCAGGAGGCGGGTGGGTCGCAACGGGCGCACCGCACGATCCTGCCCCAGCCCAGGACCGCCAGGAGGGCGGCCGCGAGGGACAGCGCGGCCAGCCCGCTCGCTCCCGGTGGCCCGACGCGGTCGACGACCTGCCCCGCGGCCGCCGACCCGACCGCGACGCCGGCCGCCGAGACGCTGGCGGACCAGGCGAAGGCGCTCGTGAGCTGCTGCGGCGCGGCACGTTCGCGCACCAGGACGGTCGTGGCGACGACGACGGGCGGGACCGCGGCCCCCACCAGGGCGAGCACCGCGGCGAGCACGACGACGGGGGCGGTGAGCAGTCCCGGCAGGGCCAGCGGCGTCGCGACCAGCGCGAGGACGACCGCGGCCCGGCGCAGCCGCGGGTCCCGGGCCCGGGTGAGCGCCAGCCCGGCGAGCAGCCCACCGGCGCTCGAGGCGCCCAGGACCGCGGCGGCCGCCTCGGGCCGGGCCGCCGCGACCGCCAGGGGCAGCGCCCCGAAGTGGACCCCGAGGCAGGCCGTCACGACGAGCGGGAGCCCCAGCCCGCGCGGCAGCCCCAGCCCGGGGGTGCCCCGCCGCGCGGGAGGAGGGGCGGAGGACCGCAGCAGGGCCAGCACCAGGGTCCCCGAGGCGACGAGACCGGCGGCCCCGGCCAGGGCCACCTCCGGCAGGCCCCTGCCGGCGAGCCAGGCCGCGAGGACCGGACCGAGCAGGAACGCCGTGGAGTTCGCCACCGCCTCCCACGCGAAGGCGCGTGACAACCCGGTCGCGGAGGTGAGCCGGTGCGACCAGCGAGCCCCCGAGAACGCCCCCAGCTGGGGCAGGGTCGACCCGACGAGCAGGCCCGCGGTCAGCAGGACGAGGGGCGGCGCCGACGCGGGCAGGAGGACGACGACGGCCACGAGGCCGGCCGCGTGCGCCAGGGCCAGGACCGGCAGGACGGGGGGCTGGCCGAACCGGTCGACGAGCCGGGCCGTCTGCGGACCGGCGACGGCCTCGGCCACGGCCAGACCGGCCGCGGCGAGCCCGGCACCGGACCAGGAACCCGTCCGGTCGTGGACGAACCACAGCAGCGCCAGGGGGGTCGCGGCGAGTCCGACCCGCCCCCACGCGGCCGCGGCGAAGAACGCCGTGAGCACGGCGGAACCTTCCGGCAGGGGCGGACCGGCCTGGGGGCCGGACGTTTGCGCCGAACCCTACTGCGCGCTCCGGCGGGTGGCGACGTCACGCAGCGCAGCCGGCCCCGCGTGGGTTCCGGCGCGGTCCCGGCGTCCGTGCACCCGGGGGGATCAGTTCGTGGCGCAACGTGCCGATGAACACTCCGATGCGGTCCCACGGAAGGGATCGCCGGGAACCACCGTGGACGGAACCAGTGCTGAACGAGGCGTGGCGCAGCCACCACCCCGGGGGAGGCCCCGACTCCACCGCCGGGGTCGACGCCGCGTTGCTGCACCACGCGGCCGCCGCCGACGAACCCGTCCTCGTCGTGTCCCGTCCGCACGCCGCCCGCGAGATCGCCCGGGTGCGCTGGGCGAACACCGCCGCCTCCGACCTGTTCGGGATCGACGCCGACCACCTCGTCGACGTCGCCGTGACCCGGCTCCTGCGCACCGGTCCGGACGCCGAACGCCTCTCCCGCGAGCGCCGCACCCGCTACGCCGTCGAGGTCGTCACGGCCGGTGGTGAACTGCGGCGCTCCGAGGTCGTGGCCTGGCCGGTCCCCGACCGTCCCGGACCCGGCCTGGCCGCCGTCGCGCGGGCCGGGGCGGGGGAGCAGTTCTGGGTGCTGTCGCTGGCGCTGCCGGAGGACGAGCGGGCCCACGCCGCGCTGCGCGCCGCCGAGGAACGGTTCGCCACCCTCGCCCAGAGTTCCCCCGTGCCCACGATCGTCTCCGACGTGGGCGCGCGCCTGTCCCGCGTGAACGACGCGTTCGCCGAACTGCTGGGCCTGCCCGCCGAGGAGCTGTGCGGCACGGGCTGGCTGACCCACGTCGTCGACGACGAGCGGACCGGTGTCGTGGAGGCCGTCGCCACCGTCCTGGCCGGGGAACGCGTCACGCTCGACACCCGCCTGCGGACGGCCGCCGGCCAGATCCGGTGGGTGACGGTCCGGCTGGCCCCCAGCCGGACCCCCGGGTACGGGGCCGGTTTCATCGGCACCGTCGAGGACGTCACCGACCGCCTCGCCCGCGAGCACCGGCTGGCCTACCAGGCCCAGCACGACCTGCTGACGGGCCTGCCCAACCGGCTCGCGCTGCTGGAACGGCTGTCCGACCTGCTCGCCCTGCCGGGCCGTGCGCCCGGCCAGGGCCCGGACGTCGGGGTCCTCATGGTGGACCTCGACGACTTCAAGACCGTCAACGACGGCCTGGGCCCGGAGGCCGGGGACGCCGTCCTCGTCGAGGTGGCCCGCCGGCTGGCCCGCACCGTGCGCGCCGGGGACATGGTGGCCCGGCCCGGTGGCGACGAGTTCGTCCTCGTGTGCGCCGACCTGTCCGACCTCGACGCCGTGCGGGCCACCGCCGAACGCGTCCTGGAGGCCGTGCTCGTCCCCGTGGAGGTCAACGGGCTGCGGCTGCGGCTCGTCGCCAGCATCGGCGTGGTCCTCCTGGAGGGCCTGGGCTGCAGCGCCGAGGAGGTCGTGCGCGACGCCGGCATCGCCGTGCACGAGGCCAAGGCCGCCGGAGGTGGCCGCTGGACCCTGCTCGACGAGGAGGTCCGAACGCGGGCCCGCCGCGCCCTGCGCCTCGTCGCCGACCTGCGCGAGGCCCTGGCCCGCGGTGGCGTCGAGGTGCACTACCAGCCCGTCGTCCAGCCCGGCCGGCCCGCGCGGCTGCGCAGCGTCGAGGCCCTGTGCCGCTGGACGCACCCCGAACTCGGCCCCGTCCGCCCCGACGTCTTCATCGAGCTGGCCGAACGCGCCAACCTCGTCCCGGCCCTGGACGCCCACGTCCTGCAGGTCGCCTGCCACGACCTCGCGGCGTGGCGCGCGGCGCAGGCCGCCGGGGACCTGCCCGTCAGCCCGGACCACGTGGCCGTCAACGTCTCGGCCGTGAGCCTGGCCGCCGACGGGTTCGCCGCCGGGGTCCGCCGGGCCGTCGCCACCGCGGGCCTGCAGCTGAGCGACCTGTGCCTGGAGGTCACCGAGACCGCCCTGGCCAGCGACCTGCGCGCCTGCCGCCAGGTCCTGGAGGAACTGCGGGCCGACGGGGTGCGCGTCGCCATCGACGACTTCGGCACGGGGTACTCCTCGCTGGCCTACCTCAAGGACCTGCCCGTCGACCACCTCAAGGTCGACCGGTCCTTCGTGCGGGACCTGCGCTCCACCACCGGACCCGCCCGGGCCGTGGCGGCCGCCGTCGTGTCCCTCGCCCGCACCCTGGGCCTGGGGGTCGTCGCCGAGGGCGTCGAGACGTTCGAGCAGGACGCCGTCATCACCGACCTCGGCTGCGAGGCCGTGCAGGGGTACCTGTACTCCCGTCCGCTGACCCGCCAGGGCCTCGTCGAGGTGCTGCGCGGCGGTGGGGAGCTGGTCCCCGGGCCCGCCACCCCGTCGCTGAAGGGGGTGCCCGCGTGAGCACGACCCCCACGACCTCGGCCGTGCAGACGTCCAGCAGCCCGCCGGGAGCCGTCGAGGTCCTCGGCCGCATCTCCGCCGCTCTCGACGACCTGCCCGCCCACCGGCCGGTCGCGGCGCGCGTGGTGGCCGAGGCCGACGACACCGCCTCCGACGCCCGCTCCCTCGGGCGCACCCTCGGCTACGACCCGGCCCTGCTGGCCAAGGTGCTGCGGCTGGCCAACTCCGCCTACTTCGGGTTGTCCGGCCGGGTCTCCCAGCCCGCGTTCGCGGTGACCGTCGTCGGCTTCTCCACCGTGCGCAGCCTGGCCGTCTCGGCCATGGCCGGTCTCGACGACGTCCCCGAGTCCCTCGCCGGGTTCTGGGACCGCAGCGTCCTGACCGCCGTGGCCGCCGCCGAGTTCGCCCCGCGGCTCGGGTGCGGTGCGCCGGAGGCGTTCTCGGTCGGCCTGCTGGCCCGGCTGGGGCAGGCGCTGCTCGTGCGCTGCGACCCCGTGGAGTACCCGCGGATGACGGTCGAGTGCGCCGACCGCGAGGAACTCCTGGCCGCCGAGAACCGCCGCTACGGCGCCACCCACACGCGGGTGTCGGCCGAGGCGCTCGCGGCCTGGGCCTTCCCCGAGGACCTCGCCCACGCCCTGTCGCAGGTCGACCGCCCCGGGTGGGCGACGCCGCTGGCCACGTGCGTGCGCCTGGGGCTGGAGCTGTCCGAGCGGATCACCGACCCGGCGCGCACGCCGCAGGTCGCCGAGCAGCTCTCCGCGGGGCACGTGCGCGACGCCGAGCTGGACGCCGTCCGCGCCGGCGTCACCCGCACCGCCGCCGAACTCGTGCAGCTCCTGACGGCCTGAGCGCGCGCCGGTGCGCAGCGGCGTGCGCGGGCGGGGGCGCGGTGCGAGGGGATGGTGTTGGATGGCCTGCGTGTGCGAGGCGACCCCGGCGGCGGAGATCACCCTGCCCGACGAGGAGCACTCGGCCCGCCGGGCGCGCGCGTTCCTGTCCGAGGCCTTCTGCGCCGCGCACCACGCCCGCGTCCTCGACGAGGCGCAACTGCTGGTCTCCGAGCTCGTGACCAACGCCGTCCGCCACGGCGGCCCGCCCGTGCGCGTGCGGGTCTCCTGCGATGGTGACGGCCCGGCGCTGCACGTGGCCGTCTCCGACGGCAACCCGCACCCGCCCGTGCGCCGCGACGCGGAACCGGAGGCCGAAGGCGGCCGCGGTGTCGCCCTCGTCGACATCATCTCCGACCGGTGGGGCGTCGAGCACGACGAGAACGGCAAGACCGTCTGGTTCGTGATCTCGTGACGGACGCGACGACGCTGCGGCTGGCGCGACCCGACGACGCCGCCGCCGTGGCGGCGCTGCTGCGGGAGAACTGGCCGTTCCTGGCGCCCTACGAACCCGAGCGGGACGAGGCCTACTTCACCGCCGAGGGCCAGGAGGAACTTCTGACCGCCGCGCTGGCCGAGCACGCCGCCGGCCGGGTCGCCCCGTACGTCATCGAGCACGACGGGGAACTCGTCGGCCGGCTGACGCTGTCGGGCATCGTCCGGGGTCCCTTCCAGTCCGCCGACGTCGGGTACCTCGTGGCCGAGGCCGTCAACGGCCGGGGCGTCGCCACCCACGCGGTGGCCGCGCTGGTGGACCTCGCGTTCGCCCCGGAACCGGCCGGGCTCGGTCTGCACCGGCTGCAGGCCGGAACCCTGCTCTCGAACTCCGCCTCGCAGGCAGTGCTGCAGCGCAACGGGTTCGAGCGGATCGGTGTCGCCCGCCGGTACCTGCGGATCGCGGGGCGCTGGCAGGACCACGTGCTCTACCAGCGCACCGCTGCGGGCTGATCCCGGGACGGGTCACCCCGCCGTCATGTCACCCGTCGCGGGAACTCCCCCGGCCAGGCCGTAGCGCAGGAACACGGTGCCGCGGGGTCCCGCGTCCGGCGGGGCGAGCAGCGTGAGGTTGGCGGGGACGACGCCGCCGTCGAACACCTTCTTGCCGGTGCCCAGGACGAGCGGGTGCAGCCACAGGTGCAGTTCGTCGAACAACCGCTCCCGCAGCAGGGTCTGCACGAGGTTCAGGCTGCCGACGACCTTGACGCGCTCGTGCCGCTCCCGGACCTCCCGGACGGCCGCCGGCAGGTCCGGTCCGAGCTGCACCGATCCCGACCACGACAGGTCCGGCCGGCCGCGTGAGGCGACGTACTTGGGGACGCGGTTGAACAGCGTCGCGATGTCGTCGTCGCGCCCGCCCTCCTGGTGCGGCCAGTAGGCGCTGAAGATCTCGTGGGTGCGCCGTCCCAGCAGCAGCGCGTCGGTGCCCTCGTAGGAGGCCGCGACCTGCCGTCCCGTGTGCTCGTCCACGAGCGGGGCCTGCCAGCCGCTGAACGCGAACCCGACGGGGTCCTCGTCCGGACCCCCGGGGCCCTGCCCCACCAGGTCGAGGGTGGCGAAGAGTTCGAGGTGGATCTGGCCCATGCGTCCTCCTGGTGCGTCCGGTCCGTCGTGCGGTCGACTCCCGGCTGCCGCCGGACTCATCGGTGCTCAGCGCAGCCGGTCGGCGGTGGTGCGCCGGACGAGGTCGGCCCACCCGGCCGTGAGGCGGTCAAGGGGCGGGGCCTGGCCCCGCCCGGCGTCCAGGCCCGTGTCCAGGCCCGCCTCGACGTGGTGCCGCAGCGGCGCTTCCAGCACCGCCTGCAGCTGGTAGGCCAGGACCTGGGTGTCGCCCCGCGTGCCGGCGGCCTCGAGGAGGACGCGCAGGTGCAGCCGGGTGAAGTCCCCGGGCGCCCCGGGGGTCGTCCGCCGCGCGCGGGCCTCGCGCAGCAGTGCCGCCCGGCTGTCGGCGAAGGTCAGACGCTCGCGGCCGAAGGCGACGAGCCGTTCGACGGGGTCGGCGCCGGGGCCCAACGGCGGGGGACCGGTCAGGCAGGCGGACTGGAACGCGCGCTCGTCCTCGTCCAGCAGCGCGACGAAGAGCCCTGCGCGGGAACCGAACCGGCGGAAGACGGTGCCCTTTCCCAGACCCGCCGCGTCGGCCAGCGCGTCCATGCTCAGCCCGTCGGGGCCGACCTCGGCGAGCAGGCGCCGGGCCGCGCACAGCAGGAGTTCGCGGTTGCGGGAGGCGTCGGCGCGGCCGGGGACCCCTGCGCCGTCGCCCAGCAGGGCCAGCATCCTCGCCACCCGCGCAGCCTAGGGGAGCGCTGGGAGCTCGGCCGCTCGGGCGGACGGTGTCTGCTTGAAGCTGGGACAAGATACGGACTACAGTCCGTTTCGGGCGCCCGACCGGGTGCCCACCGTCTCCCGAGGAGTTCCCCGTGACCCACGTCCTGGTGCTGGTCGGCAGCCTGCGCGCCGCGTCCACCAACCGGCAGATCGCCGAGACCGCCGTCGCCCTGGCCCCCGAGGGCGTCGAGCTGACGATCCAGGAAGGGCTGGGCGACCTCCCCTTCTACAACGAGGACGTCGACGTCGAGGGATCGGTCCCGCAGACCGCCCTGGACTTCCGCGCCGCGCTCACCGCCGCCGACGCGGTCCTCGTCGTCACCCCCGAGCACAACGGCACCGTCCCGGCCGTGCTGAAGAACGCCATCGACTGGGCCTCCCGCCCGTACGGCGCCAGCCCCCTGAACGGCAAGCCGCTCGTCGTCGTCGGTTCCGCGTTCGGCCAGTTCGGCGGCGTCTGGGCCCAGGACGACGCCCGCAAGGCGCTCGGCATCGCCGGCGCGAACGTCCTGTCCGACGTCACCTTCGCCATCCCGGGTTCGGTCGTCCGGTTCGCGCAGACCCACCCCAAGGACGACGCCGAGGTCGTGGAGAAGCTCACCTCGGTCCTCGACGGGCTCGTCGCCGCCACCCGCGCGGCCTGACACCCGGCTGCACGTCCCCTGGAACCGGGCGGGTCGGGCGGCTCCAGCCGTCCGGCCCGCCTGCCGATCACCAGGGGGAGGGGGCACCGCGCCCCCGCCTTGCGAGGGGACGGCGGTCGTGGCGAGTCGGTGGCGTGACCTGAGGGTGGCGGCGAAGCTCGCCGTCGGGTTCGGGCTCGTCGGGGCGCTCCTCGTCCTCGTCGCGGGGGTGGGGCTGCACCGCCTGGCCCAGGCGCAGGACCACATGCAGTACCTGGCCACGTCCGGGCTGGCCTCGGTGGACGCCGTCGACAAGGTGGACACCGCCTTCGTCCTGGCCCGCTCCGACCTCGCCGACACCGCGCTCGCCCCCGACGCGGCCTCGACGGCGGCCGCGGCCCAGCGCCTGCAGGCCGACGACGCCGCCGTGGACGCCGCCTGGGCCCGCTACCTCGCGAGCGGACCGTCCGCCCCCGCTGACCAGCGCGAGGCCGTGACCGCCGCCCTGTCCGACTACCGCACCGCCGTGACGGCCCTCCTGCCGCTGGCGCAGGACGACGAGCTGGCGGCCTTCGTCCAGCAGCGCACGACGTCCGCCGCGCCCGCCGCCGAGCGGGTCCGCGCCGCCATCGCCGAGCTCGACGAGTCCGAGACCGCTGCGGCGCAGGCCATCGCGGCGGAGGGGGAGACCGCCTACCGCACCGCCGTCGCGGTCGTCGTGGGCACCGTGCTCCTCGCGCTCGTGCTGGCGGCCGTCACCGCCGTCCTCACGGCACGTTCCATCGCCCGGCCCCTCGGTCGCGCCGTGGAGGTCATGGAGGGCCTCGCCCAGGGCCGCCTCGACCAGCGCGTCGAGTACGTGGCCCGCGACGAGGTGGGCCGCCTCGCCGTCGCCACCGACACCTCCCTGGACGCGCTGTCGGCCACCGTGGGCCGCATCGCCGACAACGCCGTCACGCTCGCCGCCTCGAGCGAGGAGCTGACCGCCGTCGCGACGCAGTTGTCCGGCGGGGCCGAGGAGTCCGCCGTCCAGGCGCAGGTCGTCGCCGCCGCCACCGAGGAGATCTCGACGTCCATCGCGACGGTCGCCGCGGCCGGGGAGCAGATGACCTCGGCCATCCGCGAGATCGCCTCCGCCACCGCGCAGGCGTCGGAGACGGCGGCCGGCGCGGTGGCCTCCGCGCACGACGCCTCGGCGACACTGACGCGCCTGTCGGCCTCCAGCCGTGAGATCGGTGACGTGGTCAAGCTCATCACCTCCATCGCCGAGCAGACGAACCTGTTGGCCCTGAACGCCACCATCGAGGCCGCCCGGGCCGGGGAGATGGGCAAGGGTTTCGCCGTCGTGGCCGGGGAGGTCAAGGAACTGGCGCAGCAGACCGCGCGGGCGACGGAGGAGATCGTCGCGAAGGTCGGGGCCACCCAGACCGACGCCGACGCCGCGGCGCGGGCCGTGGAGGACATCGCCGAGGTCATCGTCCGCGTCGACGCCCTGCAGTCGACGATCGCCGCTGCCGTCGAGGAACAGTCGGCCACGACCGCCGAGATGGTCCGCAACGTCACCGAGGTCTCGGCCGGTGCCCAGGAGATCGCGCTCAACACGACCGGCATCGCCGCTGCGGCGGCCCAGACCACCACCGGCGCGGGGCACACCGCGACGACGGCGGGCGAGGTGGCGCGCTCGGCGGCGGAACTGAACTCCGTCGTGGCGACGTTCCGCCGCTGACCTCAGGTGGAGGGGGACGTGACCGGCACCATCGCCGACGCGTTCTTGTCCCAGATGCGGGGGTTGCGGTCGGGGAACCGTTCGGCCAGGTCGCGGCGGACCTGCAGGAACGTCAGGCCGGGGTCGGCGAGCCGGTGCTCCCCGCGGGTCTCGAACGCGTCGTCGTCCAGGCAGTAGGCGACCTGGTCCAGGGAGTTCATCGCCCGGACGGTCACGAGCTGGTCGACGAGCACCGCCCCCGGGTCCTCGGAGTCCGGGTGCAGCGCGGCCGCCGCGGTGAGGAACTCCTCGCCGTACCCGGCGTCGGTGAACGTCCACTCGGCCGGCCGGCCGTCGCCGTGGTCGGTCACCAGGCCGAACCCCTGCCCGTACCGCAACAGGTTCGCCGACCACGCGACCGCGCCCGAGGGCAGTTCCTCCTCCTGGTACCCGCTGACGCTGTACCGCTGCAGGGGATGGCTGATCGGCAGGACCACGCGCCGATCGTACGCGTCGGCCTCCCGGCCTACGCGTCGACCGCCTCGCTGGTCCCCGTGGCGACGACGAGTTCGAGCCGAGCCCGGGCCGACTCCAGGACGATGCGCTCGGCGACCGTCGCGGGCCGCAGTTCCTCCAGGGTCAGCAGGAGACCGGCGCACAGGTCCGGGTCTTCACGGACGAACGCCGCGTGGACCTGGGCCAGGCCCATGACGAAGGCGGCGTGCCGCCGGGCCTCGATGGCCAGCAGGTCCTCGAGCGTGAGCGTCACCCCCAGGACGTGCCGGACGCACGTGCGGGCGAAGTGGGCGAACCGGCCGTCGGGCAGGACGACGAGGGCCACGCCCTCGGGGACGGGGTGGGCGCACCCGGGAGCCTGGCACCAGCCGGCCTCGCGCGTGAAACCCACGACACGGGCCCCGGTGACGGCGGAGGTGAACATGCAGGATGGTTCGGGACGTTTCAGGCCTCGCTGGATCCGCCGCCCGGGCGACGTCCTCCTCCGGCCTGCCCCGCTCCGGCGTTCCGCAGCCGGATCGCGCTGAACTCGGCGGCGTGCCGATCACGGGAGCACCGTGCCAGGGTGGGCCGGTGGCCGCCGTCGTGATCCTCGTCAACGGGCTGCCGGGAGCGGGGAAGACGACGCTGGCGCGCGGCCTGGCCGAGCGGACGGGGTGGCCGTGCCTGACGAAGGACGCGGTGAAGGAGGCCCTCGCCCCCGTGCTGCCGGCGGAGTTCCCCCGCCCGCGGCTGGGCGCCGTCGCGATGGACACGGTCTGGGCGGTGGCGGCGGGGCTGCCGGGCACGGTCCTGGTGGAGTCCTGGTGGTTCCGTCCACGAGACCTGACCTTCGCCCGCGCGGGCGTGGCGACGAGCGGTGCGTCCACCGTGGTCGAGGTGTGGTGCGACGTGGCTCCGGCGCTGGCGCGACGGCGGTACGCGGCGCGCCGGAGGTCGGCCGTCCACGAGGACGAGCGGCGGCTGGGGGAGGACTACGACCGCTGGGCGGCGAACGCCGAACCTCTCGCACTGGGGCCGGTGGTGCGGGTCCCGACGGACGGGGCCGTCGACCTCGACGTCGTCGTGTCGGACCTGCGGGTCGCCACGTCCGCCGCGTGAGGGCGACCCCTTGTCCGGCGGTCCCCTCCGGTGCAGGGTGGAGTTCGGGGAGGCGGAGGAACTCATGGGTCGACTGGTCTACGCGGCGAACACCTCGCTCGACGGGTACCTCGAGGACGCCTCCGGGGCGTTCGACTGGTCCGTCCCCGACGAGGAGGTGCACGCGTTCTGGAACGAGCACGAACGGCGCATCGGGACGTCCCTCTACGGCCGGCGCATGTACGAGACGATGCGGGTCTGGGAGGACGACGACTGGCTCGAGGGTGAACCGGACGTCGTGCAGGAGTATGCCGCCGTCTGGCGCGACGCCGACAAGGTCGTGTTCTCCCGGACGCTCGACGCGGTGACGACCTCGCGGACGACGCTGCACCGCGAGTTCGACCCCGACGTCGTCCGTGCCCTCAAGCAGGCCTCGGACACCGACCTCAGCGTGGGCGGAGCCGCGCTCGGGGCCGAGGCGTTCCGGCACGGTCTCGTCGACGAGTGCGTCCTGCTGGTGTGTCCCGTCGCCGTCGGTGGGGGCCGCCCGGCGCTGCCCCTCGGCCTGCGGGTCGACCTCGACCTGCAGGACGTGCGGCGGTTCGCCCAGGGGGTCGTCGGCCTCCGGTACGCGGTGCGGTCCTGACGCGGCGTCGTCAGGAGTTCGGCGTCAGGGGAGCTCGAAGGGGGAGTCGCCGGCCGCGAGCAGCCCGTCCACCCGGGCGGGGGCCAGGACGTGGTCCCGCACGAGGTAGCTCGCGCCGACGATCCCCGACCGCGACCGGAACCCGGTGGGGACGATGCGCAACTGCCGCGTCGCCAGGGGGTGCGAACGCTGGTACACGGTCTCGCGCACCCCGGCCATGAGGTGGTCGCCGCTGACGCTCAGCAACCCGCCCAGGACGATGACCTCCGGGTTCAGCAGGCTGGTGGCGAAGGCGACGGCCTCCCCGAGGATCCGGCCGGCGGCGCGCAGACGGGTCACGGCCTGCACCTCGCCGAGCTTCACCTGCCGGGCCACGTCCCGGGCGTCGTGCATGTCCGGGCGTGGCGCGTCGCGCAGGTCGCGGGCCAGTGCCCACCCGCCGACGAGGGACTCCAGGCACCCGAGGTTCCCGCACCGGCACTGCGGGTCGCCGTACCCGCCGACGTGGGCGTGGCCGATGTCCCCGGCCCCGCCCTGGGCACCTCGGTTCACCGCCCCGTCGACGACCATCCCGCTGCCCACGCCGGTGCCGATCTTCACGTAGAACAGGTGGGAGACGTCCGGCCAGAACCGGTGGTGCTCGGCGACGGTCTGGACGTTCACGTCGTTGTCGACGACGACGGGAACGCCCCAGGCCCGGCGCAGGTGGTCGCGGACGTCGAAACCGTCCCACCCGGACATGATCGACCATCCCGTGACCCGGCCCGCGGCGGAGTCCACCGGAGCCGGAACACCCAGGCCGATCCCGACGACGGGTGCCCCGGTGAGGTCGTCCTCCCGCAGGACCTGACGCGCTGCCTCGGAGATCCTCTCCAGCAACGGTTCCGGGCCGTCGTCCAGGCGCAGGGCCAGGACGCGTTCGCCCAGCACCGCGGTCTCGAGGTCGGTGACCGCCACCCGCGTCCGCTCCTCGCCGATGTCGACGCTGACCACCAGCCCGGCGCGGGCGTTGAGTCGCAGGCTGCGCGACGGCCGCCCTCCGGAGGCGACGAGGTCGTCGGACTCCTGGACGAGCCCGCTGGCCAGCAGGGGTTCAAGCCGCTGCCCCGTCGTCGACCGCGACAGTCCGAGCGCGTCCGCCAGGGCGGTCCGCGTCCGGGCGCGGCCGGAGGTGATGAGGTCGAGCGCCTGCCCGGAACCGCCGTCGGAGGTCCTCCGCGGTGCGGCCGGTGCCATGAGACCTCCTGGGTCGGTGGGTGACGGCCTGAGCCTCCGCCTGCCTTATGTCGATTGTCAAGCAGAAGTCGAGATCTAGTCGTTGACAGCCGACGTAAGTGCCGGGCACTCTCCTGCCGTCGGCCACAGAGCGCGGTGGCGGCACCCGGTCACCGACGACCGCGGGATCTGCGCCCCACAGGAGGAATCGATGAAGATCGTCCGCACCCGCCCGACCGTTGCCGTCGGTGTCGCCGCACTCGCCGCGGCCAGCCTCGTCGCCTGCGGTTCCGGCAGCGGCAGCACCGGTTCCGGCGGCGGGGGTGACGACAAGGTCGCCGTCTCGCTCATCACGAAGGACTCCCAGAACCCGTTCTTCGTCGCCATGCAGAAGGGCGCCAAGGCCGAGGCCGAGAAGGACGGCATCGACCTGACGGTCGGTGCCGGCAAGGAGGACGGCGACGAGCAGGGCCAGGTCCAGCTCATCGAGAACGCCATCGCGGCCGGCCAGAAGGGCATCCTCATCACGCCCAACGGCCCGGGCGTGAACAGCGCGATCGAGAAGGCGCGCGACGCGGGCCTGTACGTCATCGCCCTGGACACCCCGCCGGACCCGGCCGACACCGTCGACATCACCTTCGCCACCGACAACTTCAAGGCCGGCGAGATGATCGGGAAGTGGGCCAAGGGCCAGCTCGGCGGCAAGCCCGCGACGATCGCGCTCCTGGACGCCTTCAACGACAAGGTCGTCACGGTGGACTACAACCGCGACCAGGGTTTCCTCACCGGCATGGGGATCGACACCAAGGATCCCAAGAAGAACGGCGACGAGGACAAGACCGGAACGTACGACGGCGGGGACTACACCATCGTCTGCAACGAACCCACCGGTGGCGCCGAGGACGGCGGCCGCACCGCGATGGAGAACTGCCTGACGAAGAACCCCGACATCAA
Source organism: Kineococcus endophyticus (assembly GCF_040796495.1). NCBI lineage: Bacteria > Bacillati > Actinomycetota > Actinomycetes > Kineosporiales > Kineosporiaceae > Kineococcus > Kineococcus endophyticus. Next base: position 308 of record NZ_JBFNQN010000005.1, on the reverse strand, counting down.
CGTCGTCTACACGATCAACGAGCCCGCCGCGTCCGGTGCGGACAACGCGCTGAAGGCGGCCGGGAAGTCCGGTGTGATCATCGTCTCGGTCGACGGTGGGTGCGACGGGGTGAAGGAGGTCACCGACGGCGTCATCGGCGCGACCGCGCAGCAGTACCCGCTGAAGATGGCCGAACTCGGTGTCAAGGCGATCGCGGACTACGCCAAGGACGGCACCAAGCCCTCGACGAGCCCGGGCCTGGACTTCTACGACACCGGCGTGGCGCTGGTGACCGACAAGCCCGTCGACGGCGTGGAGTCGATCACCT